>CALFLO010000136.1 GCA_937880175.1 uncultured Gluconobacter sp.
TGGACAATCGGGCTACAGGTCATCAACGTCAGCGTTCTGATCTGGCTGCTTTCCAAATTCCTGTGGCGCCCGATCTGCGCCGTCATTTCAGGTCGTCAGCAGGAGATCGCGGCACAGCTTGCGCAGGTCACGGACGGACAGAAGCAGCTTGAAGCAGACCGCACGGCCATCCGGGACGCCCGCAACGGGTTCGAGCAGGAAGGAGCCCGTATCGTGCAGCAGGCCCAGCAGGATGCCCAGAGCGCAAGACAGGCCATTCTGGCGAAGGCCCAGCAGGATGCCGCCGCTCTGGAGGAGGGCGCAAAGCAGAGGATTGCGCAGGAAGAGGCAGAAAGTCAGGCGCGCTGGCGTTCGGACGCGGCGGCCCTGTCCTGCGATATTTCAGGTCGGCTTCTGGCGGAGACTGGGTGTTGCAGCACGGCCCGCGACACGCTTTTCTCCAGACTTCTCAAAGCGATTGCGACACTTCCAGACAGGGAACGCCTCAGCCTGCGCGACGGGTTCACATGCGCTACGGCTACGGCGCTCGATGCCACAGACCGTCAGACTTATGAAAATGCCCTTACAACGGCTGTCGGGGGAAACCCTTCCATCACATGGGCCGTCGATCCTGACCTTGTGGAAGGGTTTGCCGTGAAGACGCCTTATCTGACGGTGGCCTCGAACTGGCAGGCCGATCTGGTCCGGATCAGGGAGGGGCTGTCCCATGCCGGGCACTGATCAGGCCGCCAGCTGGTTGGCATCGGCCCGCTCCAGCCTGACGGATATTGCCGCAGGACCCCAGACGGACCGGACGGGCCGGGTCGAGGATATCGGAGACGGGATCGCCCTGATTTCCGGTCTTCCTGATGCGAAACTGGATGAGCTGCTGTCTTTCGGGAAGGGCCGCTACGGCTTTGTGCATGGGCTGGAGGAAGACAGCATCGGCTGCATCCTTCTCAATAACGAGGGCACGATCGAAGCCGGGGATCCTGTGCAGGGGACCTCCGGTGTTGTGAGTGTGCCTGTTGGGCCGGAGCTGCTGGGGCGGGTGGTCGATCCGCTCGGCCGTCCGCTTGATGACAAGGGGCCGGTTCAGGCAGAAACCTGGCTTCCGGTCGAGCGACCCGCCCCTGCCATTATCGACCGGGAACTGGTGACCGAGCCCGTCCAGACGGGAACGCTTGCGATCGACGCGCTGTTTCCCATTGGACGGGGACAGCGCGAACTCATCGTCGGGGACAGGGCGACAGGCAAGACCACCATCGCGGTCGATGCCATTCTGTCCCAGAAGTCCAGCGACATGATCTGCGTCTATGTCGCCATCGGTCAGAAAACATCCAGCGTTCAGCGCGTGATCGAAACCATCAGGACGCGTGGCAATCCGGATCGGTGCATCGTCGTGGTCGCGCGTCCTGCCGAAGCGCCGGGTTTATGCTGGATTGCGCCTTTCGCGGCAATGAGCATGGCGGAATATTTCCGGGATCGTGGCCAGCATGCTCTTATCGTTTTCGACGACCTCTCCAAACATGCCGCAACCCATCGCGAGGTTTCCCTTCTCACCGGGCGTCCGCCGGGCCGTGAAGCCTATCCGGGCGATATCTTCTACGTTCATGCGCGTCTGCTGGAACGGGCAGCGAAGCTTTCGGCGGCAAAAGGCGCGGGTTCCCTGACAGCGCTCCCGGTGGCTGAAACCGAAGCGGGCAATCTCAGCGCCTATATTCCGACCAACCTTATTTCCATCACCGACGGTCAGATCGTCCTGAATCGCACGCTGTTCGATCAGGGTCAGAAACCGGCTGTTGATGTGGGCGTCAGTGTCAGTCGTGTTGGCGGAGCCGCTCAGGCACCTATCCTGCGGTCGTCAGTCGGGACGCTGCGTCTGGACTATGCGCAGTTCGTCGAGCTTGAGGCATTTACCCGCTTTGGGGGGCTGCCTGATACGCATGTCCGGCAGCAACTGACGCGAGGGGCGCGTATTCGGGAAATCCTCCGTCAGGGGCCACATGCGCCGCTGGATCTGTTGCAGGAAGTCGCCCTTGTTACAGCCTCGCAGAACGGGTTTCTGGATGCTTTACCGGCAAAAAATATCCGGACCATCCAGAATAATCTGGTCGCTAACCTGCGGCACAATGTGCCTGAGATAGTGACGGCAATAGAAAGCGGAGGCGCTCTCTCGGGCGAGCAGAAAGAGCGCTTTCTGGCCTGTCTGAAGCAGTCCGTGGAAAAGCTGGCATCAAGGGTGTTATGACGGAGCGGTTGCAGGAGGTCACGGCCCGGATCGGGAACGTCAGGGAACTGGGCGGGATCGTAGACTCGATGCGGAGCCTCGCTGCCGTCCGGGTCCAGCAGGCCCGAAGGGCTGCGCTCGCGGTCGAGGCCTATACCGGGACCATACACGACGCGCTGGTCCGTATCGCGCCGCTACTTCCTGCCGATCTGGATTCGCGATTTTCGGAGAAAATGGGAAAGACTGGTGCAATTGTCTTCTGTGCGGAGCAGGGCTTTGCGGGCCTGTTCAGCGAACATGTTCTTGATGCCCTGCAAGGTGATGAAAAAGAGCATCTCTTCCTGATCGGAACGCGGGGCAACGCCATCGCCCGTGCCAGAGGCCTCACGGCAAAATGGACCGCGCCTGCAGTTCAGAGCCCGGCTTCGGTGCCAGCACTCGCTGACAGTATTGCAACGGAAATCGGGCGGCAGGTCATGGCTGGAGACCTTAGCCGTATCAGGCTCATTGTCTGCCAGTTATCGGAGCAGAAAAAACCGACAGTCACCCGGCAGTCGCTTTTTCCGCTGGAGAAGGCCGTCCTGCAAAAAAAGCAGACGCGTGGGCCGGAGCCGCTGCTCAATGTCGAACCGCAAAAACTTATGACCGATCTGGTGGCGGATTATATCTTTTCCCAGCTTTGCCTTGCAGCCCTGAAATCCTTTGGAGCAGAGAACCAGGCCCGCAGCGAGCGGATGACGGCCGCGCATCATGAAATCACGCGACAGCTCAAATCTCTGGAACAGCTTCAGAGAACTGTCCGTCAGGAAGAAATTACGTCCGAGATCATAGAACTCGTGTCCGGGCCGACGCTTGCGAAACTTAAACGCTTTCATCGTTCTTCACGAGAATGAACGGGTTGGCCGACGATCATTTCAGAGGACGGAACTGAATGCGGGCATTGCCGTTACAAGAGGCCTGACACTTTTCCAAGGACAGTCCTTATGCGTAAATCAGTTCTGCTTCTGCTCGTTCTTTCGGTTTCCTGTGTGACGCTGACGGCATGTGAACATCACCGGACATTTGGCGAAAAGGTCCGTGACACCGTAGATCCGCCGAAAGGCCCGATTGAACGCGCAGGCCGTTCCGTCGATCGATCGCTCGGAAATTAAGGCCTGTCCTGCATCGAGATTGGGGCCCGAACCAGCAGGAGTGAGAGCGCTCCTGCGCCAATCAGTGCAGCCGAACACATGTACCAGGCCATATCGAACCGCCCGGTATAGGACACGATATAGCCTGTCACGATCGGGGCAAAAAGTCCCAGGGAGTTACTGCACGTCAGTGTAACCCCTGTGACGGTCCCGATCTTGTCACCGTCTTCAATCAGATCTGTTAGCAGGGCCGTATTGGCACCGTTTGCTGCAATCAGACACGCGAGTGATCCGCCGAGAATGAAGAGGATCGGCGTCATGGTGTGGAAATGGGGCAGAAAGCCGATCGTTGCAGCGCCTGCGAGACAGAAGGCGACGATGAAGCGGCGGCGCGGCGGGTGAATACCGTTGCGGAACGTGATGTGTTCCAGAATACGTCCAATAATAATGGCGCCGAGGGCGGCAGCAAGATAACAGAGCGCTGTCCGGTTACCGGTTCCGGTAATATCGATATGAAGTTCGTGAATGAGATAGAGCGGCATCCAGGACATGACCAGAAAGTTCAGATAGTTCTGCGTGCACTGGACGACGAGAATTCCGAGAAAGGACCTGGAGCGGAACAGGTTGCGCACTGACGTGAATGAAAAAGTCGCGCGGGCAGGGGCGGAGGCTTTTTCGGCCGGGGCATGATAGACCATCCACCAGATGGCGGCCCAGATCAGCCCGATGACGCCGAGTGCCATGAACTCGAAGCGCCAGCCGAAGAGCGCAATCAGATAGGCCCCTGCGATCGTGCCGCCAGCCAGGCCAAGCTGCATGCCGGTGAGCAGGACCGTCATGACCGAACCACGCTCCTTGGGGAGCGCCCAGTTGCGGACGACGGTTGCGCCTACGCCAAAAGTCGGTGCTTCACCTACGCCGAGGAGAACGCGCGTCATCAGGAACTGCGTGATGTTATGAACCATCCCGCCCAGCAGCATCGCAAAAGACCATATCGAAACGGCTAGGCTGCCGATCAGGCGCGCTCCCTTGCGGTCGAGCAGCATGGTCGAGGGGAGATTCAGCAGGAAATACGACCACAGGAAGCTGGACGAGACCCAGCCCATCTGTACCGGCGACAGCGTGAACTCCTTGCCAAGTGTGGGCAGCGCAATGGACAGGGCCGCCCGGTCACCGTAGCTGATGACGTACATCAGAAAGACAAGCAGAAAAAATATGTAGCGAGACGGAATGTTCCGCTTCCGGGATGGGGACGGTGTGGCTTGATCGGGTGTCACGCTGTCATTCTCCGGGGATTTCTATCGCTTCGGGTGGGGGCGAAATCAGGGATGGAATTGGGAAAGAAGAAAGGGAGGAGGGATCAGGAGCCTTCCGCCGCCTCGACTGTTGCGGTGACGGTCGTCCGGGCTTTCGAGGCCCGGTCGTGGCGGAGCATCCAGATGCCTGAGCCAATGATCAGAACGGCGCCCACAGCCATTGCGGAACTGGGAATTTCGCCAAAGCCGAACCAGCCGATCAGCGCGGCCCAGAGCAGGCCCGTATAGGCGAAAGGCCCGATGGCCGAGACCTGTGTGGATGCGAACGCCTCGGTCTGGAGAACCTGTGCGATGCCGGCAAAAGCCCCGACAACCACAAGACACAGAGCATCCTGCCAGCCGGGTGTCACCCAGATGAAGGGGAGCGGCGCGGCTGTCATGGCGGTCATGAGAATGGCCTGCCAGAGCGAAATTGTCGTGCTGGCTTCCGTGGCGGAAAGCTGGCGGATCTGCATGGTCGTGAGGGCGCCGACCGCACCCTGCGTAAGTGCGAGCAGATAGATGATAGTGGAAACGGACGTTGCGTCCGTATTGAGGAGCCCTTTCCCCAGAGCGACCACCACGACACCCGCAAACCCGATCAGAACCGCAATCCAGCGCTGCAGGGAAGGACGTTCGCCCAGAAGCGGGATCGAGAGCAGAACCAGAAACAGCGGCTGGGTGTAGGAAAGGACCTGCTGTTCCGCCAGCGGCAGACGCGTCACGGTAATGACGACCATGATCATGCTGATCAACCCGATAACCGAGCGGATGAGATGACCTTTGAAGTGATGTGTCTTGAGGATAATGCCTGTTCTGGAGGCAATCAGAAGAACAAAGGGGAGGGAGAACAGGTTGCGAAAGAAAATGATTTCAAGCGCGGGAAGTCTTGTCCCTGTCAGTTTCTGAAGTGCATTCAGCGCCGCAACGAAAAAAGTGGCTGATGCCAGAAGCACTGCACCGCGTTTCAGATCATGCTTCATGACAACTCATACCCCGATGCACGATACTGACGCAGCAGTGCTTTGATAGCGGATCCAGAAACGTTGCAGGAATGATCTCCGGCGACGTTCTGAAAACGTAACGCATGTTTATGAAATCCAGCCATAGGAACTTCTGGCGTCGTAATAAGGATTTCTTATGGGTGTCAGTCGTGAAGCTGGAAGGCCGGTGTCAGGACTGCCCCGGTGGCCTCGATTTCCGAGCGGATGGCTTTTGCGAGTTCCAGTGAACCGGGCGTGTCACTGTGGACCAGAATGGACTGGGCCTTGACCTCAAGCCGGGATCCCACGGAAGTCGTAACAGAGCCATCTTCAAGGAACTGTCTTACACGGGCCTTGATGGCAGACAGATCATGGATGACGGCTCCGGGCTGACCACGAGGGACCAGCGCGCCAAGGCTTGTATAGGCACGATCCGCGAGGAAAAGGGTCTGGACACGAAGGCCTGCCTTATCCGCTGCGCGCTCCGTAAGCTGTCCCGGCATGCAGAATATTGTCAGTTCCCGATCCAGCGCCGCAATGGCGCGGGCAAGACGCAGGGCGAGCGCTTCGTCGGCATTGGCCATATTCCCGAAAGCCGCATGATAACTGACATGGGTCACGCGGTGGCCATGCAGGGCCGCCACAGCCTGAAGGGCACCGATCTGGTAGACCATCATGGCTTCCATATCAGCATCTGAAATGGCCATGGATCGGCGACCAAAGCCGATGAGATCGGGCAGTCCCGGATGCGCGCCGATCCCGACGCCTTTTTCCTTCGCGAGCTGAACGGTCCGGTTCATGATCGCATAATCGCCAGCATGAAAGCCGCAGGCGATATTGGCGGACGAGATGACGTCCATCAGCCCGTCGTCATCGGCGATGCGCCAGCGGCCAAAGCCTTCGCCCATATCGGAATTGAGGTCGATCTTCATGCTTTGCCTCCGGGTTTTGCGCCGTTTCGGGACTGACTGGACGCGCGATAATGGGCCACCATCAGGCGCAGGTCGTCCAGATAGCTGTTGATCGGCTGTTCGGCGTCAACGCCTGCTTTGTGGTTACATTCCACAAAGCAGATGGACGTCCCGATCCGGGCCTGAGCCAGACGCCAGAGATCGGATTCGATCACGGTTGCGACGCGCGGATAACCGCCAGCTGTGTTGGCGTCGGCAAGCTGGACGATAGGTTCACCCGCTGGCGGGACCTGCACGATACCCGGAATGATGCCGTATGACCGCAGTTCCACCTGTTCGAGCAAAGCCAGTGGTGCGCCGCTGAGACGATATCCGATGCGGTTGCTCTGTGGCGTGATGCGCCACGGCTGGGTCCAGAAGCGCTCTCGGGAGTCTTCGGTGAAACGGGTATGATCCGTTCCCGGGATGGCGCGGAGCGTGATGGTTTTTTCTTCGCAGGGTGCCGTGTCCAGAACCCGTGCAGGCGGGACAGCGCCATAGCCTGAGAGATGCTCGGCCGCAGGCTGCGTTACAAGCTGGTCCCCGACTTCAAGAAACCGTCCTTCAACCCCGCCAAAACTGCCGCGAAGCTGCGTGCTGCGTGAGCCCAGCACAACCGGAACGTCTATGCCGCCGCCAACGCAGACATATCCCCGGGCGCCTGTTTTCGGGATGCCTACCTGCAGGATCTGCCCGGCAGTGGCCGTTTCAACCGACCACGCGAGCACCGGTTTGCCGTCCAGTGTTATGGGAGCATCAATGCCAGTGACGGCAAAGCTGGTCGGGGTCTCGAAGCGGATCACAAAGGGATAGGTCTGAAGTTCGATGCACGCATCGTCGGCCCTGTTGCCAAGGAGGCAATTCCCGATTTTCAGGGCCAGCGGGTCCATGACGCCCGAACTGCCAACGCCCAGATTGCGAAATCCCGGGCGCCCCAGATCCTGCACGGTGTTGAGAGGTGCTGTCTCGAGGATCGTGATCACAACTCGATGCTCTCCGGGTAAAAGCGGATACGGTCGCCGATGGCAAAAAGCGACGGGGGACTGCGATGGGGATCGAACAGGCAGATTTCCGTATATCCGATCGAGTTCCAGCCATTAGGCCCGGTCAGCGCGGAAATTCCGGCCTGCATTCCACCGATCGTCACGGTGCCTGCTGGCATATTCAGGGACGGAACGGACTTCCGTGGCGTTGCGATGCGCGGATCCAGGCCATGCAGATAGCCAAAGCCCGGCGCACTTCCGACGGCGCAGACGGTGTATTCGCCCGCCTGATGAAGACGGATGACCTCTTCGGGAGACAGGCCTGTATGGGCAGAAACGGCCGCCAGATCATCGCCCAATGTGCCGCCGTATCGCACGCCGACTTCAAAGAGACGTCCTGCGATCTGAAGGGGCGGGAGGGTCTCCCAGGCGTCTCGCAGCCAGTCTGCGATCTGTTCGGGATGTTCGGGGGCATGGGTGAAGATCAGGAGCAGGTTTGTGACGCCGGGAACGAGTTCCTGAATGTCCGGGCGGTTCTCGGTGTGGGCAATGAGGGCCCAGATCCGCTGCTGCTGCTGCATGGTGAAGGCGCCGGGGGCTTCGAACAGCATGGCGCGCGTGCCCATCATGCTGATGACCGGGGCGCTGATGGCGGCGTGATGTCGGTCCGGTGTGAGGAGCGTGTCAGCGGTCAAAACATGCTGTTCCCGGGCTGTGACGGTTCCGTCGCATTTTCTCAGTGCCTCTTTTTGAGGCGGTAACGAAACGATATGACTGGCATGGGAATGATGGCCAGAGCAATTCGCAGTGTGATGTCATCGGATAATCTTATGGTTCCTGAACGTCCTGCACGGGTTCCATCGGATTATGTTATGGGGCAAGAACGAACGGCTCTTGGTGTTTGTGAAATAACTCCATTAGCGTCGGAATAATATTCCTGTCTGATGCTCCGTATTGCGTGCGGCGCGGAGGACGGTTTTTTCTTATACTCCAGCAATGGGTTCCCTTCGCATGAGCAATACTCCTTACCGCACCGCTCTCGTCACTGGCGCTTCTTCGGGTATTGGCGCTGCCATTGTCCGGCGGCTGAGCGAAAGCGGCATTGAAGTTCATGCTCTGGCCCGTGATGCGAAGCGTCTTGAGGCCCTGGCAAGCGAAACGGGATGCATTCCCCATGCCGTCAGCGTGTCGGATCAGGCCGGGCTTGAGGCCCTGATTGCTGGTCTGGAAGTTGATGTTCTGGTCAACAATGCGGGTCAGTCCCGGACGGGCAACATCACCAACACGACGCCTGACGATATCGATGCGCTTGTGGACGTGAACCTGCGCGCTGTTCTGCAACTGACGCGTCTGGTGGTGCCGGGCATGATCGAACGCAACCGTGGTCATATTGTCAATATCAGTTCGATCGCTGGCCATTATGCTTTTGCGGGTGGCAACACGGTCTATCATACGACGAAGGCCGCTGTTCATTCGCTCTCCCAGCAGCTTCGCTGTGACCTGTTCGGCCGTCAGATCCGGGTGACGGAAGTCTCCCCCGCACGCGTGGAAACGGAAGTCTTCGGTCGTCTGATCGGTGACATGGCCGAGGCGAAGAAGCGCTTTTTCGACGAGTATGATTCCCTGCTGCCGGAAGACATTGCCAACTCCGTGGCCTTCGCGGTTGAGGCGCCCCAACGCATGAATGTCAGCTTCATGGAAGTGTTGCCGACGATGCAGGTCGTGGGTGGTCTGAATTTTGCGAAGAAAACTTCTGCTCCGGGCTGATATCAGTGGATCTCTCACAGATCAGATGTCTGATCGATCTCATGGCTCAGGCTCCGATTGCGGAACTTGAGATTGAGGAAAACGGTCGGAAGATCCGGCTTGCGAAGCCTCATGGGGAGCAGGGGGCAGCAGTTGTTGCTGCGCCTGTGGCATCGGTAGAGGCGAAAGCTCCTGTTGCGCCTACAGGTGCTCCGCCCGTAACCAAGGTGGGGGAAACCATTACCGCGCCGTCCTACGGGGTGTTCCATCTCGCACCGTCACCGGATGCGCCACCTTATGTCACGCTCGGCCAGAAGGTCGAGGCAGGGCAGCAGGTTGGTCTGCTTGAGGCCATGAAGGTTTTCAATCCTGTCCGCACGACGGTTGCGGGCACGGTTGAGGACATTCTGGTCGCTGGTGGCACCGAAGTTGACATGGGAACGCCTCTGTTCCGTCTGGTATGAGTGACATGCAGCGTTTCAAAAGAGTTCTGATTGCCAATCGCGGGGAAATTGCCCTGCGGATCCAGCGCGCCTGCCGTCAGCTCGGGCTGGAGACGGTCGCGGTTTATTCGGAAGCAGATGCGGACAGCCGGCATGTCCGTGAAGCGAATGTGGCCCTGTGCATAGGCCCGGCTGCGGCTTCCAAAAGCTATCTCGACATGGAAGGCCTGCTTCTGGCCGCGAAGGTTACGGGTGCAGGGGCTATTCATCCGGGATATGGCTTCCTCTCGGAAAATGCCGGATTTGCGGATGCAGTTGAAGCGGCAGGGCTGACATTTGTCGGGCCGACCGGGGATTCCATCCGGATGATGGGTGACAAGATCACGGCCAAGCGGGCCATGCGGGATGCGGGCGTGCCCTGTGTGCCGGGGTCTGACGGGCCGTTGCCGTCTTCTGCGGCAGAAGTTCGGGCTGTTGCGCTTGAAGTCGGCTTTCCGGTGATCGTGAAAGCATCGGGCGGCGGCGGCGGTCGTGGTATGCGGGTCGTACACAGCGTCGATGAACTTGAGGATGCCGTCGCACTCACGGCCAAGGAGGCCCAGCAGGCATTCGGTAATCCGACGCTGTATCTTGAAAAATACATGCAGAAGCCGCGCCACGTCGAAGTTCAGGTTCTGTGTGACACGCATGGGACGGCGCTGTGGCTCGGCGCGCGTGACTGCTCCTTGCAGCGGCGTCACCAGAAGGTTCTGGAAGAAGCCCCGGCTCCTGGTATCCCTCCCGAAACCATTGCCGAAATCGGGGAGCGCTGTGTTCAGGCCTGCCGTCAGATCGGCTATCGCGGGGCCGGGACGTTCGAGTTCCTGTATGAAGACGGAATTTTCGCGTTCATCGAGATGAATACGCGCGTGCAGGTCGAGCATCCCATTACGGAAGAGACGACCGGCATTGATATTGTCGCCCAGCAGTTACGGGTTGCGCAGGGTGAAACGCTCGATGTGCGTCAGGAAGACATCCTGATGCAGGGGCATGCGATCGAGTGCCGCCTGAATGCGGAAGACGCTGCGACGTTCATGCCCTCTCCGGGCACGGTGACGCGTTGGGATCTGCCGGGTGGGCCGGGTATTCGCGTTGATACGCATGTGGTCAATAACTACACGGTTCAGCCTTATTATGATTCACTGATCGGCAAGATCATCAGCTACGGCGCGACACGCGAGCAGGCGATTGCCCGGATGCGGGTGGCGCTGGCCGAGATGCGGGTGGAGGGGATTTCGACTAATATTGCCCTTCATCAGGATCTGCTGGCTGATCCGCAGTTTCAGGAAGGCGGCGTCGATATTCATTATCTCGAACGCTGGCTGGCAGAGAGGGCGCCATCATGAGCACTGTGGAAAATCAGGTTCCGGTGTTTGAAGGGATCCCGTCTTCGGAGGATCTTGCCCGGATTGCGGATCTGCTGGTTCAGGCGGGGCTGGAGACGATCGAACTTTCGGATGGCAAGGGCGCGCGCTGCTTCATGCGGGTGACGGCTCCTGCCTCCGCCGTGCCAGATGCGCAGGTCGCAACCGCTGCGGTACCTGTTGAGGTGCCGTCGTCCGACATTGCGGTCAAGGCGCCGTATTTCGGGGTTCTGGCGCTGACGGATCTGGCGCAGATCGGGACGCTGGTGCGCCCGGGTGATGTTGTGGGCCAGATGCAGATCGGCGCCTTGCAGGTTCCGGTTACGGTGCCTGTTGAAGGAACCATCGTTGATGTTGTCGGGCAGGACGGCGTGCTGACCGGCTATGGGGCCGTTGTTGTGCGGGTGGAACCTGCCGCCTGATCCCAGCGCAGTTTATCGGCTTTAGAGGAACGAGGAAGCCGTGAGGCTTCCTCGTTTTTCGTTTCAGCGCAGGGAGGTGACGAAGTCTGCGATACGGCGGCAGCCTTCCTTCAGCGTTTCCCGGTCTGTCGCATAGGAAATGCGGAAGAACGGGCTCATGCCGTAAGCGCCACCCTGGACGGATGCGACCTGCTGTTCTTCCAGAAGCGCCATGACGAAATCTGCGTCTGTTGCCAGGTGGCGGCCTTTTGGTGTGGCCTTACCGAGGCAGGCGCCGATCTCGGGGTAAACGTAGAACGCGCCCTGAGGCGTGTGACATGTGATGCCCGGAATGGCGTTCAGCAGACCAACCACCAGATCTCGGCGGGACTGGTATTCCGCGGCACGGTCTTTCAGGAAGTCCTGTGGGCCTTCGAGGGCGGCGATGGCAGCGATCTGGGCAATGGTGTTGATGCCGCTGGTGGACTGGCCCTGCATGTTGTTCATGGCGGCGATCAGGTCACGCGGGCCACCGCAATAGCCGACGCGCCAGCCGGTCATGGCATAGGCCTTGGACACGCCGTTGACGGTCAGCACACGGTCTTTCAGGCGCGGTTCGACTTCGGCGATGGTGCAGAACTCAAAGCCATCATAGATCAGATGTTCGTAGATATCGTCCGTCATGATCCAGACATGCGGATGCTTCAGCAGGACGGCGGCGATCTCTTCCATATCCGCGCGCGGACAGCAGGCGCCGGTCGGATTGTTGGGGAAATTCAGCAAAAGCCATTTGGTGTTGGGCGTGATGGCTGCGTCCAGCGCCTTGGCAGACAGGCGGAAACTGTCTTCTGCCGGGCAGTCCACCTGCACGGGCTTTGCGCCACACAGCCGGGCAATGTCCGCATAGCTGATCCAGTAGGGGGCGGGGAGAACGACTTCGTCGCCGGTATTGCAAGTCGCCATCATCGCATCGAAAATGATCTGCTTGGCGCCATTGCCGACGAGGATTTCGTCGAGCGCGTAATCAAGATGGTTCTCGCGCAGGAACTTGGCCTGCACCGCCTTCTTGAGCGCGGGCTTGCCATCCTGCGGCGGATACTTCGTGTCGCCGGCGCGGGCGGCGGCGATGGCAGCTTCCACAACATGGTCGGGAGTCGGGAAATCAGGCTCGCCGGAGGAGAGGCTGACGATCTTGAGGCCTTCTGCCTTGAGTTCGCGGGCCTTGTCGGTCATGGCGGCGGAGGCCGAAACTCCAATTCCGTTCAGTCGATCAGCAAAACCGGGCATTGATGGGTCTCCATTGCCGCAAGGGGTGGTAACGCGGTTGATAACGCGTGCGCGAATGGTGGCATCGTAAGTCGTTTCGCTGGCGCCAAGATACTGGCGAAAATTGTCTGACCCTATATCACAATCATATGGGGTTGAATCGAAGTCGCAATAATAGGCTTCAGACCAGTCAGGGGCTGAAACGCTTCTGGAGACTCTTTGCCAAAGGGTCATGCTCTGGTTCAATCACAGCTCTGGATATCCGAAATGACGACATCTGCACCCCAGTCAGAAGTCCCGGCAGATATGATGCCGCAGCAGACGGATATGCCACCGCCAGCCCGCTTCCGGGTTGAGAAGGATCTTCTGGGAGAGGTCCGGATCCCGGTTGAAGCCCTTTGGGGTGTTCATACCAGCAGGGCAGCGGAGAACTTCCCGATCAGTGGCTTGCCCGTCGGTGCGTTTCCGGATTTCATCCGTGCGTTTGTGACGGTCAAGCGGGCTGCAGCCCGGACGAACAGGACGCTCGGCTATCTGGATGAAAAGCGGGCCAACCTGATTGAAGCAGCGTGCGTGACGTTGCTGAAAAGCGATGATTACCGCAGCAATTTTATTGTGGATGCGATGCAGGGTGGTGCGGGGACGTCCACCAACATGAACGTCAACGAAGTGATCGCCAATGTGGCGCTGGGTCTCGCGGGGAAGAAACTCGGGGATTACCGGGTTCTACATCCGAATGACCATGTAAATATGGCGCAGTCCACCAACGATGTTTATCCCACGGCCTTGAGGCTTGGCGTGCTTGCCGCAACAGCGCCTTTGCTGGCCGCTCTGGTAAATCTGGCCGACACATTCGGGACAAAAGCTGATGAATTCGCAGCCATTCTGAAAGTCGGGCGCACTCAGCTGCGGGACGCGGTTCCCATGACACTGGGGCAGGAGTTCAGGGCGTTTCAGCATGCGATTGAAACTGAAATCCGGCATATCCGGGATCAGTCCGCGGCTTTCCTGACCGTCAATCTGGGCGGAACAGCAATCGGGACGGGACTGAACACTGATCCTCGTTATGCAGAGTGCGTTGTGCAGGAGCTGGGCAGACTGACAGGTCTGGCTGTCGCGGGCGCGGCTGACAGGATTGAGGCGACCTCGGATGTCGGGGTTTTTGTCCAGTTTTCAGGCGTTCTGAAGCGGCTGGCGCTCAAGCTGTCCAAGATCTCAAGCGATCTGCGGCTGCTCTCCAGCGGGCCAAGGGCCGGAATTGGCGAGATCACGCTGCCAGCCGTTCAGGCCGGGTCTTCGATCATGCCGGGCAAGGTCAACCCGGTCATTCCGGAGGCCGTCAATCAGGTGGCCTATCTCGTTGCAGGATATGACGTCACGCTCAGCATGTGTGCAGACGGGGGGCAGTTCCAGCTCAATCCGTTCGAGCCCATGATCGGGTATTGTCTCTTCTCGTCGCTCAAGACGCTGACGGCAGCCGTGACGGTTCTGAGCAAAAAATGCGTGGCGGGGATTGCCGCCGATGCGGAGCAATGTCGCGCTCTGTTTGAGCGGAATATCGGCATTGTCACGGCATTGGTGCCGGTTCTGGGGTATGATACCTGCTCGCAGATCGCCCGCCGTGCCCTGGCGGAAAACCGGACGGTTCCGGAACTCGTGCTTCAGGACAAGCTGTTGTCCGAACATGAACTTTCAGCTCTGCTCCGCCCGGAATTCCTGACGCGTCCCAATGTCGGGCGGTTGAACGCTGCCGTTATGTAGAAGCCTGTGTCCCGGGCCAGTTACGCGACGACGCCATGGCCCGGGCCAGATTGATGAGACGTTCCCGAACGGCGACAGAGGCCTCGGTTTCAGGCACGAGTTCCGGAATGCAGAGCGAGACGTTCTCGCTGATGACGGGATTGCGCAGCGAGTAAATGCGGGACTTGCCTTCGACGGCGATCCGGCTCGCGACCGACCAGGGAAGGATGGTGCTGCCGATCCCTTCCTGGATGGCGCCCTGCAGCGTTGTCAGGGCTTCGATTTCCGCAACGATGGTTGGCTCCAGTCCCTTGCGTATGAATGCCATATCGATGGCCTTGCGGACAAAATTATGCTTGGGCGGCACCAGAAGCGGGATGCCTGTGATATCGGTGAGCTGAACTGCGTTTTCGCTGTCATGAGGGATTTCGAGCGCATGAGGCGCTAGCAGGAAAAACTCTTCCTTCATCAGCGGTGTGAAACTTACCCCTTTCATGGGGCCGGAGCCATGGATCACGGCCATGTCCAGTCGGCCGGTCATGACGAGTTCGCTGTAGATGTCGTCGAAACTCTCGGTCAGGTGCAGAATGATGCCGGGGAGTTCATCACGGACCCGGCGTAGAAGCTCAACGGAGAGGGTGGAGCCCGCACTGTAAGGGGAGAGCCCTACGGAGACCTTGCCGACGAGGGGACCGTCTCCTTGGGTGATCTCGACCATGGCGCGGTCGAACTGCTTGCTCAGGATCTGGACGTGTCGGTAAAGGACCGAGCCGGCAATCGTCGGTGTGACGCCGCTTTTGCTGCGGATCACCAGCTTCTGACGGAAGGCGCTTTCAAGGGCCGCCAGCTGCTGGCTGAGGGCGGGCTGGGCAATATTCAACAAGTCGGCCGCGCGCGAAATGCTGCCAAGGTCGATGATCTTCACGAAGGCCTGCAAACGCCTGATATCCAACTGGCCGATCTCCTGATGTGACGAACTATGAACCTGATAGTCTGCCCATTGGGGGGAATGGTCAATGAATCCGTGGGAGCAGGGCGGGATTTTCAGATCGGTGACGCACGCGAAACTTTCCTGCGCCCTCGTTGCGAAATTGGAATATAAATAATCCATATGACGCCAAAACATAACGTATCCGTACCATAAACTCATGCTTTCGTATCGGGATTCCGGCGACTTGAGGGGGATGCAATGTTGATTGGGTCAAATTGGAAACTCTGTCTGGTCGCAGGTGCTGCACTGGGCGCGTTTATGCCAGATGTGGTTCTTGCAGCGTCGACTGCACCAGCCGCACCGGTGAAACACCATAAAATCATTGCCAGAAAAGCGGCTGTCGCTGCTCCTGCAAAAAACAAGGCGCCGGTCCATCGTGCCCCGACATCACTTCAGGCTGTGGCAACGGAAAGTATTCAGGTCGGTGGTCGGCAGACAAACTCTGTCTTCTCCCCTGTAACGGCGCGTCACAGTACAACTCAGGTGACTGTTGTGACTGGGGCCGAACTTCTCAAGACCGGTCAGACCAACGTTCTTTCTGCCCTGGCACAGGCCAATCCGGCGATTACGACTGCGGCTCTGCCTGGCGGTGGCGCAAGTGCCTTCGTCCAGACCATGCAGCTTCGTGGGCAGTCTCCCGATGACACGCTGATCCTCGTGAACGGCCATCGCCGTCATATCGGCGCGAATTTCAATTCCAACGCGGGTACGAACTGGGGCAGTGAACCTGCCGATATTTCGCTGATCCCTGTGTCTGCGATTGATCATATCGAGGTCATTACGGAAGGGGCTTCGGCGCTTTACGGTCAGGACGCCATCGCCGGTGCGGTCAATATCGTGCTCAAGCGCGATACGCATGGCGGCAGCATCAACTTCAAGAACAATGGCTATTACGCAGGCGATGGTCAGGGGCTGGACGGCTCGGCCAATTATGGCATGGCCCTGGGCAATAGCGGTGGATATCTCGATCTCGCAGCTCAGGTAACGCATCAGTTGCCCACAACACGCGGCGGTGATTTCTACGGTACGCTGTTCAGCGATTCCCGGAACGAGACGGCCAATCGCGATGTGCAGCGCGGACTTGGCCTTCCCAAATCCACGCTTGAGACGCTCAGCGAAAACATGTCCCTGCCGCTGGGGCATGGGTTCAGTGCCTACAGCACGTCCACGTTCTCGCATCGTCGAGCCAATGTGGCGGAAACCTATCGCAGTGCAGCCGACACGGACACCTGGATCAACAAGGATCTGTATCCGAACGGCAACCAGCCTTACATCACGATGGATCAGTACGACTTCCAGACGGATAACGGCATCCGGACGCATAAATTCGGGTTTGCATGGGATGCGTATGTCACGTTCGGACGTGATGCGCAGAAATACGGCACCAAGGACTCCGAAAACGTCTCCATCCCCGACAGCACGCAGACATCGTTCTATGACGGGTCGTCCATTGCGACCGAACTGACGAGTGGCATCCGTGGCTCGCGTTCGTTCCAGACGGGTTTTCTGCCGCGTCCGGTCGATCTGAAGTTTGGCGCTGAATACCGCCACGATACTTTCCAGATGACCGAAGGCGAGACAGCATCGTGGGAAGGACTGGGCGCGACGGATCATCCGGGTAACGTCCCGATGGCTGTGACCAACCAGAACCGCGATGTCTATGAAGGTTTTGCCGATCTCGACTTCTATGTGACGAAGAAGTGGGAGTGGACGCTGGGTGGCCGGGTTGCGAGCTACAACAATCTGGCTACTGTCGAGACGGGCTCGGTCGGAACGCGGTACAACTTCAACAAGCGCTGGGCCATCCGTGCCAACGTCAACACGGGGTATCGTCCGCCGACGCTTGGCGAGATGTCCTATTTCTATTCCGCACCTTATCCCGGTTATACGGTGGATCAGGTTCCGGCCAACAGCTCGATTGCCAAATATCTCGGTTCCGGCAGCATGAAGGGCGAATATTCCCGCAGCTACAGCATCGGTCTTGATGCGACGCCTGTGGACAATTTCCATGTGACTGGAAATCTGTATTACATTGCCATCAATTCGCGTCTGGGCAGCACGAAGACCTACAGCGTCGATGCGAATGACTCTGTTCTCATGAACCTGCTGGCGCAGAATAATCTTGAGAGCGCGACGTCACTCTCCTATTACGCAAACCTGTATAACACCCAGACATTCGGTGGTGATTTCAGCGCCGACTATACGCTGCACACGCATCGTCTGGGTCAGTTCCGATTTGCGATGGGGATCAACTTCTCCGATACGGAAATCCGTTCCGCGAAGGACAATTTCGTCAACGAGTATACCAAGGAAGTTGTCCTGCACGCAGCACCCAAGAACCGCGAGCAGATCAGCGTGAACTGGACCTACGGCAAATGGTCCGCATTCGTGCAGGAAATGCGTTACGGCTCCATTATCTACATGGCGTCTCCGACCGGAGCGGGCAGTGTGCCGTTCATGCAGAACCCCGCGCTGCTGACCAATCTTGAGGTGGACTACAAGATCCTTCCGCGCTGGAGCATCGGAGTGGGCGCGAACAATCTTGGCAACAAATACCCGACGCGCGTTTCGTCTGCCATCTCTCATACCCAGCAGGGTCTGACCAAATATGCATCCTATTCGCCTTATGGCTTCAATGGCGGCATGTATTACGTGAAGACGTCGATCGACTTCTGATCAGCGGTTTCCGATGCTTTGAACTGCACGGGCGTGTGATCGGTGAAGCGATCCACGCCCGTTCATCGTTTGTTGCCAAGTGAAGTTTTTATGAAGTCGGTGGGAAGCGGGATGAATTCGCTCTGAAGGGCGACTATTCATGCGCCCGTATTCCTCTACTCTTGAGCCGTATGTGCTCTCAGGCTTCAGGCAACGGTTGATATGTCCACTCGCAGAACCTTTCTCAAATACGCCCTGTTCGGTGGTGCTGCGGCCGCGACGGAAGGTCTTCCGGCCGCCATTCGTCGCGCCTATGCCATCGCCCCGGATCCCGGCACGACCTATCTGAATGCCGAGCATGTCGTTATTCTCATGCAGGAAAACCGGTCCTTCGACCATATGTTCGGGACGCTGGCCGGGGTCCGGGGCGTCAATGACAAACGGGCGATCCGTCAGAAAAACGGCAGCTCCGTTTTCGTGCAGTCCGGAAAAAGCGGGGAGACCTATGCTCCGTGGCGCCTGAACATTCACGACACGAAGGTGACGTGGATGGGGTCGATCCCGCATTCCCGCGACAGTCAGGTGGATGCCTGGAACGGGGGGCATCATGACCGCTGGGTGGATGTCAAGCGACCGTACAAGAAGGAATACAAGCAGTATCCCCTGACCATGGGCTATTATACCCGTGAAGATCTGCCGTTCTATTACGCTCTGGCCGATGCTTTTACAGTCTGCGACCAGAATTACTGCGGTGCGATGACGAGCACGACGCCCAACCGGCTTGTCTTCTGGACGGGAACCGTGCGCGACCAGCAGAATACGGCTTCGAACGTCTACATGCGCAACCCGGAAATTCTCGAAGGCGGAATGACCTGGACGACCTTCCCGGAGCGGCTGGAAAAGGTCGGGGTTTCGTGGAAGTTCTACCAGAACGAGATCAGCCAGATTGGCGGCATGTCCCAGGAGGAACGGTCCTGGCTGTCCAATTTCGGCTGTAACGTTCTGGAGTGTTTCGACAGCTTCAATGGCAGTTCCGGACCCGGCTTTGGAGCCTGGATCGAGGAACGCATCAAGGAATGTTCAGAGCATATCAACCGGCTTGAAAAGCTGGAGATGCTGGTCTCTGGAGAGCGGGGCGAGCAGCTTGTCGAGGCGAAGGCGCTGATGGAGGTTCTGCGCCGCCGTCAGCAATCCGCCAAAGGATTTGAGAATCTGACCCCTGAGGAGCGCGCCCTGTTCACAAAGGCTTTCGTGACCAACGAGGGCGATCCGGACTATCACACACTTGAGGAACTGGCTTTCGCGGACGACCCTGACACGAAGGGGATGAAAGCGCCGAAGGGCGATGTGCTTTACCAGTTCCGTAAGGACACGCAGACCGGCCAGCTTCCAGCCGTGTCCTGGCTGGCAGCCCCCGAGCATTTCTCGGATCATCCGACGTCTGCATGGTACGGCGCCTGGTATGTGTCGGAGGTCATGAACATCCTGACCGAAAATCCGGACGTCTGGAAAAAGACAATTTTCATCCTGACCTATGATGAAAATGACGGATATTTCGACCATTGCTGTTCCTATGCCGCTCCTGATCCAGAGCGTCCGGAAACGGGACGCTCTTCTGACTCGATCGGGCCGGACGGGCTCGAATATACCAGTGCTGCGGATGAGCTCCGTCTTGGCGTGCCGGAACGGCTCGCACGCAGTGGTCCGATCGGGCTTGGGTTCCGGGTGCCGATGGTTGTGGCGTCCCCGTGGAGCCGGGGTGGGCTGGTTAATTCACAGCTTTTCGATCACAGCTCGACATTGCGCTTTCTGGAGCATTTTGTTGAGAAGAAATTTGGCAAATCCGTGCGGGAAACCAACATTTCCCCATGGCGTCGGGCGATCTGCGGTGATCTGACATCCTGTTTCCATGCCCATGACGAAGTGGCCCCATCCCTGAGTTATCTCGATCGGAACACCCATCTGAAGTCTATTGAGGATGCGCGGAACCGACCGATGCCGGGAGGTTTCCGCTCGCTTTCTCCGGATGAGATCACAGCGCTGAAAGATCAGCCGGATCTGCTGGCAAAAACCGTACGGCAGGAAAGCGGAACACGTCCGGCCTGCGCTCTGCCTTACGAACTCTCTTGTGATGGCGGCTTTGATGTCGCGCGCGGGCAGGTCAGTCTGACGCTGTGGGCAGGGCAGAATGTCCATGGAGAGCGTGCGGCCGGAGCCCCGTTTAATGTCTATGATTACCGCAATGGCGGCCGCGACATGCAGGCAGGCACCTATGCCGTAGCGGTGGGAGACAAGATGGACGTCGCGCTTCCGCCTGTGGACGGCCTGTATGATGTCGCGGTTCATGCACCGAACGGGTTCTACCGGGCTTATCGGGGGCATGCTGGCCAGGTCGCGCTTCGCTCGGCCTGTCGCTATGATGTTGGCGGAAAGGGAAAAGGGCCGGGGATCGTCCTTTCGCTGAGAAATGCCGGGAAGGCGCCCCTCACGGTCCAGTATCGTGCGGGAGAGGCGGAACCTCTGCGTACGATCATGCTGAAAGCCCATGGGCATCAGGACGTCAGGCTGGATCTGTCAGCCAGCCGTCAATGGTACGACGTGACGCTGACATCGCCGGAAGATCCGGATTTCAGGCATGTTCTGGGCGGCCGGATGGAAACGGGGAAGATTACGCTCACCGATCCTGCAATGGCCGGCTAAGCGTCCACTGGCTTCATGGTCGTGCGCGCTGTTCCCAGAGGGAACATGCGAGCGTCGCGACCATGATTTCAGGGCCGACCAGCAGGATCCATTCAATGACGTTTAGAACAACGCCCCCATCGGGCATGGCCTGAGCGACAAGGCTGACGCACAGCAGCGCAGTCGCGCAGGATTTCAGGATGCGCTGCTGCGATGCGGTCAGGCGGTCACGCCAGAAGACGCGGTTACCGCGATGAGAGCCTGCGACAAACAGCAGCATGGCGCCCTGTCCGCACAGAAGCGAAAGCCAGCTCATGTCAGCAAACCCGTCTTTCGAACCCGGTGATACGTGGCGAAGGCGAAAGATGCTGACAGGGCAAGGGCCGTTATCCCGACGCCTGCGATGACGCTTCCTTCCCAGGGCAGGCTGAGTAAGGCGACCACCAGACACGCTGCCGCATTGCTACCCAGCAGTTCCGCCCATGTGCGCTCGGGGGAGCGGACCAGTGTGTAAAGCAAAGTGATCCCCCAGACGATGAAGACGGTCGTCACTTCCCATCCGGCTCGGTGTGGCATTGTCATCGGGAGAAGCCGGTTGGCGATGAAAAAGGATGCGAAGGCGAGGGATGTCCCCATCAGGACGCCCACATTCAGACGGGCAACGACCCTGTGTCCCAGATGGTGCGGGCGGCGAAGGCGTTTAAGCGTCCACAGATGCATGCCGCTGCCAATCAGTGCTGCGAGGGCCAGACCGGACAGGAAATAGAGCCAGCGTGTCACGCTGGGGGCGAAACGCGCGACATGCAGCCCATACAGGAATGTGTAGGCCCGGATGACCGGGCGCTTTTCAACATGTTCTCTCAGGATCTGGCCGGACGGGCCATCGAAAGTGATGATCTGCGAGGACGTGCTGACGGTGCGGCTGTTACCCGCGATGACTGTAACGAGAGACGCCTGATCGGACGGGTTGAAAACATAGATCTGTTCCAGGCCCGTGCCGCCAAACCGCCTGTCTGCTTCCTGAAGCATCGGCAGGATCGGTGCGAGATGGTCCGCGTGACCGCTCGCGGGGCGGGAATAAAGGGCGGGATTCAGCTCCGTATAGGAAGCCATCAGGTCATTCCGATAGAGAGCCTGCGTGCTCCACGGAAGGAGGAGCGACCCGAGGGTGACGGCACCTGTGAAGGAAATCATCAGATGGAAGGGCAGGGCCGCGACACCGAGGAGGTTGTGCATGTCCAGCCAGCTTCTCTGTCCGCGCGACGGCCGGAACGTGAAGAAATCCGCGAAGATGCGTCGATGGATGATCACGCCGGTCACCAGCCCGACGACGAGAACGAGCGCCGCAAGGGCTGCGATCAGCCGCCCCCAGGGATAGGGAAGCTGAAGCTCGAAATGAAAGCGGTAGAAGAACTCACCCCCCAGCGTATCCCGGATGCCATCCGGGCTTCCGGTCATGGGGTTGAGGGCGCGCTGGATGTAATCGCCTTTTGCGTCTGGCCAAAGCGCCGTTGCAAAGGAATTGAGATCGGTGGCGCTGGCGACATACCAGGCGCTGGCGGTCGAGGCATTGTGGCTCAGCCAGTCCAGCGCGTGGGCGTCGGTCACCAGCGGATCGGGGGCAGCTCCGGAGAGTTCCGGCCGTGCCCACAGGCTGATGTCCTGCCGAAAGACGCTCAGGGCACCGGAGAGGGCGATGGCGAACAGAACCCAGCCTGTGATGAGGCCCAGTGTGGTGTGGACCATGGCCATCGAGGCGCGGAATGTGGCTTTCATGGACGCCAGCCCTTCGCAACGGCCAGCGCCGTCAGGCAGAAAACCAGTACGATCGTGACGCCTGCCAGTCGTCTTGTATTCATGAAAGCAAATGACGCCATGAAGATGACAAGCCAGAGGATCAGGCCAAGAAGGATGCCTGCCATGGCGGCGTCCGCCTTGGACAGGGGAAGCCAGAACGCAAGGCAAACCCCGCCCAGTGCGGACAGGGCGTAGCCGAGCGGCAACGCTACGAAAAGGCGCAGGGCCATGTCGTAGCGTGAGGCTCTTGCCGAGAGTGGCTTACCAGCTGAAGCCAATATTGGCCTGCGCGTTGCGGCGCTCTCCGTAATAGCAGAATTCCTGACCGTAGGATGCGTAGCTCAGGCAGTTGGCGACGAAGTTCTTGTCAAAGAGGTTGCGGACGCTCGCGCCGACATTCCAGCCATGAAGGCTGCGGGAGAGGTTGGACAGGTCGTAACGCACCGACGCATCGAACACGGCATATTGTGGCACCCAGACACTCCCGTAAGACGCTTCACCGCCATAGGATTTATTGGAATAGCGCATGCCACCGCCGAAGCCGAGACCCTTCGCGGGACCGGACGGCATCGTATAGAACGCGAAGAGTGACGCATTGCCTTTGCCGGACTGGATCAGCGGCTTGCCGGTTGAGTCGTCATGCACCTTCTGGATGCTGACGGCTGCTGTCAG
>CALFLO010000137.1 GCA_937880175.1 uncultured Gluconobacter sp.
ATCTACACCTATTACCCGACCATTCTGCGCGGCAGCCATCACCTGACGCAGCAGGCCGTCTTCTGGCCGGTCACGCTCTACTGTCTTGGATCGTTTGGCGGAAAGGTTTTCTGCGGCTGGCTGGCGGAACGCTTCGGGGAGGTCCGCGTGATGCTGAGCGCGCTGGTCGTTGTGATGTTGACGATCTGGCCGTTCCTGAGCGCACCCGGCTGGAACATGCTGCTGGCCGCAGCCTTTGTCATGGGCGCGGCAGCCTCGGGCATCTTCGCGCTTGTTCCGCATTATCTGGCACAGCGTTTCCCGTCCGATACGCGCAGCTTTGGCATGGGGCTGGGCTATGCGCTCGGCTCCATCGGACAGGGCATGGCACAGAAATTCGTGCCCATGTTTGGCCCGACGATCCTGACGCTGCCGCTGTCAGCGGAAATCTTCGTACTGAGCACCAGCCTCGTAACCGGCGCCATCGCCCTCATCCGCCCGAAAGAACTTCCGGGCGAACATATGGAAGGCGACGAGACGGCCTCTTAAAGAGAGGCCGCCAGCCACTCCGCCGCCCGGATGCCGTCAATCCCGGCGGAGAGAATTCCACCGGCATAGCCAGCCCCCTCGCCCGCGGGGAACAGACCGCGCAGTGTCGGGCTCTGGCCCTCACGGTCACGACGCAGACGGATGGGAGACGACGTGCGCGTCTCCACCCCTGTCATGACCGCATCTTCCATGGAAAATCCGCGCAGCTTGCGTTCGAACTGAGGCAGGGCCTCACGAATGGCGTCCGTCACGAAAGCGGGCAGACACTGCGTCAGATCCGTCGGCGTCACACCCGGCTGATAGGACGGGATGACCTCCCCCACCGACGTGGACGGACGCCCCGCCAGAAAATCACCGACCCGCTGGGCCGGCGCGTTGTAATTGCTGCCACCGGCAACAAACGCAGCCTTCTCCCAATGCCGCTGGAAGGCCATACCCCCCAGAACGTCTTCCGGGAAATCCAGTTCGGGCTTCACCTCGACGACGATGCCGCTATTGGCATTGCGCTCGGCCCGCGAATACTGGCTCATTCCGTTGGTGACGACCTGCCCTTCCTCGGACGTCGCCGCCACGACCTGCCCGCCAGGACACATGCAGAATGAATAGACCGCACGACCATTCGAGGCATGATGGACGAGCTTGTAGTCCGCCGCTCCCAGCATTTCATGCCCGGCGCTGGCCCCGAAACGGGCCACGTCGATCACCGATTGCGGATGTTCGATCCGTACGCCGATGGAGAATGGCTTGGCGTCCATTTCCACCTGCGCCTCACGCAGCATCTCGAACGTGTCACGCGCCGAATGTCCGACCGCCAGAATGACACGCTCGGCCGGCAGCGTTTCGCCATTGGACAGATGCAGGCCACGCAGACGGCGCTCCGTGCCTTCACCTTCCATTTCAAACCCTTCAACGCGGGTCTCGAAACAGTATTCGCCACCGAGACGCTCGATTTCGGCGCGGATGAACATGACCATCGTAACCAGCCGGAACGTGCCGATATGCGGTTTGGAGAGAGTCAGGATTTCTTCCGGCGCACCTGCCCGCACGAATTCTTCCAGAACATGTCGTCCCAGATTTCGTGGGTCCGAAACGCCAGAATAAAGCTTGCCGTCCGAGAACGTCCCGGCTCCACCTTCGCCGAACTGGACGTTGCTCTCAGGCGTCAGAACCGACTTGCGCCACAGGGCGAACGTATCGACCGTCCGCGCCTTCACGTCCTTGCCACGCTCGATGATGATGGGTTTCAGACCCGCCTGCGCCAGCGTGAGCGCCGCCATGATCCCGCATGGCCCCGCACCGATCACGACCGGGCGTGGCATCCCTTCCGGCAGCTTCGCTTCGGGCGGATGATAGGTTGTGTCCGGCGTCAGACGCACATGCTGGTCATGCTCGTGGGCGGCAAGAACAGCGCTTTCGTCCGCAACGTCGCAGTCCACATTATAGACCAGAACAATATGACCGCGCTTGCGGGCGTCATATCCGCGACGCGCCACGGTCAGGCTCTTCAGATCTTCGGATGGAATATTCAGACGCGCGAGCACGGCTTCGCGCAGCGCCTCCGCCGGGTGCTCCAGCGGCAGGCGCAGTTCAGTAATGCGGATCATCAGTGGTGTCCGTTTCCTGACATGTCTGCTGCTTTAGAGACTGGCGGGGCAGGATCAGCATGATGCGTGTCCGGCGAGCCTTCCATGATCCGGTCCATGATGGCCATCAGCACACCGGAGACGACGAAGGCAAGATGGATGCCCACGCTCCATTCCAGAGCGCGCGTCGACGTCTCGTCCACGCGGATGAAGTCCGCCAGCACATGGATCGCGGACATCGCCACGATCGAGGCCATCAGCTTGATCTTGATGTCCCCGAACGTGACATGGCCGATCCAGCTCGGATAATCTTCATGCGTGCGGATATCGAGGCGGGAGACGAAGTTCTCGTAGCCCGAAAACATGACGATCAGCAGCAGATTGGCCAGCAGGACCAGATCGATCAGGTCCAGCACGCCAACGAACACGTCGTCAAAATCCAGACCCGTCGCCTTCAGCACCAGCCCGATAAGCTGCTGGAAGAATTTGAACGCCACCAGCAGCAGCCCGACCGTCAGGCCGAAATAGAGCGGCGCGGCAATCCAGCGCGTGGCAAAGAACGCACGCTCCATGAAGCCTTCCGCACGGCCGAAACTGCCTGTGCGTCGCTTGGACTGAGGGTCGGGAGAAGGAGAGGAAGTCGTCATGCTTCCTCTCTACGATTTCAGGCCGCGTTTCGCCACAGTGTTGTGAACGCCGGGCGTGAATCCCTTACGGTGTGATCTGCGTGCCCAGAACCTTGAGGAACTGCCCGATCCAGGCCGGGTGCGCAGGCCAGGCCGGACCCGTCACGAACTGACCGTCCGTCACCGCACCATCCATCGGAATGGACTGGTATTCGGCACCGGCGAGCAGCACTTCCGCACGGCAGGCCGGATAGGCCGAAATCTTTTTACCCTTGATGACACCTGCCGCGGCCAGAAGCTGCGGACCGTGGCACACGGCGGCCACCGGCTTGCCGCTCTCGACAAAAGCCCGAACCAGATCCAGCACGCTCTCGTCGGTGCTGAGCTGTTCCGGCGCACGTCCGCCCGGAATGACCAACGCGTCATAGGCATCAGCCGTCACGCCCGCATAGGTCGCATTCAGCGTGAAATTATGGCCGCGCTTTTCGGTATAGGTCTGATGGCCTTCGAAGTCATGAATGGCCGTGGCGACCTGTTCCCCGGCCTTCTTGCCCGGTGAAACGACGTCCACCTTGTGCCCGACCAGAAGCAGCATCTGGAACGGCACCATGATTTCGTAATCCTCGACGAAATCACCCGCGATGATGAGAATACGCTTTTCAGCCATCGTCTCTTTATCCTTCTTCATATGCACATCCTGACGCATCAGGAGCGCTGCCGTTCATCGGGGGCACGACACCATGCCTCGTACGGTTCGGCAATAGATATGGGATGGTCGGACGACATGCAGTAAGGTCATGTTTCAATTCTCACAGCACTGGCCTCCATGACCTCAGATCCCCATCACGACTGCGCCTGCGATCACGATCATCATGATGCGTCCGCCCCCCATGAGCATCACGCGCATGACCATGCGGGCCACGATCATGGCGACCATGACCACGACCATTGCGACGGGCACAGTCATGGTTTCGGATTCGGGCACCATCACGTTCATGCCCCCGCCAGCTTCGGCATGGCCTTCGCCATCGGCATCGCCCTGAACACGGCCTATGTCGCGGGTGAGGCTCTATGGGGCTTCTGGGCGCACTCGGTCTCCCTGCTGGCCGATGCCGGACACAACCTGTCTGACGTGCTCGGCCTCGCCGGGGCCTGGCTGGCTCAGGTTCTGGCCACGCGCCCGTCCAGCGCCCGCTTTACCTATGGCCTACGCCGCTCAACGATCCTTTCAGCGCTCGCAAACGCCATGATCCTGCTGCTCGTGACCGGTGGCATCGTCTGGGAATCCGTCCTGCGCCTGTTTTCGCACCAGAATGTGCAGGGCGAGATCATCAGTTGGGTCGCACTCGTCGGGATTGCCGTGAACGCCGTGACGGCCCTGCTCTTCATGAAAGGTGCGTCCAGCGATCTCAACATCCGGGGCGCCTTCCTGCATATGGCGGCCGATGCGGTCATGGCCTTCTCGGTCGTCATCGCGGGGCTGCTGATCTCGTTTACGGGCTACACGATCATCGATCCGATCATGAGCCTGATCGTGTCGGTTTCCATCGTGATCGGGACATGGTCTCTGCTGCGGAGCTCGCTGGATCTGGCGCTTGATGCCGTCCCGGCGGGGATCGACCCTGAAGTCGTACAGAGTGCCCTTCTGTCGCTCGATGGCGTGTCCGGACTGCACCATCTGCACATCTGGGCCATGAGCACGACCGAGACAGCGCTGACCGTCCATCTCGTCTGCGATCCGACGAAACCCGTCAGCACGGATCTGGTCATCGCACGCGCAGCCGAACTCGTCCGGACGCGTTTTGACATCGCCCATCCCACTTTTCAGCTTGAAACACAGCCCTCGGTCTGCGACACGCACCAGCCCTGCTGCTGAGGACCTGTCATGACATCCACCCGCATCAAGGTCGCCCGCGCCTCCATCGCGCTGAGTGTGGTGGTGCTGGCCATCAAATATGCCGCCTATCTGGTCTCGGGATCGGAAGCCCTGCTTTCGGACGCGATCGAGACCATCCTGAATGTCGTCGCAGCCGTCGGTACGCTCTGGGCCATGTCCGTCGCGGCCCTGCCTGCCGATGACAATCATCCCTATGGCCACGGCAAGGCGGAATATCTTTCCGCCGTTATCGAAGGCGTGCTCGTCGTCCTCACGGCCATTGGCATTCTGGTCATCGCCATCCATGACTGGCGCCACCCCGAGCCGGTCAATGCCCCCTTCTATGGCGTGGCGCTCAATGCGCTGGCCGGGCTGGTCAATCTGGCCTGGGGCCGCATTCTGATCACGGTGGGGCGCAAGCAGTCGTCGCAGGCGCTTCAGGCCGCAGGCGAGCACGTTGTCTCGGACGTCTGGGCCACAGTGGCTCTCGTGATCGGCGTCTCGCTGATCCCGCTGCTCAAATGGGACCGTCTTGATGCCGTACTGTCCGCGCTGGTCGCGCTTAACGTCATGCGCGCGGGCTTCTCCATGATGAAGCACTCCCTGTCCGGCCTGATGGACGAAGCCCCCTCGCCGGAGCAGATGGACGCGGTCAAGGCCGTCATCTCCGAGAGCGCCACCGGTGCCCTCGAGGCTCATGACCTGCGCATCCGCAAGGTCGGCGCACTGTCCTTCGTGGAATTCCACCTCGTGGTTCCGAGCGCACTGACGGTTCATGACGCTCACGAAATCTGCGACCAGATCGAGGCCGCCATCCGCTCCGAACTCGGCCGTGCCTCCATCCACATCCATGTCGAACCCGAGGACAAAGCCAAGCATTCCGGCGCGCTCGTCCTGAGCTGACCTCAAACTGCGGAGAATCCGCACCAGACTGTGCGGTTTATGACACAGCCGGAGACGGATTCAGGTGCCTGCGCCCCGGGGCTCAAGAACCCTTGACCCCTTTCCCGCGTTAATGGCAGGTGCAGAACATCAGCGCACGGGCCTGAACCGGGCGTATCTTCCACAAACCGCCCCTCCTTCCCGGACGTCCGAATATTGGCTGATACACCGCCTCCTTCTCCCGTTGCCGCCGTCCCTCCCGAGCCACCGGCCCCGGATACACGTGCTTCGCAGCACGCCATGCGCCGCAAGGACCGCATCCTGCATCTGCG
Organism: uncultured Gluconobacter sp.; assembly: GCA_937880175.1. Taxonomy (GTDB): domain Bacteria; phylum Pseudomonadota; class Alphaproteobacteria; order Acetobacterales; family Acetobacteraceae; genus Gluconobacter. The sequence goes on from CALFLO010000137.1 coordinate 5,828, forward strand.
ACGCTCGGCCAAGGTGACGACTCACCAGTGGCGGCGCACGGCGGTCTACTGGCTGGGGGCGGTGCTGGTGGGCATCGTGGCGGTGCTATTCGCGCGACTGGGCGACTGGGCAGCCGGTGTGCGCCATCACATCGTGGCCTGGCATCCTGCTGCCATGCTGGTCGTGGCTCCTGTGGGTCTGGCGCTCATCACCTGGGCGACGCGCACCATCTTCAAGGGCGCGCAGGGCTCCGGCATTCCGCAAACCATCGCGACGCTGCATATCGAAAACGTCGCCGTCGTGGACCGGGTGCTGTCGCTCAAGACGTCCCTCGGCAAGATCCTGCTAACGTCTTTCGGACTGATCTGCGGCGCCTCCATCGGGCGTGAAGGCCCGAGCGTGCAGGTCGGCGCATCCATCATGCACGCCTTTTCGCGTCTGCTCGGGCAGTCAAACATTACCGCCCGGCGCAGCATGATCCTGGCGGGGGGCGCGGCTGGCATGGCCGCCGCCTTCAACACGCCGCTTGCGGGCATCATGTTCGCCATCGAGGAACTTTCTCACTCTTTCGAGCAGAAGACTTCGGGCCGCACCCTGACCGTCGTGGTCCTGTCCGGCGTCACCGCCATCGCGCTGATCGGGAACTACACCTATTTCGGCCATGCGGACGTGGACGTTCCGGTCGGCACGGCATGGATCGCGGTCCTGACCTGCGGCATTCTCGGTGGCCTTGCGGGGGGCAGCTTCTCGGCCATTCTCATCAAGGCCTCACGCGGTATTCCTGGCCGCGTCGGACAGTTCGCCGCCACCCGCCCGATCGCCTTTGCGGCGGTCTGCGGCTTTATTCTCGCGCTGATTGGACTTGTCTCGAAAGGGGCGACCTACGGTACGGGTTACGATCAGGCCCGCGCCATTTTCAACGGCACCGAGCACTACCCGGCCTCATTCTTCATCCTCAAATATCTGGCGATGATCGTGTCCTATTGCTCCGGCATTCCGGGCGGCATGTTCGCACCCTCGCTCGCCATCGGCGCGGGGATCGGTGGCTGGGTGGAGCAGTTCCTGCCACACACCACGCCCGGCGCAGTCGTGCTGCTCGGCACCGTGGCGTATTTCTGCGGCATGTCGCAGTCCCCGCTGACCGCGACGATCATCGTCATGGAAATGTGCGACAACCAGCAGGTCACGCTGGCGCTGCTGGCCACGTCCTTTCTGGCCTTCGGTGTGTCGAAGATGATCTGCCCGCATTCGCTTTACAGCAGTCTGGCGGACCGTTTCATGGAAGCCAATGACCGTGGCGCCCATCACAATCATCCACCGCCTACAGACAAAAAGCCGACGCCCTGATCCTTCAGCGCGTCGGCCAAGGCTTTACTGTTCGCTGAGAACAGAGTGCATCGCGGCATCCTGCTCTACAGCGCATTCGCCCGCTTCAGGAGCCGCAGCGCTCCCCTGCATCGCCAGCAGTTCCCGCCGCGCCGCCGCCAGATCGTCCTGAAGCTCCGGCTGGGCCAGAAGCACGTCCATAAGCGAGGACGCGTTCAGATAACCGGCCTGAACGTCGGACTTCCAGTGCGCGCCGCAGACGATCCGGCTTTCCCCGAACACGCGCCCGCGCTGAAGAATGGCCGAGGCATGTTCAGGCATCAGATGCGCCAGAAGCAGCGCCATTCCGTATCCTGCCGTCGTATGCCCGGACGGATAGGATGAATGCAGCCCCAGCCCTTCGGGAGACGTGCAGATCGGCAGGTTCGTACCAACGAACGGCCGCGTGCGATGCCAGTATTTCTTGACCTCCGATGTGCGGTGTCCAACGGCATGACGGATCCGTTCCAGCACACGCGCCAGATGCGGCGCCTTCGTCAGATCGATCTCGAATCCCGAGGCACAGGAGAAATCGCGGACCAGATGTGCCGGATCCAGATCCGCATCGCTCTGCGCCAGCTTCCAGCGCGGCGTATCCTTCAGCGCGCGCGTTGCACGGAACACCCGGTCGTCATCAAGCTGCGCAGCACTGCCGGGCACCGGAGGCGGAGCCAGAACGAGACGCTCGTCCGGAGCCGCGCTGTCGGGCAGAATGCTGCCCTGAACGGTAGCTGTCGTATTCGCCGCAGGCGTGCAGGCAGAAAGAACAGTCGCACACAGAAGCAGCGCAACGGGCAGACGGGGAGCAGGACGCATAAGCCGGAAAATCCAGTCAGGAAAACGAAATGGGAAACCTGTCCGTATCCTTAACGTTCGCCGCTCCGGTCGCGAAGGCTTTTACGTGTGAAAGTCTTATGAGACTGTCTCCCGAAGACCGCCCCCGAGCCCCACAGGATCAGCCATGCCACCCGCTTTGCCCCGCGTTTCCATCCGCTACTGCACACAGTGCAACTGGCTGCTCCGTTCGGGCTGGATGGCGCAGGAACTGCTCTCCACCTTCGGGCAGGCCCTGGGCGAAGTTGCCCTCATTCCCGATACGGGGGGACGATTCGAGATCCTTGTGAACGAGACCCTGATCTGGGAACGCAAGCGCGACGGTGGTTTTCCCGCCCCAAAGGAACTCAAACAGCGCGTGAGGGACATTATCGCCCCCGAACGCGACCTCGGACATACCGACCGCCCATCAGACCCGCTGCCGGAAACCTGAGCCGGCAAGCCGGTCAGGTCATCGTCTCGAAAGCGTGCCTGACCCGGTCCAGACTATAGGGTTTGGGCACGAACAGCCCACGGATCGGCAGCCGCACCTGATCCGCGGGCATGTCAGCGGATGTGAGAATGATCTTCACAGGGGGCCAGCGCTTGCGGGCTGTCGCTGCCAGTTTCTGACCGTCCTCACCACCCGGGAGGTGTATATCGGCGAACAGGTAGCGGATCGTCGGATCCATCTCGAGAAATGCGATCGCCTCCGCCGTCGAACGTGCGCTCAGGGTCCTGAAACCGGCATTCTCAAAGTAATCCTCCGTCATCATGCGAATGAAGACGATGTCTTCAACGATGAGAATCGTGGGCCGTGTGTCAGGGTCCTCCGGCATGAAAGATACAGGTCTCCGGTCAGTCTCAGATCGTCGCAAGCGACAGGGTCGGGGCAGTCAGGTCTGCACATAAACCCGTCGGGGTGTAGTGAAGTTCCGTTTTTCCATGTCGGCCCAGTCCGGCCTTCAGAAGACGCACGCCAAAACCGGTCCGCTTCGGCGGTGTCACGACCGGGCCACCGGCTTCTCGCCATTTAAGCGCCATGACGGCGCCCTCGCCTTTTCCCGTCATCGTCCAGTGCAGGGACACTGTTCCTTCAGGCACACTCAGAGCGCCGTATTTCATGGCATTCGTCGCCAGTTCATGCAGCAGCATCGAGAAGGAGGTGGCCGTATCCGGGCCAAGCTTGAGAAACGGTCCCGAAACAACAACCCGGCTCTCCACACCCAGCGGCGTAAGGACACCGCAGACCAGACTGGCCAGATCCGTGGACTGCCAGCTCCGGCGCATCAGCAGATCATGCGCGGCGCTCAGCGCCACCAGACGGGACGTGAAGGTCGTGAGCGGTCCCTGATCGTCCACGCTCCGGAACCCCTGATGCGCGAGGCTCTGCACGATGCTCAGCGTGTTCTTCAGGCGATGCAGGATTTCATGATTGACGATTTCCTGCCGCGTCTCGGCGTCCCATTCATCCAGTGCCGTAAAGATTCGGTCCGCAGCCGTGCGGATGAAGGACGTCTCGTCCAGCGTCCAGTCCCTTGGGGTTGCGCTGTGCACGAACAGACAGCCCACCAGTTCGCCATGGTCCATTTTCGGAACGATGATCTGCGCTTCGACCTGCACGGCCCGGCAGGCTTCCTGCTCCTCCTGCATCCAGGACGGGCTGGAGAGATCATCCAGAATGACAACGGCGCCGCTGCGCAGGAAATTCGACGTGCGCCGGAACGCATGAAACGGAAAATCCCCTGAAATCGGCAACACATCGGGAGAGCACCATCCCTGATCGACAGTGAACAGCTCATCACGCACCGTAATGGCCGCAAACCCGACCCGCTGCACACCCAGCCGGTTACCCAGAAGCTGGCATGCGTCTTCCAGCGCCTGTCTACGCGTCGTCGCCGTGCGCAGGGCGTCCCCGACGGCGAGGAGCGTCGTCAGACGGCTGGTCGCGTTCCGCTCGGGTGTGATGTCCTGAATTGTGCCGATCAGCCGGATGGGACGCCCTGCCTCGTCCCGATCCAGCACGCCCTGACGCAGGACCCAGCGGACCTTCTGATTGTCCGCCCTTACGACCCGATATTCGAGTTTCAGGGGCGCCGATCCGTCCAGCAAGTGCGACAGGAGCGGGATCTGCGGCCTGTCATCTTCATGCACCCGTGCGAACCATTGCGACGCCGTCATAACTTCGGTGACAGGCGCCCCGATGATGCGACAGACTTCCGGGGAAACTGCGATATCACCGCTCGTCAGGTCGTATTCGTAGATGCCCACGCCACCGGCCGCCCCCGCGGCCTGCTGGAGGGCATATTTTTCCATGGCGTGCCGTCGTTCGGCATCTGCCTGCCGGGCCTGTCGAGCGGCGCGCTCCCTGCGGATCTGCTGTGCCGTAAGGCGCCGCTCCTGCGCGACAGTCTCCCGGCGCATCTCCATCAGTCGCATGGCCTGACGCGCCAGAGCCGCCAGTCCATCACTTTCCGGCTGCGAAAGCCCCTCCGGACGGGTCTGAAGATCCACGACGCATAAAGAGCCGAAAACTTTGTCTTCCGCCGTAAACAGCGGATACCCCGCATAGAACCGCAGACCCGGAACACCGCAGACAAGACCGTTTTTTCGCGTTTCGGGATCCGCCATCATATCGGGGATGACCACCGGCGCCCTGCGTTCAATGACCGGCGCGCATCCTGAGTTGGCCAGCGACCCGGACGGCTGATCCGTACCGACCCTCGCGGCAAACCAGAGCCTGTCCCCGTCCAGAATACTGACCAGCGCAATCGGCGTGCGGCAAAGGGCAGCAGCAGCAACCGCGATGTCATCAAGATCGAGATCCGAAAATGCTTTCAGATCTCCGTAGACATTCAGGCCAGCCGTCGAATCTGATGAGAGCACGGTCTTCAAACTCTTTTTCTGAATAGAATCCGCACTCTGCATGTCACGACCATACCCGTATTTGATCCGGACACAATCCGGCAACACCAGCCCGAAAAACTACATTGCCATATCGGAACATACTTCAAACATCAAAGTTACCGAGAGCGTAACGGCAGCTTCAGTCGTCACAGCATCGTGACACCAATCCCTATGAAGTGCTCCTACATATCAAGAGAGATGCTCCGCCGATTTTCACAGTGGATTTCATGTGATGACCCAGACATCACAACAGAAAATACATGGACAGATTCATGACAGACCACAAACCAACTTCAGAAAAAGACAGAAGCACTACGGGGGTACATCCAAAATCCGAACATCTCCTCCATTTCCATCTTCCCCACATCAAAATTCCCACGATCCACTGGCCACATTTTCACATCCACTTCCATGATCGTCCTCTGGCGGGCGAACCTCATCCCGAGCGTCCATTCCACTGGAATCTTTACGGCTGCGAAGCCCTCGCCACCGCGATCCTGATGATTACCGGACTGACCTGCGTCATCTTTCTCTCGGCGCCTGGCACATTGTTCAGCACCCTGCTTGCGCCTTACCCGACCTTACAGACCGCACTGTGCGGCCTCTGTTTCGGGCTTGCGGGCACGGTCGCTGCCATGACACCGTTCGGAAAAGTCAGCGGGGCTCACCTCAATCCGTCGGTGACACTCGCCTTCATGCTGTCGAAGAAGATCGTCTGGATCGACGCGCTGGGCTATGTAATTGCCCAGATTGTGGGAGCCGCACTCGGCACGGGCGCCGTCTATGCCTTCGGCATCATTTTCAAACCCTGGCACCTGTTTTCAACAGAAGTGCATTACGGCGCGACAACCCCCTATACCGATATCTCGATCTGGTACGCTCTGGGCTCCGAAATCGTCGTGACCGGCCTGCTCATCATGATGCTGTACTGGCTCGCCGCCCATCCGCGATTCAAATGGATCACACCCTGGATCGGCGGCCTGTTCTTTTTCGTCATGAACCCGATTACGGCCTGGATGTCTGGCAACAGCGCCAACTTCGCCCGAAGCTTTGGGCCGGATCTCTTTGCAGGCAACTGGAACGGGCTGTGGATCTATCTTTTCGGACCATTTATCGGCTCATCGCTCGCCGTACTTCTGATCCAGTCCGATATTCTCGGCAAACTGCATCTGCCTGAGGCCCGCCTTGTCAATTTCGGACATCACGGCCGCGTCCCCCATCTTGAGGACCCCGATTTCCGACACGCAGCGCCCGAGCATTATGACGCCTATCGCGCCCATATCGAGACACTCGCCAGTACACAGACAGCCGCGAGCAAAAGCCCGTCAAAACCTTCAGACACCAAAAACGGGCCAGCCTGAAATCTCAGACCGGCCCGTCTCCTGACCTCAACACCTGGGAATCAGTCTGCCTTGGACAGGTCGATCGCCGCCAGCGCACCCTCTTCGGTCCCGAACACCAGTGCCCCGCCCTGTGGCGTAAAGGCCAGCGACGTGACCTTACCGCGCTTTGCATCCTGACCGGAACACAGCGGCAGGACCCGCTGATCACTCCCGCCGATCTCCGCGAGCACAACGGTTCCGTCCTCGTAGCCCGCCGCGATGATGTCTTCCTTGGGGTTCGGACAGACCGCACTGACAAACATCCCCGGCAGACGTGCCAGTTCGGCCGGAGCCTTGCCCATCGGGCCACCACCAAAGAACGGCCACAGGATGATCGCATCCGCCCCGGCCGTCGCAAGCCAGCGGCCATTGCGCGTGAACGCCATGGACTTCACCTGCTTCGGATAGCCGCTCATGCGCATGTTGTGCCCGTCCGACAGGCGCCAGCCATGCAGGTCATTTTCCTGCATGGACGTCACAAGCGCTTCGCCAGCGGGATGGATGGCGATCGCAATATGGCTGCCCTTCCATTCAAACGGCCGCACGGTATCGACCTTCGCCTGCACGAACCACACCGACGCACCATTGTAATGCGACGCCGCAATCCGCTTGCCCTTCGCATCGAACACGATGCCGGTCACGGTCGAAGGATGTTCCAGAGTCTTGAGCGTCTCATGACCCTCGGCCGCACGGACCTCGATCTGCTTGCCGGACGAAAACGCCAGATGCCCCGGCGTGCTCGCAACGCAGTCGATCCAGCGGCGGCCTTCATGCAGAACTTCCGTCCGCCCGTCGGCAAAAGTCCGGACGAGCTTTCCATCCTCGCCCCCCGTCAGGAACGCATCCGGAGCGCAGTCCTGCGCCAGACACAGCCCCCCGTCATGCGCAGGCACGACAGTCCAGCTCTCCGCATCCCGCAGGCCGTCTCGCGGAATGAGCACAAGCTCCCCGTCGACCGTCAGCGCCGCAAAGCTGTGTCCGTCACGCGAGGAAAGCACATGGACAATCGGGCTCTCGAACCGGCGTTCTGCGCCCCGGTCCGCCAAAAGATCACTCATCATTCCGCAATACAGCTTTCAAAGCCGCGACGAAGCTGCGGACGGTTGAGGTTACGGCCGATGAACACCAGACGGGAGTCCCGGCTCTCGCCCTCGCGGAACGGACCAATGAAGTCTCCATCCGCCATCATATGAACGGCCTGGAACGCAAAGCGGTCCTTCTCACCCTTGAAATGCAGGATGCCCTTGGCCCGCAGAATATCCGCGCCCTGTTCCTGAAGGATCGCCCCGATCCAGGCCTGAAAGCGGCGCTGGTCGATCAGGTCCTTGATGCTCAGGGAAATGCTGGTGATGCCCTCCTCATGGGAGTGATGATCGTTTTCCAGAAAGTCCGGCATCGTCTTGAGCGCGCGCGCCAGATCGAAGCCGCCCCGATCGAGAATATCCGTCAGCTTCACGCCGCCATGCTGCGCTTCATGAATCTGCGCCACCGCATTGATCTTCCGCAGACGCGCCACGATCTCCTGCCTGCGCGGCTCATCCGCCAGATCAATCTTGTTGAGCACGATCACATCCGCAAACGCGATCTGGTTCACCGCCTCGGGGCTTTCATCCAGCGTTTCCATGACGTTGAACGCATCCACGACGGTTACGACCGCATCCAGCCGCGCCTTCTCGCGCAGGTTCTCGTCCACGAAGAACGTCTGCGCGGCCGGAGCAGGATCGGCCAGCCCCGTGGTCTCGACGATAATGCCGTCAAACCGGTTCCGCCGACGCAGCAGACTACCCAGAATGCGGATCAGATCCCCGCGCACCGTGCAGCAGATGCAGCCATTGTTCATTTCGAACACTTCCTCGTCGGCATCCACCACGAGGTCATTGTCGATCCCGAGTTCACCGAACTCGTTCACGACAACCGCATATTTGCGGCCATGTTCGGCCGTGAGGATATGATTGAGAAGCGTCGTCTTGCCGGCGCCGAGAAAGCCGGTCAGGACCGTTACCGGGACGGTTCCGGTCCGCGCCGAAGCAGCGGCAGTCTCAGGGGTCGTATCAGGGGTGCTGGACATAAGGCCTCCGTAATCTGCCTTACGATATAGGCCGGTCCCCGCCCGCTTGAAACCCATCCCGTATGGGAACGGCCCGATAGGCCAGCGCGAGCCCCAGAAGCAGGAACCCCCAGCCGCTCAGAGGCAGGTTCAGGAAATCCGAAGACGACGCGATCGGCCATTCCTGGATGAAGACTGCGGCAAACAGCCCGATCGATATCGCCGTCCCGTTCCGCCCCGGCCAGATTGCCTTCAGCCAGGTTGCGATCATCAGCACGAACAAAACGAAACCCGGAACGCCTGCATTGACCAGCGCCTGAAGGTAATGGTTGTGCGGATGCTGCACGCACAGATCCAGCCACCCCTTCTCCGGCACAGCTTCGGAAAGCCCGGCAATGCCGTGGAATGTGGACGGGTCCGAACAGAAATGCCGGTAGGCGTCATAACCCTGTCCGATCCAGGGATACGCCTGCGCCATCACAACCGCATGGGTATAGATTTCCCCATAAGGCGACTGGCCGAAATGCGTCAGCTGCTGTCGGGCCAGTGTCACGAGATGAAAGAAGCTGCCCGGCGAGAACACCCGCGCCACCAGAACCAGAACCGGCAGCATCGCCGCCGCCGCCAGCGCCGCAGGACGCATCGGCCGATACAGCAGCGCGCACACACCGATCCCCAGCAGGGACAGCGCGAGCGGCATCCGCTGCCCGGCCAGAACCATCATCCCGACCGCAAGAACCGTGGCCGCGCACAGCCCCAGCGTCCGCAGCAGACGGCTGCGTGCACCTTCCGCCATCGCACATCCGACCATCAGAAGAGGCAGAACCAGTCGTGACAGTGGTGCCGCAGCCCGCGGATGCTCGTAGGGTCCGGTCAGCGTTCCGTCACGAAAGCGCGGAATTCCGAACAGATTTCGCCCGAACACAGCCTGCACCAGCATCTGGAAGGCAATATAGAGACCACACGCACACGCCACCCCCAGCACGCGCCGCCGCCAGACCGGATCCCTCAGCAGCCAGCAGCCCAATGCCGCGGCCGCCAGCGGAAAGCGGATCGCCAGCAGGGACTGGACGAGCGCCCCATGCCCCGGTGCCACCCACAGCGTGCACAGCACTTGCCAGCCCCACCAGCAGAACGTCGCCACAACCCAGGGTTCGCGGAACCAGTCCCACCCACCCTGACGCCGCCCCGTCAGGGCGGAATGGAGCAGAAGCAGCACAGCCAGAAGATCAAGATCGGCCTCACCTGCCACGCGCACATGCGTCAGGGCCAGAGGCAGGACGACGGCGGCCCAGCGGCCGATCCGGGTCACGGTGGAAGAAGAGAAGCGCATGCAGCGTGGATGGAAGGTTTCCCGTCAGCATGCAACCACTTACAGTCCGAAGCGCTTTTTCGTTACCGTCCATTTCGAGTGGAGACAATCATGGCATCCGACACCATCCGCATCCCCGGCATTGACACCCCCCTTTCACGCGTTGCCCTTGGCACCTGGGCCATCGGCGGCTGGATGTGGGGCGGGCCCGACGATGACAATGGCGTCCGCACCATTCACGCAGCTCTCGATGAGGGTATCAACCTGATCGATACGGCTCCCGTCTACGGCTTCGGACACTCCGAGGAAATCGTGGGCCGGGCGCTCGCCGAGAAGCCCAACAAGGCGCATGTCGCCACGAAACTCGGCCTGCACTGGGTCGGCGAAGACGAAAAGAACATGAAGGTCTTCCGGGACTCACGCCCGGCCCGCATCCGTAAGGAAGTCGAAGACTCCCTGCGTCGCCTGCGCGTGGAGACGATCGACCTCGAACAGATCCACTGGCCTGACGACAAGACCCCGATCGACGAAAGCGCTCGCGAGCTTCAGAAGCTCCATCAGGAAGGCAAGATCCGCGCGCTTGGCGTCAGCAACTTCTCGCCCGAACAGATGGATATCTTCCGCGAAGTCGCGCCGATCGCCACGATCCAGCCACCGCTGAACCTTTTCGAACGCACGATCGAAAAGGACATCCTGCCCTATGCCGAAAAGCACAATGCCGTCGTCCTCGCCTACGGTGCCCTCTGCCGTGGCCTGTTAACCGGCAAGATGAACCGCGACACGACCTTCCCAAAGGATGACCTGCGCTCGAACGATCCGAAGTTCCAGAAGCCGAACTTCGAGAACTATTTGGCGGCAGTCGAAGAGTTCAAGCAGCTCGCCGAAAAGCGCGGCAAGTCTACGATGGCGTTCGCCGTCCGCTGGGTTCTGGATCAGGGTCCTGTCATCGCCCTGTGGGGTGCCCGCAAGCCGGAGCAGGTCTCAGGCGTGAAGGACGTGTTCGGCTGGTCCCTGACCGACGAGGAAAAGAAAGCCGTGGATGACATCCTGGCCCGCCATGTGCCGAACGCCATCGACCCGACCTTCATGGCCCCTCCCGCACGGGACTGATGCTCTCAGGACTGCGACGGGCGGCACGCAAACGCGATCGCTTCCTGTCGCAGTTCCTCCATCCTGATGCGGGCGGGCCCGACATCGAACAGCGCCGCCCGCTCACGTCCCTGCCTACCCAACTGCTCCCGCAGACCTTCATCATCCATCAGGCGGCCTAACGCTCGCTCCAGCGCATCAGGCTCGTCCGGCGCTGCAAGGACAGCCGCCTCTCCGACCAGATCGGACAACGCACCCACAGGGGCCGCAACGACCGCCGCGCCACATCCCATGGCTTCCAGCGCCGTCATGCCAAAAGGCTCTTCCCAGCGGCTGGGCACCACCACAATAGCCGCTCCGGCCATCGCCTTGAGAACATCCTCATGAGGCCGGTATCCCGTCATCATGATCCCTGCGGCGGCAGCCTGAGGCCTCAGTTTTTCCAGAAAAGGCGTTTCTGGTGAGTCCGGCCCAAAACGGTCCGCCCCCATGATAACGGCCCTCCACCCCGGATAACGCGCCCGGATCGTGCTCCAGGCACGAACAAAGGCGTCCACCCCCTTGTCCGCGACAACGCGCCCCGCGAACAGCACCAGCTTCTCTCGCGGCCCTGCCCCCGGCAAAACGGACAGATCGATACAGTTGGGTTGCACCTCGGCCCGGACCGGACCACATCCGGCACGAAAACGCTCTACGACCCAGTCCGAAACGCCACAGACCAGAACATGCCGGGCCAGATCCTCCCTCTGTCGGACGGAACGCGCGCCACGCATGGTGCAGGGATCGTTATGCAGAACCAGCCTGACCGGCCCAAACCGTGCCAGAAAGCGGGCAAGGTCCGGACGATTGTGAATTTCCGTCAAAGCCGGGCGGCAGGAACGCATCATCGACACACAGGCCAGACGCAGACGCCACCCCCGCGACAGCGGAATCCGTGGCAGGATTAACGGCGCATACCGTCCGCCGGGCAATGGAGTTCCAATCCGGCCGACGCCGGCAACAACGTCTGAAAACCGTGCTTCCCGGCTGACGAGAAGGGAAATCGCCCCTGCATGTCCCGCTTCATAACGCTCCCGTGGTGGCAGAATGGTCAGAACGGGGTGATGCATAATGTCCAGATTCTCGCTCAGAAACATTTTGTTGCAGTTTGCGTACTCCATGACGGTTCGACATTTCCAGTTTCTTAACAGAAGCCGGGCCATCCTCTGATGAGACAGAGGAACAGAGATGACTGCGCATATTTCCCAGAGGATCAGCCAGGAAGGGGCTCCACGTCGTGTGGATGACACCTTCCCGAAGACTGCGCCCCCGGGAAAGGCACAGGGAAGTGGGTCACAAGAAACCGTCATGGCACTGTTTCCCATCCACCATCTTGCCGATGCCGCCAGCGAAGGACTGGCCATTCTGTATCAGGGCCGGGTCATTGAGGCCAACAGGCCCTTGCTTTCCTGCCTTGGCACAGACCTTCAGAGCATCCCGCCCATCTGCGATGTCCTGCCCGAAGTCCTGAAGGCTCCGCCGGACAACACCGAGCGCCCCGGCGTCCTCGTGACGCTGGAAGGGCAAACCTTTCAGGTCCTGTTCAGACTGACCCCGCTCCGGCGCAATGGCCAGGACTGCCTGGCTCTGGCCATCACGTTCCCGCCCTCAATGTCAGCCTCCCGCGGCCTTCATCCGGAAAATACCATGGGACTGTGCGACCGGAGCGAATTTGAAAAAAGCCTGAGCGCATTTTTCAGCAACGGGACAACACGACAGCCCGCAGGAATTCTCCTTCACGCCAACATCAACCGTTTCCGGACCATCAACGACCGCTATGGCACCCGGGTTGCCGATGGCGTTCTGCGGGAAATCGGGCAACGTCTCGAGAAGTTCCTGACGGAGGAGTGCATCATCGCACGGCTGGGCGGCGATGAATTCGGCATTTTCTGCCCCTTCCCCTACGAGTGTCCGGCCCAGGCAACGCGCTGGGCGCAGATCATCCGGGATGTTTTCCACACAACCCTTTCAGTAGCCGGCCACAGGATCCATCTTGCGGCCAGTATCGGCTGCTGCCTCATTCCGTTCGATACCTATCGCTTTGAAACAGCCTGCCATTACGCCGAACTGGCTCTCAACGAGGCGCGGCGTCTCCAGTCTCCGGACTGGATAAGCTTCAACCCCGTCATGCAGGCCGACGTCCAGCATCGCTCCGAACTGGAGCATGACCTGCAACAGGCGCTCGAGACGAATCAGTTTTTTCTCGAATTCGAGCCGCTGATCTGCCTCAAAACGAACAGGGTCGAATGCGTCGAGGCCCTTCTGCGCTGGCAACACCCCACAAGGGGCGTGATTGCTCCCAACGAGTTCATCCCCATTGCGGAAGAAAGCGGTCTCATTGTCCCGATAGGCCGCTGGGTTCTGTTCGAAGCCTGCGCGCAGGCCAGCAGACTGCCGTCGCATATCCGGGTCGCGGTCAATATTTCCGCAGTCCAGTTCCTGCACGATGACATGTTCGCAGCCGTGGTCCAGACCCTGTTCCAGACTGGACTGGCTGCGGACCGTCTTGAGCTTGAACTAACGGAGAGCATCTTCCTCGACGCCGTACAGCGCAATCTGGAAACCATGACCAAGATCCGCGCACTTGGCGTCAAGATCGTCATGGACGATTTCGGAATTGGCTTCTCAAGCCTCAACTATCTGCGCTGCTTTCCCTTCGACAGGATCAAGATCGACCGATCCTTCATCCGGGACATGTTGAACGATCCACAAGCCCAGAGCATCGTCAGCGCCATCATGACCCTGGGTCACGCCATGTCGATGGAGGTCATTGCTGAAGGCGTCGAAACGGCCGCCCAGCTCGACATGCTGCGCCATACCTCCTGCAGCACGGCACAGGGCTTCCTTATGGGACGTCCTGCACCTCTCTCAAACCTGTCAGCCTACCCGGGAATAGCCGATGCGCCCGAAATATTCGAGCAGACTGACACCACTTCCCGAGACCCTCTTTCCTAGCGCAGTGCGGACTTGCGTCCTTCCGCGAGGCGCTCACGCCTGAGAACGCGACGCGTCTCACGCAACAGGCGGTATTTCTCAACCGCAGTCAGAGGCGTCTTGTCCCCGACATCCGGGGACACCGCGCTTGGCGACGCTGGGGAAAGACGGGACGAAGAGCTTTCTGATTTTCTGTAGGATGCCATTAATCTTTCCCGTCAGAATAATTAATACGAATTGTAACCATCGCTCCAGATCCTGTCGAGAGCTCCAGAACAGAGCTCCCGAAATATTGAAAATACCAGTTCCCGGAATCAGTCTCACTGGTGAGCGTATTTCCCCCGTTCGGAAATTTTCGGCTGCAATCGGATCAGACTGCCAGACAGGCAAGGGTGCCGCCCCGTCCCCTTGCTCATCCGCCAGGGCTTACCTACAATTTGGCGCCAATACTGTTTGACAGACCGGCGCAGGTGTCGGCCGCCACAAAGCTAGTCCGGACACATGCACGCAGATTATACCATCTGGATCGACGTCGAAGACATCTTCAGATATTTCGAAAACAACTCGCGACCCAGCGGAATCCAGCGGCTTGTTTACGAAATACTGCACGTCATCCGCAAACAGGCTGCCGCAAAACCCGGGATTGGCACTCTTGCCCTGACCCGCCGTGGACAGGACGAGACACAGCTTTTCTCGTCAGTCTCGTTCGATGATCTGGAAAACCTCTTTGCAGCCCGCGCCGACGAGAAAGTCACCCATGACAGCCACTCGGCGTCACGGCCTCGTTCGTCCAGCCTTCTGGGCCATCTGCGCCATACTGTCATAAAGCGTATCGAGAGCCTGCCGCCTGAACTGGCGCGCCCTCTGCTGATGATTGCCGTCAATCAGCTTCGCGTCCTGCGCCTGCTGCGGGGCTCCGCAAAGAACAGACTGAAGCGCACCTCCCCCCCTGCAAAGCCACAGACGCGGAATGCTGCCCAGACGGCCCCAACCGGCCTGCCGAAGCCCGGCGATATCTTCCTGATCCTCGGCGCGGCCTGGTCGGAACCGGAGTTTGGCGAAAGACTGGCGCGTATGCGCACGGCTTACGGAATCCAGCCTGTTCTGCTGCTGTCCGACCTCATTCCCGCCATCCGGCCCGAATGGTGTGCGCTGTCCCTGATCCGCGATTTCAAGCACTGGCTGGATACGACCCTCCCTCAGTGCAGCCACCTGCTAGCCATCAGCCATGCCACGGCAAAAACCATTGAGGACTACACCCGCAAACACCGCCTGCCTCTGTCGGCTCCCGTCCAGACCATTCCGATCGGCAGTGGCTTCGGCCCCCCGCGCACGATGGAAAGCGAACGTCCGAAAGGCCTGCCTGCTCCAAACAGCTATGTGCTTTTCGTCTCCACGATCGAGGCCCGCAAGAATCATATTCTGGCCTTCCGTATCTGGCGTCGCCTCGTCGCGGATCTCCCTGCTGAACAGGTTCCAACCCTCGTCTTTGCCGGACGCGTTGGCTGGCTTGTCTCCGATCTCATGCAGCAGCTTGAAAACACCCAGTGGCTGCGCGGCAAGATCCGTTTCCTGTGCGATCCATCAGATATCGAACTGGCCCATCTTTATGACGGCTGCCTGTTCACGCTTTTCCCATCCCTGTTCGAAGGCTGGGGTTTGCCGGTTACGGAAAGCCTCATGAACGGAAAGCCCTGCGTGGCCTCCAACGCGACATCCATTCCGGAAGCTGGCGGCTCGCTGACGCGCTATTTCGATCCGGAAAATCTGGATGACGCGTACCGCGTGGTTCGCGAGACGATCGAAGACCGCGACGGCATGAAAAAATGGCAGGACGAGGTTCGAACTCAGTTCAGACCCACCCCATGGGAAGACACAGCCGAAGCCATTCTGGACGCCTGTCATGCCGCTCACACGGCGGGGACAGCATCATGACCCTCTGGATCGATGTCGATGACCTGTTGTTTCATCTTGTCCATCACGGTCGGCCGAGCGGCATCCAGCGGGTGGTTTTTGAATTTGGTACTGCCCTGCGGGAACTGCAGGGTGAGAACGTGCAATTTGTCCGGCGGGGCCCGGGAAACGGGGATCCACGCGATTTCCGGACCGTGGACTGGTCATTCATCGAGACGCTTTTTCGCCGGGTCATGACGCCGGAGGATCTTCCCGCCTCCCGACAGCCGGACTACATGCCCGGCCTGCCAGACGGACAGGAGCAGTCGGACGTGCTGCCTGCCATCCTGCGTATGGAGCGTCAGGTTTTCCAAGGCATGGCGAGCCTGCCGGGAACAGTGTGCAGGCTGGTGACTTCGGCGATCCGCAAGCGTCGCAAAGACCGTGCGAAAGGCCTGACCGGTGCGCTGTCCGAAGGAACGAGGCTGTCCGAGGCAGCGTGTGCAGGAGATGTTTTCCTGACGCTTGGAGCGCCATGGCATCATGAGACGTACAGCCAGACGGTCCGCTGGCTGCGTGACGATCTGCGGATGTATTATGGTCTGCTCATGCATGACCTGATCCCGATCCTGCGGCCGGAATGGTGTCATCAGGGGCTCGTCAAGATTTTCGAGCGGTGGCATCAGGACATCTTCCCGCTTGCCGACATGATCTTCTCCAACAGTCATGCAACCGCCCGGGATGTTCAGGACTACCTGGCGCAGAAGAACATCAGCACAAAGCCCGTTCTGACTGCACCGCTCGGGGCAGGTTTTGGCGTGGCGGATGCGCCGATGTCGCCGGTCTGCGTAGTCAAAGGGCCATATGTTCTTTTCGTTTCGACCATTGAGGCGCGCAAGAACCATGCGCTGCTGTTCCGGGTGTGGCGACAGTTGCTGGAAGACATGCCGGCGGATGCGGTTCCCACGCTCGTCTTTGCAGGACGCGTGGGCTGGCTTGTCTCCGATCTGATGCAGCAGCTGGAAAACACGCAGTGGCTCGACGGGAAAATCCGTTTCATCCAGAACCCCACCGATGCCGAGTTGCAGCGCCTTTATGCCGATTGCAGCTTCAGCGTCTTTCCCTCCTTCTGTGAAGGCTGGGGCCTGCCAGTGACCGAAAGCCTTGCAATGGGGCGTCCCTGCGTTGCATCCAACACGACGTCCATTCCCGAAGCCGGGGGGACGCTCGGACGGTATTTCGATCCTACCAACCTGCATGATGCCTACGACGTCATCCGCAGGACCATCGAAAACCCCGACGATCTGGCTGCCTGGACCCGTCAGGTTCAGACGGAGTTCAGACCCAATTCCTGGAAAGACAGCGCCCGGATTATTCTCGACACGGCCCTCTCCCGCCCCACTGTCCTCTGACTTCCCCCTTGAGTTGACGGCTCCAGTCGCGCACATGCAGCGGGACCGGCAAACGCCCTGGCATATGCCAGAGCACCTGTCAGAATCGTCACCGCCCAGCCCCCAGCCGAGGAGCATCACGTCATGAAAATCAACGGCACGTCCTATCGCAGCCTCTGGCGCCCTTCCGATGATGCAAGCAGCATCCGGATTTTTGATCAGACCCGCTTCCCCTGGGCCGTGGAAATCCTGGAGCTCCGGGATGTGGGCGCTGTGGCTGACGCCATTACCAGCATGCAGGTGCGTGGTGCGCCGCTGATCGGGGCAGTTGCCGCCTATGGGCTGGTCTTTGCCCTTCAGGACGACGCGTCGGATGAAGCGCTGGACAAGGCCGCATCCTTTCTCGTCGCAACCCGCCCGACCGCCATCAACCTGCGCTGGGCCATCGAACGCATGGTGACGCGTCTGAAGGCCGTCCCGGCGGCGGACCGCGTGGCGGCAGGTTATGTCGAGGCCGACGCGATCTGCGACGAAGATGTGCAGGTCAATGAAGCCATTGGCCGTCACGGGCTGGAGCTGATCCGCGAGATCTGGGAGCGCAAAGGCCGTCAGGGACAGGTGAACCTGCTGACGCATTGCAATGCGGGCTGGATCGCGACCGTGG
>CALFLO010000138.1 GCA_937880175.1 uncultured Gluconobacter sp.
CCCCAGAAGACCTCAGTAAGTGGCCCCCGCTGCGTCGGTGAACGGGCTTATACGGCCAGCTCATGAGGGGGTCAACAGGAAAATTGCATTTTTGTGAAAAAATCAGATTCCGTGGAACTTCCTGAACCAGAGGCAGAACTCTTTCATGCCCTCCTCAAAGGACACTTCCGGTTGCCATCCGCAGAATTCTCTTACTTTTTCCAGAGAGGCCCAGGTGGATTCCATGTCAGCGACCGGTCTGGGACGGCGTTCCACGACAGCTTTCTTTCCCAGATCCTGTTCAAGAAGCTCGATCATGCGGGTCACCCTTTCAGGCTTATCCCCCCCGAGATTGAACACCCTCGACAGTCCCGCTTCCGGTGGTTTGACCAGAACCTTCTGCACGCCCCTGACGATGTCATCGACGTAAGTGAAGTCGCGGGAGAGGTTCTTCCCTTCATAAAGGGTGACCGGGCGACCTTCCGAAATGGCTTTCGCGAACCCGTAATACGCCATGTCGGGTCGGCCCCATGGGCCATAGACAGTGAAAAACCGAAGCCCCGTCTGCGGAATGCCGTACAGATACGCGTAGGATTCAGAGGTCAGTTCAGCGGCGCGTTTGGTTGCGGCATAGACGGAGCTTGGATGCTCGACCCGATCCGTTTCCCGGAAAGGGACGCTCTGGTTGCGGCCATAGACTGACGACGAAGACGCATAAACGACATGCGTCAGCTTTTTCAGATGTCGGCACGCCTCCAGAAGGGCCACCTGCCCCATGACATTGGACGTTACATAAGAATAGGGATCGACCATCGAGTGCCGGACCCCGGCCTGAGCGGCAAGATGGACCACGGCATCCAGATTGGAGTGGCGTTCGACGAGGGCCTGCATGGCCTCGGGGCTGGACACATCCGTCTTCAGGAAGCTGAATTGCGGATGAGGCTCAAGCTGCTCCAGACGCGCCTGTTTCAGGGACGGATCATAATAGGCATTGAGCGTATCAACGCCCACGACGTCCATGCCCTGCTTCAGAAGGGCTTGCGCAACATGAAACCCTATAAACCCGGCGACACCGGTAACCAGAACCTTCACTGTAGCATCAGTGCTTCAGGGCAGAGCTGGTTACAGTGTCACCCACCCGGATCCCGAGCTTTGCCGTAACGCCACCCGCGAGTTCAAGCGTATTGGCGACTACGCCGTCGCTGCGCAGGATCGCCTCGCTCAAAGGGACGGCGTTTTCCGCGATGGCGTGAATGTGGTTCGTGGAATCAATGAACACGATATCCAGCGGCACGAGCGTATTGCGCATCCACATGTCAGACACCTGAGGCGTTGCCCACATAAAGAGCATCCCCTCATTTTCCGGCAGATGCTTGCGGAACATTTCCCCGACTTCCTGCTGGCGGTAGGTCTTGGCCAATTCGACGGTGAAGGCGTGCTTCTGACCGTCGCGCGTCGTGATGGTCAGGGCCTCGGTTGGCAGATGGGCCTGTGGCTGCGTGATCGGCTCTTCCGCCTTTGCAAGGCCGGCACTCATTCCAAGCGCCGCTACCAGCGCACAGCATAAAACTCGCATGATATGACTTTCAGATTCAGGAAATCAGGAACGGATTGGTCCGGCGCTCTTCGCCGATGGTCGTCGGCATCCCATGCCCGCACAGGACCACGGTGTCGTCGGGCAGCGTCAGAAGATGTCTGCGAATGCCGTCCACCAGTGCCTGCGCATCGCCATAGGCGAAATCGGTGCGGCCAACGGTTCCCCGGAACAGCGTATCGCCCGCAAGAACGCGGCGGTTGTCATGATCCACAAAGACAACGTGCCCAGGCGTATGGCCCGGAACATGCGCCACATGCAGATCCTGTCCCAGCAGATGCAGGACCTCGCCGTCTTCCACAAAGCGGTCAGGAGCAACATTCTCCATGCCGGGTATCCCGAAAGCGGCGGCCTGTTTCGTGATGCTCTGCAACAGGAACTCGTCCCGGCGATCCGGCCCTATAACGGGAACAGGCTGACCCTGCTGCTTTTCAAGAGCTCTCTTCAGGGCGGCCGCGCCACCGGCATGGTCCAGATGGCCGTGCGTCAGAAGAATGGCCTCGACTGTCAGGCCGCCCAGATGATGAAGGATGTCTCCGACATCACCGCCGGGATCGACCACAACGGCACGCCCCTCATCATTCGAGAGAATGGTGCAGTTCTGCCGCAAAGGCGTTACCGGCACCCGCTTCGCATACAAAGGAGTCACAGCTCCCCCTTCCAGACGGTCCGTTCTGATGTGGCGATACAGCGTCAGTCCCTGCGCGACAAGTCAGTCCCCCTGTCGCGTCAGGCCACCTTCAAACCGATCAACACGGATCATTGACCCCTTTTCGCAGGGAGGTCACTCTCCACCTTTCCCTATCAGACAAGGTGTCATCATGAGCCGCATCATCCGCACAGAACCCAACGCCATTCTTTCCAAGGCCGTCGAGTATCACGGCTTCATCTTCACGCAGGGCGTCGTAGCCGCCGATCTGTCCAAGGGAATTGAAGAGCAGACCAAAAGCGTTCTCGACCAGATTGACGAGATTCTCGAGCAGCATGGCACCGACAAGACGCGCATCCTGCAGGCCCAGATCTGGGTGAAGGACATTGCCGACCGCGCCGCTCTCAACACGGTGTGGTCCGCATGGCTGCCGGAAAACATGGCCCCCGCCCGCGCCTGCGTTCAGGCCGTCATGGCGGATCCGGACATCCTTGTGGAAATCATGCTCACGACGACGAAATGATCTGAACCGGACGATTATGGCGAGAATGCAGCAGACTGTGGTGTCAAAAAGATTTTCTTTGGAAATGAAAATTTAACACTCAGTCCTGCATTCTGCTCTTGTCAGGGTTGCGGGAAGGTTGTTACCTGCCTGTAACCCGAACAACACACAACCAATCAGGATCCTAAAGATCGTGAAGCATAAAAGTTGCCGGAAAAACTTTCTCTCTGCTCTGGCGCTTTCCGCTGTTGCGTTCTTTTCGGGACAGGCTCAGGCCCGTCACAGTTCGGGTCATCATGGACGGACGGTTTTTCACAGCCACCGCTCCACGAGCCACCATCATTCCTATGCTCACGTCATCCAGTGCGTCGCCTATGCCAAGACGGCTTCAGAAGTCGTTCTGCACGGCAACGCGCGTGACTGGTGGTACAATGCTGCTGGCGTTTATGCCCGCGGCTCTGCACCGCAGTCAGGTTCAGTCCTGAACTTCCGGGCCATCCGCCGCATGCCGCTTGGCCATGTTGCCGTGGTGCGTTCGGTGGAAGACAGCCGCACCATCTATATCGACCAGTCGCACTGGGCATCCAATGGCATCGCACACAACGTGCGCGTCGTTGACGTTTCGCCCAACAATGACTGGAGCGCCGTCCGCGTCGCTCTGAATGATCGCAGCGGCCGACTGGGCAGCATCTATCCGACCTATGGCTTCATCTATCCCCATTCCGACAATGGCGACCGTAACCCGGCCCCGCATGTCGTGATGGCACGTGCTTCGACCCCCTCAGGCTTCCGTCACCGCGCCGTGCTGAATGGATCGGATGCTCTGAGCCATCCGATGAACAGCACCGAAGTGGCCGAAGCTCCGGACGATGCCTTCACCTCGGACGCTCCCGACCGTTCGATTCGCTGATAGAGCCTGACGACCGGGCTTAGTCCGGTCGCGATTCCCTGTGATAGGGATGACCGGTATTGATGGCCTGAGCACGGAACACCTGCTCGGCGATCAGAACCCTGACCAGCATATGCGGCCAGGTCAGTTTCCCAAGAGAAATTACGGAATCGGCACGCTGGATTACGGTTGAATCCAGCCCTTCCGCACCACCGATCAGAAAATGAATGGGGCGTCCGGATTCCTGCCAGCGGGACAGCATTTCCGCCAGACGCAGGCTGTCAGGCGTTTTACCGCCTTCGTCCAGCGCCACGATCAGGGCATTGTCAGGACAGGCCCCCAGAAGAGCCGCGGCATCCTTGCGCTTCTGCTCCTGGACGCTGCCTTTTGACGGCGCGAGTTCCGTCACCGTCAGGGCAGGCCGGATCCGGCCTGCATAACGCTCGAACAGTTCGCGCTCCGGCCCGGCTTTGAGCCGGCCGATTGCGACCAGTTTCATTCAGTCCTGCTCTTCGTCCTGTCCGACGGCGACTTCGTTTTCGCTTCCGTCCAGATCACTGCCCCACATCCGCTCAAGGCCGTAAAGCTCGCGGCTTTCCGGCTTGAAGAGATGAACGACAACGTCACCGGCGTCGATCAGGACCCAGTCACTGCCATTCGCACCTTCGATCAGGATACGCTTGATGCCGATCTCATTGAGCTTCTTCTCAATGTGATGCGCCATTGCGGAGATCTGGCGGTCGGCAAGACCCGTCGCAATGACCATGCGATCAGCGAAGTTCGCGCGTCCGACCAGATCCAGCACAACGATGTCTTCACCCTTGTCTTCATCCAGACTCGTGGTGATGACCGTCAGCATGCTGGTCAGAAGATCCGGCTGCACGGGTTCGCGCTTGACGGCCGTTTTCTTCGGTCCGGCAACAGCCGCCTTTTTACGAGCCGTTCCCGGCACCTTGGCAGCCTCGGCCAGTGCCGCATCGGGGGAGCTGGTTTTCCGGCGCACAGGCTTTTTGGCCTGCGATTCGGGAGAGGTCGTCTTGGTGATGGTTTTTACTCCTGATCGGAATCCGGACGAAACTGGCCGGACTCACGCAACGCTGTAGCCGATATATCGTTCTGCGGCGCAGAAAGGAACGTCCATGCGTTGCCTTTTCGCTCCGCAAGCACCGGAGATTCCCGTGAAGGCCGTCTCTGGTGCCGCAAAACGGACGCCGCGGGCCCCCGCAAGGCAGGCGAAACGCTGCCAGGGCGCGGGACGACGGCTATGGGAACCATCGCAGCCAACCGGCGCCAGCGCTTCCAGCGCGACAGCTGCGCCAGACCATCCGCCCCCATCAGCCACACGAAATGCACATGCGGGAAACGCTGCTTCAGCAGTCCAACGGTTTTTACGGTGAAACGCTGACCAAGCCGCGATTCGATATCCGTTGCCACGATTCGCCGTCCGTCTGCAATCCGCTCCGCAGAGGCAAGGCGCACTCTGAACGAGGCCATGCCTTTGCTCGGCTTGAGCGGATTCCCCGGCGACACCATGAGCCACACCTGATCCAGCCGCAGAGCCCGCAAGGCGCGCCGTGCCACCATGAGGTGCCCCGCATGAGCCGGGTTGAACGAGCCGCCCAGCAGACCGATCCGCATTTTCCGACCGTCGCCGGACGTCGGGATGCTGGTCAGCCCCGCACCTGCCCGGTGCCGATTACTTCGTACCGGTAACATGTCAGCTGCTCGAGCCCCACTGGACCGCGCGCATGCATACGTCCTGTCGCAATGCCGATTTCCGCACCGAATCCGAACTCCCCACCGTCACAGAACTGCGTAGACGCATTCCACATCACGACCGCGCTGTCCGTCCCGTTGAGGAACGCAGAAGCGGCTTCAGGATCTTCGGCAAGAATGGCCTCGGTATGCGAGCTTCCGTGCCGTGCGATATGATCCAGAGCGTCTTCCACCCCGTCCACAACGGCAATCGAAATCACGGCGTCCAGCCATTCCGTGCTGAAATCATCAGCCGAGGCCGCTTCAAGCGTTGGCACGATTTCACGCGCTTGGTCGTCTGCCCGGAAGGCACATCCCTTCGCCGCCAGATCCTGAACCAGAAGCGGCAGCAGCGTCGGGGCGATCGCCGCATCGATCAGCAGCGTTTCCGTCGCACCGCAGATCCCGGTCCGACGCATTTTCGCATCCAGCAGCACTTTGCGAGCCATGGCCGGATCAGCACTCGCATGGATGTAGGTGTGATTCAGGCCGTCCGCATGGGCAAGAACCGGCACGCGGGCCTCACGCTGCACACGTTCCACGAGGGACTTGCCGCCACGCGGAATAATCAGGTCGATCTGTCCCGAGGCCTGTAGCATGGCCCCGACCAGCGCCCGATCCGCGGATGGCAGGATCTGCACACAGGCTTCATCCAGCCCGGCTTCCCGCAATCCGTCTTCCATCGCCATCTGGATGGCGCGAGCGGAATGGAGGCTTTCCCCGCCGCCGCGCAAAATCACCGCATTGCCGGACTTGATGCACAAAGCAGCAGCATCGGCCCCAACATTCGGACGACTTTCGTAGATCATGCCGATCACGCCAAGCGGCGTCGCCACCCGACGGAAATGCAGCCCGTTCGGCCGGTCCCATTCCGCCAGAACACGCCCGACCGGATCCGGCAGGCGCGACACGTCTTCCAGACCGCGCGCCATGGCCTCGACCCGTTCCGGCGTGAGCGTCAGGCGGTCCCGGAACGCCGCGTTCCTGTCTTGCGACAGCGCGGCCAGATCCTGCTGGTTGGCCGCGACGATCTCACCGCTACGTGCCCGCAAGGCCTTTGCCGCCTCGGCCAGCGCATGGTTGCGGGTTTCCTCGCTGGCCCGCGCGAGACTCCGGCTGGCATGGCGGGCACGCTCCGCCAGACCCTCCAGAATCCGCGTGGCCTGGGAGGAAGCGTCAGACATTGAACCGGAACAGCAGGACGTCACCATCCTGCACCACGTATTCCTTGCCTTCGATCCGCAGCTTGCCGACTTCCTTGGCTCCGGCCTCACCGTTGCAGGCCACGTAATCGTCGAACGCCACGGTTTCGCAGGCAATGAAGCCACGTTCGAAGTCGTTGTGAATAACAGCAGCGGCCTGAGGGGCCTTCGTGCCAGCCGTGATCGTCCAGGCGCGGGATTCTTTCGGACCAACCGTGAAATATGTCCGCAGGCCCAGAAGCTGGTAGCCCGCCGCGATCACACGATCCAGACCGCTATCCGTCAGGCCCAGCCCTTCAAGGAACTCCGTCCGGTCTTCCTGCGGCAGCTGGCTGACTTCGGCTTCGATCGCGGCAGACACCACGACGACGCCGGCCCCTTCAGCTTCCGCGCGCTTGCGGACGGCTTCAGAGAACGCATTTCCTGTCGCGGCCGAGGCTTCCTCGACGTTGCAGACATAGAGAACCGGCTTCGTCGTCAGGAGCTGAAGGCGTGATGCCTCCACTTCCTGTCCCTTTGCAACGGCGGTCCGTGCGGGCTTGCCCTCACGCAGCGCCGCCAGCAGCGGCTCCAGAAGTTCAAGCTGCGCCTGTGCTTCACGGTCGTTGCCCCGGGCGCGCTTCTGAAGGCCGATCTGGCGCTTTTCAAGGCTTTCCAGATCCGCCAGCATCAGTTCCGTTTCGATGATGTCCGCATCCCGGACCGGATCGACGCCACCTTCGACATGGGTGATGTCGTCATCCTCAAAGCAGCGCAGCACATGCACGATGGCATCGACTTCGCGGATATTGGCCAGAAACTGGTTCCCGAGGCCTTCGCCCTTGGACGCACCACGGACCAGACCGGCGATGTCCACGAATTCCAGGCTTGTCGGCACCTTTCGGACGGACTTGCCGATCCGCGCCAGTTCATCCAGCCGCGGATCCGGTACGGCCACGCGGCCCGTATTCGGCTCGATGGTGCAGAACGGGTAATTCGCAGCCTGTGCGGCCGCCGTTTCCGTCAGGGCATTGAACAGCGTGGACTTGCCGACATTGGGCAGACCAACGATGCCGCAATTGAAACCCATTCGTGCTCTCCATCATCATTGAAGACCGTTCAGATGCGAACGATCCGTTCCAGAAAAATCCGTTGCCCTGTGTTCGCAGAAACCGGAGAGGCTCACAACCACCTCCCCTCGCGAAAGCGGCTTTTCAGCCCACGATTCCTGCCAGATCCTGCAAAGCGCGCACATGCGCCTTCAAGGCCGTACGCCCCTGTGCCGTCAGAACCAGCCAGGTCCGCTGCCGCCCGCCCAGAGGTGCCTTGCGCAACCGCACATAGCCGGCGTCCTGCATCTGGGCGAGATGTTTGGACAGGACCGAGTCACTCACGCCCAGCAGATCCCGCGCCCGCCCGAACTCCATGTCGTTCACTTCCGACAGGGCCGCAGCAAGTTGCAGACGGGCAGGAGGATGAATGACGGGATCGAATTGGGGAACAGCAGTCACAGCCCCGCCGTCATACCAGCCCGCCAGGCCCTCCGCCAGAGCAGCGCAACCCCATAGCCGATCGCAAAACTGCCCAGCGTCGCAATCCACGGCAGCCACGCCAGATGAAGCACCCTCGCCCCCGCTCCGGACAGCGCCATCATCGCATAAACCCCCAGAATCATACCGATTGCGATCTTCCGGGTGCGCCCCCGACGGTATCCATTGACGAAATATCCCATCTGCCGCCGCGCGAGCGCGTAGAAAATGCCCATCAATGCGACGCACAGCCCTTCCAGCAGAAAAATGAAGGGCGGGTCCAGACTCATCGCAAAGGTCAGAAGCGCCAGAAGCCCGCCCATAACCGGCGCATTCCACCAGGGACAGACCAGCTCTTTCGGAAGCCTGTTCCTGAAGGCGTCCAGGGCTTCCAGCTGCGCACGCGCATCGTCCCGACTGCTCACATCCGTAGTTCCGAATCCATCCTGCTGCACGGCATTGACTTTCCATATTGGAAAATGATGTTCTGACTTTCCATTATGGAAAGAGAACAGACCCATGACAATCCTGCACGACATCCCAACAGCAAGAATTCTGGCAATCCTCTGGCTCGCAGTCCTGCTGGCTGCCTGCGTGCATCACAGTCGCAGGGGGATGCAGGACTGGAAGATCTTCCGCACAGCCACCCACACCAATGAACGACGCCGCTTCTATCTGAAATGGCTGCTCCGGAGCGTCCTGCTCTTTGATCTGGGCGGCCTCGTAACACTCTGGCTTCTGCCCTCTCCCCTGAACCTCACGCCCCTTGCCCGGTTACGTCTGTCCACACCCGCAACGGTGGCCAACACGACGACACCTGAAACGTCGCCAGCTTTTTTCGTTGGATTCGCCTGCGGCATTCTGATCCTCGCGGGCATTTTCATCCTGCTCCGCAAACTGAAGCGACCCGCCCTTCGCAACCCTTTGGGCGATTTTTCCGCCCTGATCCCCCGCACCCTGCCGGAAGCCGGACTGGCCTTTGTGCTCTGCCTGAACGCAGGACTGGGCGAAGAACTGTTCTTCCGGCTGGCCCTGCCCATACTCACAGGCCAGCTCACCGGCAGCCTGATTGCCAGCGCAGCACTCTCAACGCTGCTGTTCGGAGGAATGCACTGGTATCAGGGGATCAAAGGCGTTCTGGCTACAACGGTCATCGGGCTGATCTTCATGCTCCGCGCCCTCCACGGAACACCGCTGATCTGGCTGATGGGATTTCACGCTCTGATGGACGTCGTGGCCCTGTTCGTCAGACCCGCCCTGACAGGTCATTTCAGCCGAAATTCTATCAGGCAGACAGCAGGGCAACCTTCGTCATGAAGGCTTCGTGCTCTTTCTTCGCAAGCAGGGGGGCTGCGTCCGCCATGGCCTCAAGCCACCGCTCCAGTTCCGGCTCTTCCGCCTTGGCGAAATTGCCCAGAACATGGCCCGTCACACGGTCCTTGTGTCCCGGATGACCGATCCCCATCCGCACGCGCCAGTAATCCGGGCTCGGCAGGCATTTGTCCATGGAGCGCAGGCCATTATGCCCGGCGGCGCCACCGCCGCGCTTGATGCGCAGCTTGCCGAAAGCAAGATCGAGTTCGTCGTGAAATGCGGTGATATCGTCCTGCGCAATTTTGAAGAACTGCGCGGCCTGCTGAACGCTGTCGCCTGACAGGTTCATATACGTCATCGGCTTGAGGAGCAGGATCTTCTGCCCCCCGATGACGCCTTCGGAAGTTTCCCCCCGGAAGCGCTTGCGCCACGGCGAAAAACCGTGGCGCCTGGCGATCTCGTCGACCGCCATGAAGCCGATGTTGTGTCGATGACGGCTCATCCCCGGCTCGGGGTTGCCGAGACCGGTCCAGAGCCTCAT
>CALFLO010000139.1 GCA_937880175.1 uncultured Gluconobacter sp.
CGTGCGTGAAATCTCCGCGAGATGGAGTTGCATGCCGTGCAGGTTGCAGACAGGG
This sequence comes from uncultured Gluconobacter sp., assembly GCA_937880175.1. Taxonomy (GTDB): domain Bacteria; phylum Pseudomonadota; class Alphaproteobacteria; order Acetobacterales; family Acetobacteraceae; genus Gluconobacter. The sequence goes on from CALFLO010000139.1 coordinate 56, forward strand.
AGCACGAGGCCTGCGGCCGTTCCCTTTTCAGGACAGATGGCCCCGAAAATCCACGCGGACCTGGTGCGCAGGTCAGCAACCGCCCGGGGCCGGGTCCCCCGTTTTGCCCACCGGCGGGTCAGCTTTGTTTTCTGGCCGATCCGTGCCTCGTCGGCCCACCAGATTTCAATGTGTTTTCCGGGATGTCTGGTCCTGATCGCAGCAATGACATCGGGGAACTCTTTTTAAAAATGTCCTGGGCCTGCGTATCCTGCCGATAGTGTCGGGGCCTGGCTGTCAGCAGACGGAACCCTTCGCGGCGTATGATCTGGCCCAGCCGGGTTTCCGACAGGCTGACGCCATAGCTCTCATGCAGCCAGCCGCACAGATCGCACAGTCTCCAGCGCACAACACCATGTACCGCGGGGATCGGACCCTCCTCAATGCGCGCTTTCAGAGCAGCCAGCATCTCCGGTGTCAGCCGGGCTTTCTGTCCCCCGCCATGACGGTCAACAAGGCCTTCCGGGCCTTCCGCATTGAAACGCACCACCCAGTCGCGGATACTCTGACGGTCTGTGCCGGCAAGAAGCGCCGCCGCGCCGCGCGAGGCACCATCATAAATCGCAGCAAGCGCCAGTAGGCGACGAGACTGACCCGCGTGCCTGCTTCTGCGCGCAAGGCGTCGCAACTCCGGGCTATCATAATCGTCACGCAGGGCCAGAGGAATGCTCATCCAGGATGCCTCCTTCAGAGAAAGGTCTGCATCCTATGAATCACATTTTTAACCCGAGGGGTACCCCAAGAGTCACATCAAACAATGGTTGGTATAAGGGCGGGCGACCGCCGTTTGATCCGGTGCTGATGTTCAAAATTCTGGTCATCCAGACGCTGAACAATCTGTCCGACGAACGGACGGAGTATCTGATCAACGACCGTCTGTCATTCATGCGCTTTCTGGGATTGGGGCTGTCGGACCGTGTACCTGACGCCAAAACAATCTGGCTGTTCCGTGAACGCCTGACCCGGGCGGGTGCGATTGAAAGACTGTTCGACCGCTTTGACGCTACTTTGAAGAACGCTGGTTATCTCCCGATGTCAGGCCAGATCCTCGACGCAACACTGGTGGCTGCTCCAAAGCAGCGCAACACGAACGCCGAGAAAGCGGACCTGCGGGCAGGACGTATCCCTGAAGACTGGCAGGACAAGCCGTCAAAGCTGTCGCACAAGGACCGTCATGCGCGCTGGACGCTGAAGTTCACGAAGGCGAAGCGGCAGGATGACGGAACCATGCCGTCGAGTGATCTCGCCATTCCGTTCTTTGGATACAAATCTCACGTCTCCATCGACCGGAAGTATCGGTTCATCCGGAAATGGAAGACGACGGATGCCGCTGCCAGTGATGGCGCGCGATTGAGAGAGGGGCTGCTGGATAAAACCAATACGGCCTCAAGCGTCTGGGCTGATACAGCGTATCGCTCAAAAGCCAATGAAGACTTCATGGAAAAGCAGGGCTTTGTCTCAAAGGTTCACAGGAAGAAGCCGCATCTCAAACCCATGCCACTCCATATCCAGCGGGCCAATGCAGGAAAGTCCGTGATCCGATCCCGCGTCGAGCATGTCTTTGCTGACCAGAAATCGCAAATGGGTCTGTTCGTCCGAACTGTCGGTATCACCCGGGCCACCA
>CALFLO010000140.1 GCA_937880175.1 uncultured Gluconobacter sp.
CACATCGAGCTTGCCGTCGCGTATCATGGCGAGAGTATGTGACGACGGTCCTTCGATTATGCTCTGTTCGATTGCCGGGTGAGCTGCGCGATAGCGCCGACGCAGATCGGCGAGAAATCCCGTCGCGATCGAACCGTTCAGCCCGATCGCAAGGCGCCCGACCGTGCCGTCGGCAATCGCGCCTGCCGTCCTGACAGCATGGTCGATCTGCTCGATACCGGCCGAAACCTCCGCAACGAAGCGGCGCCCGGCCTCGGTCAGCCGGACACCGCGATGACGCCGCTCAAACAGGGGAAGACCCAACGTCTCTTCCAATGCTTTGATACGGGTACTGACGCTCGATTGGGTAACACCGAGTGCACTGGCCGCGTGGCGAAAGTTCAGATGCTCTGCGACCGAAAGAAGCTGAACGAGCGTCACGAGCGGTATTCTTCCGCTTGCAATGCCTGCCACATCGGAGAGGTGCCGCGCACGTCGCATATCACAGCGACTTCCATGAAAAACTGAGAAATCTCGCGCCTCTTCTATGTATGGCGACGGTAACTCTGCTTTGTATGCGGCCATGACCGATGGCCGGGTAGCGTTGGGAGAACACTGCCAACATCACGGAACCACGACAAGTTTCCCCTTGTGCGCTCCGCTTTGCAATTCGGTAAGGGCAAGCGGAAGTGCATCGAAGGAGCGAGTTTCGATAGGTGACAATTGAAGCCCACCAATTTCAAGCATCTGGAACAGTTCGGCGCCTGCAGAACGCCATTCTCGCCAGTCTTCGTCCGTAGCGTTTAGATAGACGCTGTTGAGCGCCACCTCATGCAGCGAAATAGCCGTGGTAAATGCTGGCACCGGATTTTCTTCAATCCGATCCTGAATGCAAACTAGATGGCCATTATAGCTGAGCATCGAAGCTAGTGATTGGGCGTGCTCGCCGCTCACTGTATCAAAGATTGCGTAAAGGCGGCGTGGCCCTAAACTTTCCGAAAGCTTGTTTTTCCATTCTGGATCACGATAGTCGAAAACATCCGTAATCCCGAGCGCCAAAAGCGCACCCCGGTGAGTGGGAGCAGCAGTCACCCAAACGCGCCAGCCGTTGCACACGGCCAATTGTGCGAGGATGAAGCCAACAGCACCGCCAGCGCCGGTTACGAGAACGTCCCGAGTGATCCGGCGAGGCACCTTTCGAAGAGCTTGCCATGCTGTCAAACCCGGGCATGGTAATGCCGCTGCAACCACGTTTTCTACACCGCCCGGAATCGGGAGGATGCTCCTGCCGTCTATACAGGTGAACTCTGCGAAGCTGCCATTACATGCAAGCGATTGGTGATACGCGACCCTTAAACCGATGGGCAGGCGGATACCAGCACCCGTCGCCACGACGACACCGACCCCATCGACACCAGGAACATGGCCGGGCGACCACGCCACATGGCCCCATTCGATCATTTTCCAGTCCACAGGATTAAGTCCGACGGCGCGATTGGCAACCAGAACCTCGCCAGGAGCCGGAACTGGACGGGGGCGCATTTCCAGTCGCAAGCTCTGAGGTTCACCTTTACCAGGCCAAGCCCATACTTGATGCATTTCTGAAAGCGATTGGATCATGAAAACCTCTTAAAAATGAAGAGCTATCATCTCCAAAAGATAGCGCCCGCAAAGATATGATGGTAGACTTATATCTCTGAAATCAGACATCAGGTTTCTATGATATCCGACGCACTCGATCCTGATTTGCTACGCGCCTACGTGTCGGTTTGCCGACACGGCAGCCTCAGCCGTGCTGCGGAACAGGCTGGGCGTGCACAATCCGCATTCAGTATGCAAATACGCAGATTGGAGGACCTGTTAGGGAGTCGTCTGCTACGACGCACCGGCCGGGGGGTGATTCCGACTACCGAAGGTGAACTCTTCCTTAGCTATGCGACACGTATCCTCTCACTTGGCGAAGAAGTCGTGGCACGACTTGGCGAACAGCGCACTTGTGATCCAATCAGGATTGGGCTGGCGGAGGAAATCGCTGTCAAAGCACTTCCGGAAGCATTGGGGCGGCTCCGCCGTACATGGCCGGATCTGCACCTTGATATTGTCGTGGACCATAGCATTGCTATTGCTGACCGTTGGCGAGAGGGAGAACTCGATCTGGCAGTGGCGACCTGTTCGTCTTTTTCTGGGGACGCTGCGGAAACCTGGGATATCGAACTCCTCTGGGTAGGAGGAATTGACTACGGCCCCGACCCAGCACATCCCTTAGACGTTATCGCTTATGCTGAACCCTGCATTTGGCGCCGCAGAATGGTAGACGCATTGGCTGAAATCGGCCGGAACTATCGGGTCACACTGACAAGCCAAAGCATTAGTGCTATCCGAGCCGGCGTAGAAAGTGGGCTCGGGGTTGCCTTGATGACCGCAGAATGTGTACGGCCAGAGACAATGCGTGCGCTTCCTACATCGGCAAGTTTACCGCCGCCACTTATCGTTCAGTATGGACTCTACGCTCCAGATCAGCCGAATAAAATTACAAAAGCTGCAATGGAGTTTCTGGCGCATAGCCTCAGGTTACCAAGGAAGAACCTTTTATAGGTTCTTAACAGATTGCAAAAAACACAATCATCAAACCCGATTTAGAACAACTCTTGCTGATTTCGTTATAATCCAAGTCCTCTATTTCGCCCCAACTGCCACGATACCGTTCCACCCTGCACTATACCTG
>CALFLO010000141.1 GCA_937880175.1 uncultured Gluconobacter sp.
TCCTGGACCGCCGTCGGGTGGTCGCCCGGGTGGCGGTGGTCGTGGTGGCGCCCCAGGACGGGGTGGCCCTCGCTCAGGTCCGCGCTGATCTCTGTCCATTCAGACGACTATTAAAAAACCTGCCTCTGCAAACGCGGAGGCAGGTTTTTTTACGTTTGCTTTCTGATTGTACGCAGCAGGAGCGCGTGCCGCAGGCTTTAGATGGATTTAGGATTTTGCTCTGGAATGTTGGCGGAGAGGGTGGGATTCGAACCCACGATACGCTCTCACGTATGGCGGTTTTCAAGACCGCTGCCTTCAACCACTCGGCCACCTCTCCATCCGGCAGACTTCATTTCTGAAGGATTCTGTTCGGATCTGGATGCTTCATGCGACGGGAAACTTCTGCCGTCAAGATGTGGTGTTACATAAGGGTGGGGGCTTACTTTTTGAAACGGAGGAGGGGGCGGTCTGCAACATTGAAACGTGCCATCTAGAAATGTATGGAGCCGCTCTGTGCGTCTCCGGCTGCCATAACCTCCAAGGATATGACGTCCATGACGATCCTTCGTCCCGCTGCTTTTCTTCCTGTCATCGCTGCCCTCGGCCTGGTGGTGGCTCCTCTTGCTGCCTCGGCCCAGGGCCATCATGCGCCTGACGGTAACCGCCCACCGCCGGGTGGAGCTCCCTTCGGCGGCCCGGGGCACATGATGCCTCCCATCCCGCCGGGTGTCACGCTGACCACTGCTCAGAAGGCGAAGCTCAAGACTATTTTTGAGAAATCCCACCAGGACGAGCATGCGCTGCGTCTTGAGGGGCGCGCTATCGAGGGCAAGATCCACGATGCTCTTGGTACGGTCGGTGATCTCGATCGTACAGCGCTGGCTGATCTGGGGAAGCAGGAAGATGTGGTCAAGACCAAGGTCTCCGCGCTTCATCTTGAAACCATGGAACAGCTTCACGATCTGCTGACGCCGGCACAGCGCCAGCAGGCCAAGGAGACCATGGACAAGATCAAGGCGCTGCATGAGCAGATGAAAGCCCTGATGGGACCGCCGCCTGAGGGCGAGCCGGACGATATGCCCTGAAAACTGCTGCATTCCCGTCTATCGCTTGACGCTTCGGTGGCAAGGGGATAGACGGGTCCTGTTTCCGGACACGCCACCTCGCGAAGACTCGCGCAGTGGCGTGTTTCTGTTTGGTTTTAAGGTGACCCGTTGTTCGATCAACTCTCAGGCAAGATGTCCGGTGTCCTCGAAGGGCTTTCCAGAAATGGGAAGCTCTCGGAGGCTGATGTCACCGAGGCCATGCGTGAAGTGCGTCTCGCCATGCTGGAGGCGGACGTTGCTCTGCCTGTGGTGCGGGACTTCGTCAACAAGGTCCGCGAGCGCTCGGTCGGGCATGAGGTGCTGGAAAGCGTCTCTCCTGGTCAGGCTGTGGCCAAGATCGTCAATGATGCACTGATCGACGCACTTGGCGGGGCAGGGGCTGTTCCGCTGAACCTGTCCGCCAATCCGCCGGTTCCGGTGCTGATGGTGGGCCTTCAGGGTTCGGGCAAGACGACGACATCGGGCAAGATCGCTCTACGTCTGTCGGGTCGTGAGAACAAGAAAGTCCTTCTGGCCAGCCTCGACGTCCAGCGTCCAGCCGCGCAACTCCAGCTCCAGCAGTTGGCCGAGCGTGTCAATGCCAAGACGGGCCGCGTGCAGGCTCTGCCGATCATCGCCGGGCAGTCTCCCGTCCAGATTGCGAAGCGTGCTCTCGAGACGGGACGCCTTGAAGGCTATGACGTCGTTATTCTCGATACGGCGGGGCGTCTGTCGATCGATGAAGCCCTGATGGATGAAGTGCGGGAAATCCGCACGCTCACCAAGCCTGCCGAGACGCTGCTGGTCGTTGACGCGATGACCGGTCAGGACGCCGTCAATACGGCCAAGGCCTTCAACGAGGCTGTTGGTATCACTGGCGTTGTTATGAGCCGTATGGACGGTGACGCCCGCGGTGGCGCGGCCCTGTCCATGAAGGCCATCACGGGCGCGCCGATCAAGCTGACCGGTTCGGGTGAAAATCTCGAAGCGCTTGAAGAATTCCACCCCGAACGTGTTGCTGGCCGTATTCTCGGTCTGGGTGACGTTGCTGGGCTGGTGGAACGTGCCGCCGAAACCCTCGATCACGAGGAAGGTGAGCGCGTTGCCAAGAAGATGCTCGCGGGCAAGTTCGATCTGGATGACTACGTCTCCCAGATCGACCAGATCAACCGCATGGGCTCGATTTCCGGCATTCTCGGCATGATGCCGGGGATGGGAAAGATCAAGGATATGCTGGGTGACAAGGAGCTCGATACGTCGATCTTCAAGCGTCACAAGGCCATCATTTCCTCGATGACGAAGCAGGAGCGCAAGACGCCGGACATCATCAAGGCGTCCCGCAAGAAGCGCATCGCGGCAGGCTCGGGAACCACGGTTCCGGAGATCAACCGTCTGCTCAAACAGTTCAACGACATGTCCACCATGATGAAACGCATCAGCAAGATGGGCCTTGGTGGCCTGATGCGCGGCATGGGTGGTGCAGGAGGTCTGGCGGATCTGATGAAGGGCATGGGTGGCCCCGGGGGTAAACCCGGCGGACGCCCGCCTTTCGCCTGATCCGTCCCGTTTTTACAAGTCTGTCTCTCAGGAGTATTTCATGAGCCTCAAGATCCGCCTTGCACGTGCAGGTGCCAAGAAGCGTCCCTACTACCACATCGTTGTTGCCGACAGCCGCAGCCCGCGCGATGGCCGTTTCATCGAGAAGGTCGGTTCCTACAACCCGATGCTGCCGGCCGACCATGCCGATCGTATCCGTCTCGTTGACGAGCGCATCAAGCACTGGCTGTCCAACGGCGCCCTCGCCACGGACCGTGTTGCCCGCTTCCTCGGCAATGCAGGCCTGGCTCCGAAGCCGACCTACAACGAGCAGCCGAAGCAGTCCGCTCCGAAGGCGAAGGCTCAGGAGCGCGCCAAGGCCGCTGCCGCCGCTGCTGCCGCAGCCTGATTAAGCTGCTTTTCAGGAAGTCCGAGACGTGTCCCGCTTTAACCCTGACAGTGATGTCCTGATTGCTACCGTCGGTCGCCCGCACGGTGTTCGCGGTCTGGTGCATCTTCATGCTGCCACAGACGATCCGGCTTCGGTCGAGATGCTGGGTGAGCTGCATGACGGGCAGGGGAAGGCGTGGACGGCGCGCTGGGTTTCAGCGGGTGTGGCTGCCCTGACGGATGCCGAAGGGCAGGATCTTCCTGACCGTACGGCTGCCGAACGGATGGTTAACGTCAAGCTGTATGTCCCGCGTGCCATTCTCCCGGAAACCGGAGACGACGAGTTTTATCATGCCGATCTGATCGGCATGGCGGCGGTCTCGGAAGACGGGGAAGTTCTGGGAACGGTTACGGTGGTTCACGATTACGGAGCGGGCGTCAGCCTCGAAGTGGATCGTGGTCTGATCGTGCCGTTTACACTGGCCTGCGTGCCCCGCGTGGACCTTGCAAAACGGGAAGTGGTTCTCATCCCTCCCGCTGAAGTCGAGGTCGAGGGGGATCTGTCCGGTGAGGTCCAGGTGCGGGCATGAGCTGGCGCGCGGACATCCTGACCCTTTTCCCCGACATGTTCCCGGGGCCGCTGGGGTTTTCCCTGGCGGGCCGGGCACTTGAGCGGGGGATCTGGTCCTGTGAGGCGCATGATCTGCGCCAGCACGGACTGGGGCGTCACCGGGCCGTGGATGACACGCCTTTTGGTGGCGGAGCTGGCATGGTGATGCGGGCAGACGTTCTGGATACGGCTCTTTTGGCGCTTCCCGCGCTGGACGGCCGTCCGGTCGTTTATCCGACACCGCGGGGACGGCGCATGTCGCATGAAGATGCGAAGCGTCTGTCGTCCGGGCCGGGGGTCGTGGTTCTCTGCGGCCGCTTCGAAGGGGTGGATGAGCGCGTTCTGGAAAAGCACGATATCGAACAGCTCTGTATGGGCGATGTCGTACTGTCGGGTGGGGAAATTCCTGCCCTGACGCTTCTGGATGCGTGTGTCCGTCTCCTTCCCGGGGTCATGGGATCGGATGTCAGCGGTCAGGACGAGAGCTTCGCCGACGGGCTTCTTGAATATCCACAGTATACCAAGCCGGCAGTGTGGGAGGGGCAGGACGTGCCCGACATTCTTCTCTCCGGCAACCATGGTGCCATCGCCCGCTGGCGCCATGAACAGTCAATCGCCGTCACGAAGGCGCGCCGCCCGGACCTCTGGGATGCGTATCTGGCACGACAGCAGGTCCATTGAAGTTTTGTTTTCAGGAGTTTGGTCATGAACATTATCCAGCAGTATGAGGCGCGCGAGATCGAGCGTCTTTCCGGCGTCCGCGCTGTTCCCGAGTTCATTGCAGGTGACACGGTCCGCGTTGGCGTCCGCGTTGTCGAAGGCACGCGTGAGCGTGTGCAGACCTTCGAAGGCGTTGTCATTGCCCGTTCCAACAAGGGCCTGAACAGCAACTTCACGGTTCGCAAGATCTCCAACGGTGAAGGCGTGGAGCGCGTGTTTCCGCTGTACGCACCGTCGATCGCCAGCATCGAAGTCGTGCGTCGCGGTAAGGTCCGTCGCGCGAAGCTGTATTACCTGCGTGGCCGTTCGGGCAAGTCCGCCCGTATTGCAGAGCGCCCGCGCGATCTGCCGAAGGCTGACAGCAAGGCCGCTTCCTAAACCGTCCGGAGTAGAGACAGGATGCCCGTTACCAATTCGCCCAGAACCCTTTTTGACAAGATCTGGGACGATCATGTCGTCGAACGTCTCGAGGACGGGACGTGCATCCTCTACATCGACCGGCACCTTGTTCACGAGGTGACAAGCCCGCAGGCCTTTGAAGGTCTGCGGCTGTCCGGGCGCCGCGTGCGCCGTCCGGATGCCACGGTGGCCGTGGTGGACCACAACGTCCCCACGTCCGACCGTTCCAAGCCGATCGAGGAGCCGCAGAGCCGCCTCCAGATCGAAACGCTTGAGAAGAACGTCGCCGAGTTCGGCGTTCCCTATTTTCCGCTGCGTTCCGCCTCGCAGGGCATCGTGCATGTCGTCGGGCCTGAACAGGGCATTTCCCTGCCGGGCATGACGATTGTCTGCGGCGACAGCCACACTTCGACGCATGGTGCGCTCGGTTCTCTGGCATTCGGAATCGGGACGTCCGAGGTCGAGCATGTGCTTGCGACCCAGACGATCCTGCAGAAGCCGGCGAAGAACATGCGCGTCTCCGTCGAGGGCAATGTCGGCCCCGGCGTGACCGCCAAGGACATCATGCTGGCCATCATCGGCCGGATCGGGACCGCTGGCGGGACCGGGCATGTCATTGAATTTGCAGGATCCGCGATCCGTGATCTGGACATGGCCGGCCGTATGACGCTGTGCAACATGTCCATCGAAGCCGGTGCGCGTGCTGGTCTTGTGGCTCCTGACGAGACGACTTTTGCCTATGTGAAAGGCCGTCCGTTCGCGCCGAAGGGCGAGGCTTTCGATCAGGCCTGTGCCTATTGGGGCAGCCTTGCGTCCGACGAAGGGGCCTATTTCGACACGGAAGTCACGCTCGCGGCGGAAGAGATCATCCCGTCCGTCACGTGGGGTACGAGCCCGCAGGACGTGCTGCCGATTGATGGTTCCGTGCCATCTCCGTCGGATGTGGCCGATCCGGCCCGTGCGGCCCAGATCCAGCGCGCGCTGGACTATATGGGTCTTGAAGCCGGGCAGAAAATCGCGGGAACGCCCGTGGATGTCGTGTTCATTGGCTCCTGCACCAACAGCCGTCTGGAAGACCTGCGCTCCGCGGCTGATGTGGTTCGCGGACGCCATGTCGCCGAGGGCGTTCGCGCCATGATTGTCCCGGGCTCCGGTCTGGTGAAGCATGCGGCCGAAGCCGAGGGGCTGGACAAGGTCTTTCTTGACGCTGGTTTCGAATGGCGTGAGGCGGGCTGCTCGATGTGTCTGGGCATGAACCCGGACCGTCTGACTCCGGGGCAGCGCTGTGCTTCGACATCCAACCGCAATTTCGAAGGGCGTCAGGGCCCGGATGGCCGCACGCATCTGTGCTCGCCCGCCATGGCTGCCGCCGCTGCGGTCACGGGGCGTCTGTGCGATGTGCGTGAACTGGTGAAGGAAACCGTCTGATGGACAAGTTCACGGAACTGACCGCCATTGCGGCACCGATGCCGACCGAGAACATCGACACGGATCAGATCATTCCGGCGCGCTTTCTCAAGACCATCCAGCGGACCGGCCTGGGCAAGAATGCTTTTGCGGCCCAGCGCTATGATGCCGAGGGCAACGAAAACCCGGACTTCGTGCTCAACAAGGAGCCGTACCGGAAGGCCGAAATTCTCATCACCTATGACAATCTGGGATGTGGATCTTCGCGCGAGCATGCGCCTTGGGCCCTGCTGGATTTCGGAATCCGCTGCGTCATCGCGCCCAGTTTCGCCGACATCTTTTTCAATAACTGCTTCAAGAACGGCATTCTTCCGATCCGCCTGCCGCGGGAGATCTGTGACGAGCTGATGGATGATGCCCGTCAGGGTTCGAATTCGCGCCTGACAGTGGATCTGGAGCGGCAGGTGGTCGTGCGCCCGAACGGCGAGACCATTGCTTTCGACGTGGATCCTTTCCGTCGTCACATGCTGCTGGAAGGTCTGGATGATATCGGACAGACCATGGCGCATGATGCCGAGATCACGAGTTTCGAACATCGTCCAACCCGCGCCTGGGTGCCGTCAATTACCATAGGGACTGTGAAATGAGCGACGCACACAAGCTTCTGGTTCTGGCCGGAGACGGGATCGGCCCGGAAGTCATGCGCGAAGTTGCGCGGATCGTGCACTGGATGAGTGCGCATCGCGGGCTGAAGCTTGAAATCACGGAAGAGCTCGTTGGCGCCGCATCGCTTGCCGTGCATGGCGTGCCGATCCGCGATGAGGTTATTGAACTGGCCCGCCAGTCCGACGCGGTTCTGTTCGGCTCGGTTGGCGATCCGGCCTGGAGCCATGTCGGTTTTGACAAGCGTCCGGAAGTGGCGATCCTCAAGCTCCGCAAGGAACTTGAACTGTTCGCCAATCTGCGTCCGGCCAAGCTGTTCGATGCCCTGATCGATGCGTCCGCGCTGAAGCCGGAAGTGGTGCGTGGGCTTGATCTGATGATCGTCCGTGAGACGGTAGGCGGCATCTATTTCGGTGAGCCGCGCGGGATCGAGACGCTGCCCGATGGGTCGCGTCGTGGCATCAACACGGAAGTCTACACGACGTCTGAAATCGAGCGTGTGGCACGCGTTGCTTTCGACCTCGCCCGCAAGCGCGATAATCGCGTGTGCTCGGTCGAGAAGTGCAATGTCATGGAAAGCGGCCTTCTGTGGAAGGAAGTCGTGACGGAAATTCACAAGCGCGAATATCCGGACGTGCAGCTGTCGCACATGCTGGCCGATAACTGTGCCATGCAGCTTGTCCGCGATCCGAACCAGTTCGACGTTATCGTTACGGGCAACCTGTTCGGGGATATTCTCTCCGATCTGGCGTCCATGCTGACGGGATCGCTTGGCATGCTTCCGTCCGCCACGCTCGGTCCGATTCGTGGTGATGGCAAGCGCAATGCCCTGTATGAGCCGATCCATGGCAGTGCGCCGGACATCGCGGGCAAGGGGATCGCCAATCCGCTGGCCCAGATCCTCTCATTCGCCATGCTGCTGCGTTATTCGCTCAACCGTGCTGAAGACGCCGATCTGATCGAGACGGCTGTGGCGAATGTTCTGGCGTCGGGTCTGCGTACTGGCGACATCATGTCGCCGGGAATGGCTCGAGTCGGGACCGAAATGATGGGGCAGGCGGTTCTTCGCGAAATGGAGAAGCTGGCCTAAGTTTTCAGCCCGCTGTTTTTCGGCACTGTCGTTATCAAGGCGTCTTCCGGTCTGGAAGGCGCCTTTTTTGTTGAACTGAGCGTGCCTGCCTGTGGTCAAAGCTGCGGGAACGCGTCTAGGATCACGCCGCCTAAATGATCCGGAAAGCCTGTCATGTCCTTTATTGCCGACCGTCTGAACCGCATTCTTCCCAGCCAGACGATTGCCGTGACCCAGAAAGCACGCGCCCTGAAAGCCGAGGGGCGTGATATCATCAGCCTTTCGGCCGGTGAGCCGGACTTTGATACGCCTGACTTCATCAAGCGGGCGGCGATCCGGGCCATCGAGGCTGGCAAGACGAAATATACGGACGTTGCAGGGACGCTTGAGCTGCGCAAAGCCATTGCGGCGCGCCTGAACGCTGATTTCGATCTGGACTACAAAGCCGAAGAAATCTGCGTCTCCACAGGAGGCAAGCAGGTCATTTACAACGTCATGGTCTCGACGCTGAATGCGGGTGACGAGGTCATCATCCCGGCACCGGCCTGGGTGTCCTATCCGGATATCGTGACGCTGGCGGATGGAACGCCGGTCATCATCCAGACGGAACCAGAAAACGGATTTCGCCTGACGGCCGATCAGCTTCGTGCCGCGATCACGCCGCGTACGAAATGGTTGTGCCTCAATTCACCCTGCAATCCGACAGGGGCAGCTTATGATACCGAGGCCCTCAAGGCGCTGACGGACGTGCTGCTGGATTATCCGGATATCTGGATCCTGACGGACGATATGTACGCCAAGCTGATGTATGACGGGGCTGTCGCCAAAACCATTGTTCAGGTCGAGCCGCGTCTGCGCTCGCGGACAGTGACGATGAACGGTGTGTCCAAGGCCTATGCCATGACAGGCTGGCGGATTGGATTTGCCGCAGCGCCTGTTGAACTCACCCGGCAGCTTGTCAAACTCCAGGGGCAGAGCACGAGCAATCCGTGCTCGATTGCACAGGCGGCAGCACAGGAAGCCGTCTCCGGCCCGCAGACCTTTATTTCGGAAATGGTCGCGGTCTATCAGGAACGCCGCAATCTGGTGGTCGGAATGCTGAATGAAGCGCCGGGCCTGACCTGTGCTCTTCCCGAAGGGGCATTTTATGCTTTCCCGTCCATTGCCGGGACATTGGGCAAGACCAGCAAGGGTGGTCGCCTGATTGATGGTGACGAAGCCTTTGTAACGGCTCTGCTGGAGGAAACAGGGGTTGCGGCGGTGCATGGCACGGCCTTCCTTACGCCGGGCTACTTCCGCATTTCCTATGCGACGAGCACGGAGCTTCTGAAGGAAGCCTGCACCCGCATCCAGAAGTTCTGTCAGGGGCTTTCATGAGCTTCACCATCGCCTCTCGTCTGGCTGATCTTCCCCGTCCTGCAACGATCGCCATGGCGGCCCGCGCGCGTGAACTGAAGGCGCAGGGGGCGGACGTCATATCCCTCGCGCTGGGGCAGCCGGATTTTCCGTCGCCTCCCGAAGCGATCGAAGCCGCCTATGCAGCGGCAAAGGCCGGGGATACGGGATATCCGCCGATCCCGGGCCAGAAGCCGCTGATTGAAGCCATCATCCGGAAGTTCCGGCGGGATAACGGGCTGGACCTCACTCCTGACCGAATCATGGTTGCGAATGGTGGTAAGCAGGTCATTTTCAACGCGTTGATGGCATCGCTGGAAGTCGGCGATGAAGTTATCGTGCCTGCACCGTACTGGGTCAGTTATCCGCTGATCACCCGGATGCTCGGCGGGGTTCCGGTCGAAATCCGCTGTCGGGAAGAAAACGGCTTCCGTCCTGATCCCGAAGCAATCCGTGAGGCCATTACGCCGCGCACGAAATGGCTGCTGCTGAATTTCCCGAACAATCCAACGGGCGCCATTCTTGAGCGACAGGATCTGGAAGCTATCGCGGATGTGCTGCGGGAGGCGCCGCATGTCCTCGTCATGAGCGACGAGATCTATGAGCATCTGACGTTCGACGGGAAGAAGCACCTCTCCCTGCTGAGTGTTGCGCCGGATCTGGCGGACCGTATCCTGATCGTGAACGGGATGGCCAAGGCCTATGCCATGACGGGGTGGCGTGTGGGGTTCGCCTGTGGTCCGGTTCCGCTGATTCAGGCCATGATCGCGGTTCAGAGTAATTCCACGTCGGGTGTCTGCACACTCGCACAGGCCGGATCAGTCGCCGCTCTGGACGGGGATGCCGACGGGATCGCCCGCATGCTGGAAACCTATGAGCGTCGTCGCGGTCTGGTCGTGAGCGCGTTACAGCAGGTGCCCGGTCTGACCTGCGTGATGCCGGATGGTGCGTTCTATGCCTATCCGGGTATTGCGGCTCTGGTCGGCAGAACGTCGGGCCAGGGACGGTTGCTCGACACGGATGTGGCTTTTGCAGAGGCACTTCTGGAGGAGGCGCATGTCGCGACCGTTCCGGGCTCGGCCTTCGGATACAGTCCGTATCTGCGCCTGTCCTTTGCCGCTTCTGACGAGCAGCTTGTTGAGGCCTGCCGTCGTATTGCGCAGTTTGTGAGCGAGATCCGGACCGTCTGAGAGGCATGGACGAAAGGAGCTGGGAATGGCAGAATTGCGCCATGACGAAGACAATCCCTCCCTTTTCCGAACTGTCTTTCCCCCGGCCTGACGAGCAGTCGCTCAAGGTCCGTTATGATGCCATCGCGGCCCTGCTTGACGCAGGCGACCGCGTGGAAGCTCTGCATGCTTTCGACGCTGTCCGGCGCGAGTATGAGTCGTGGGCATCGCATGTGCATCTGCAGTTTTCGCGCAATACGCAGGATGAGATTGCGAAGGCTGACCGGGACTATGCTGACCGGCTCTCTCCGGTCGCGACCGATCATGAAGTGACGGTCAAGAAGCGCCTTCTGGCCGATCCTGACCGCGCTGGTCTCGAAGCTATCGTGACGCCGCATGTGGTCCGCCTTTGGGAATCTGACACGACAACCTTTGATCCGCGTATCAGCACGGATCTTGAGGAAGAGGCACGTCTCACCGGCGAATACACCGCGCTTCTGGCCGCTGCGAAAATTGCTTTCGATGGCAAGACGCTCAACCTGTCGGGGCTTGTGCCGTATCTTCAGGGGATGGATCGGGATGTCCGCCATGCGGCCGAGGCAGCGCGCTGGGCGTTCTTTGAGGAAAACGGTGCAGAGCTTGATGCCCTTTACAGCAAGCTCGTTGCCCTGCGGGACCGGATGGCAACGACGCTCGGTTTCGAAAACTATATCGAACTGGGGTATCGCCGGATGCGGCGGACGGATTATGGCCCTGAGCAGGTTGCGGCGTTCCGCGAAAAAGTTCTGGCCTATGTCACGCCGCTGATCAGCTCGCTGATTGAGCGCCGTCGCCTGAAAATGGGCTGGGACAAGGTGATGGCGTGGGATGAGGCGCTCATCGACCTTCAGGGCAATCCGGAGCCCGCTGGCGATCATGATCTTCTGGTTTCGCGCGCGGAAACCATGTTCCGTGACCTGGATCCGTCAGGCGAAATGGCCGATTTTTACGTCCAGATGCGGGATCTGGGCTATCTCGACCTGAAGAACCGTGATGGCAAGGCAGGAGGCGGCTTCTGCACGTCCTTCCCGACGGTTGGAACGCCCTACATCTTCGCCAATTTCAACGGCACCCATAATGATATCGGCGTTTTCACCCATGAGATGGGCCATGCGTTCCAGAACTGGAAAAGCCGCGATCTGCCGTGGATCGACCAGCTATGGCCGACCATGGAAGCTGCCGAAATCCATTCCATGGGGCTGGAGTTCCTGACCTGGCCGCAGATTGGCGAACTGGTCGAGGATGGTGCGGCGGACCGCTACCGGCGGATGCATCTGATCGATGCCCTGTCATTCTTCCCTTACGGCGTCTGCGTGGATCATTTCCAGCATGAGGTCTACGCGCATCCGGAGATGACAGCTGAGGAGCGTCATCAGACATGGCAGCGGCTTGAGGCGCTCTACATGCCGTGGCGGGACTGGGGCGATCTGGCCTATCCGGCAAAGTGTGGGCGCTGGCAGGCGCAGCTCCATATCTACCGGCTGCCGTTCTATTACATCGATTATGCGCTGGCACAGTGCTGTGCGCTGCAGCTCTGGCTGGGGTCGCGTCTTGATCGGGAAGGGACGCTGGAAACTTACCGAAAGCTCTGCGCTGAAGGCGGCTCAAAGCCCTTCGCGCAGCTTGTCTCTGAGGCGGGTCTGACCTCTCCGTTCGAGGCCGATGTTCTGGCAGAAGTCGTGCATGAAGCCGAGCAGGTGCTCGCCCTCTGAACAGGGGTTGAGGCTCCGGGAAAAAAGCCGGAGCCTCAATGTGTTATCCGCGTTTGTTCCAACTGGAAATGAGGTCCAGAACAGCCTGTGGCGACATGCTGCGGGCATTGCCCAGAGCAGTCGATCCGTCACCGTTCAGGGCATGGCCCTCAGGTGTCACAATAATGACGGTTGGTACGGCCTTGATGGTCACGCCGTAACGTGTGGCCAGCTCAAGATTGGTGTTGATGCGTCCCACATTGACCGGGACTACCACGAACTGGCTGTCCAGCCAGCGTGCGGCATCGGGCAGAGCGAAAATGCCGCTGAGCATTTTGCAGTCCGGGCACCAGTTGCCACCGAAATCGAGCAGAACCTTGCGATGCGTCTTCTGCGCCAAGGCAAAGGCCTGTGCCACCTGATCGTGAGCGACTGTCGTGTCCGGATAAGGTGTGGCGACGGGGGGAGCGGATGTTTCAGTCAGCTGGGGCGCAGGAATAGCAGGCACTTCCGTGGACGCGGCATGAGCGGGAAGCGTTGCGGTGAGCGCCAGACCGAGGCCGGCAGCGGCAAGAAGGGAACGGCGCATGAAAAAGGCTTTCATTGATGTTGTCCTCTGCATGCCATAACGCAGAACGACAGGAACAGATGATTAAAGCCCAGTTTTCATGAAAGGTCATGCGTTTGAAAAAAACACCATCCAGCCCGAAAGTGACGTCGTCGCGTGAGGTCAGCATTCCGGAAACCCTGATCCGGACCGCAATTCTTGTTGGACTGACGCTCGCATTCGCCTCCGTATTCCGGTTCTGGCAGCCGGCGATCAAACTCGCGCAGCGCATAGCAGGAACATCTGCTTGGCAGGAACTCTACAGCCTGTTTCATATTGAATCGGGCCTTGGACGCGAACAGCTCATCCTGACGGGGATCATGATTGCCTGCTTCCTGCTCGCATTGGCGGTGCAGACGGTCGGGCTACTGGTTTTTGAGCGAATCAGAAAAAGCCGCGTCTAACGGCAGAGTCAGTTCCGCAAAGGGCGCCGCAGGGCAGATGCCGCGGCCAGACACCAGGCAATCATGAGAAGCGTCCCGCCATAGGGTGCGATCCGCCCGATCGATAGGGTTCCAAGTTTCAGATTGAACAGGGCCAGCAGGGTCACCGGCACGCAGAACAGCACCATGCCGACTGACATACACAGACAGGACAGGCGGATCAGTTTCGGCGAGAGGCGGGATGCGTTCAGAGACAGCACGCAGAGTCCCAGCGCATGCCACATCTGGATCTCGACTGCAGAATGCAGCATGGCCCGTCCTCCTGGCACGGCAAAAAGCCGGTCCGGTAAATGGGCGGATAATGCACCGAGCATGACGCCGGATGCGGCGGAGAGAGCAGCGAAAACAAAACTTCCCCGGATCGGATCGGGCATGTCAGGGCGGACAGGATTTGCGGACATGCCGTGAATGTATCATGTGTTGTCTGAACAGCGAATGAGAGACTGTCCTGAATGAAGTGTCAGTCTGTCGCGGCCTGTCTTTTCGGGAGCAGGCGCGTTTGAAAAAGGAAGCTTCGATGACTGTTTCGTATCTCCGTCTGTGCCTGTCCGCAGGCCTTCTGGCCGGTCTGGCTGCCTGTAATGCTCCGGATGCGCCGCCGGCTCCCGCTCTTCCGAGCGTGGCCTCGACCTACAAGCTGACCACGGCAGACGCGGCTTTCATCCAGCAGGTTGACGAGATGGATCAGACGCAGATCGCCATCGCAACCCTTGCGGCTGCGCACAGCAACAGCGACGTGATCAAGGCGTTCGCCTCGACCGTTCAGGGTGACCATACGACCAACCAGAAGGCCGTTGCCAAGATCGCTTCGGATGCCAATCTGACCGTGGCCGCCAAAATCGACGCCGCCGATCAGGAGCATGTCGATTCGTTCTCCCATCTCTATGGGGCAGCCTTTGATCGCATGTTCCTGCGTGACGTCGTGAGCACGCGCACAGCCGATCTGGGCAAAGCCATTACGACCGCCAAGGCTTCGGGTGGGACGCCTGATGTGAAGACCCTCGCTTCGGACACAGACAAGATGCTGACGGATCACACGTCCCGCGCGCATGACCTGATGGGCGATCACACGATCAGCCATCACGCAAAGCATAAAAGAAACCGCTAAAAAAGCTGGAGCCGGGCATGAGCATCCGCATCGACAGGATCGTGACCCGTGGTGGAGACGGGGGGCAGACATCGCTTGGGGACGGGACACGCGTGTCCAAGTCGTCTGACCGTATCGAGGCCATGGGGACTGTCGATGAGCTTAATGCCCAGCTCGGCGTTCTGTGCTGTTACCTGACACAGGACGCCCGGATTGCGGGTCTTGTGGACGAGGTCCGGCAGATCCAGTCCTGTCTGTTCGATCTTGGGGCAGATCTGTGTCTGCCCGATCCTGATCGCGTGCCCAGTCTGAGTGCGGATGCCATTCTCTGGCTTGAAGTCAGACTGGAAGAACTGCGCCAGTCCCAGCAGGAACTCAGAAGTTTTGTTTTGCCCGGCGGTAGTCCTGTCGCGGCACACGCACATCTCGCAAGGACGGTTGCTCGCCGGGCCGAGCGACGGGTTGCGATGCTGGAACAGGGGCCAGCAGAAACACTTCGTTTCCTGAACAGACTGTCCGATTACTTCTTTGTTCTTGCTCGTCATGCCAATAATCATGGTGAAACGGATATTCTCTGGTCTCCGGGACGCTGGCATCAAAAGAAAATATAAGCTGCCGCTTATTGGGCTGATGACAGAATGCCGGTGAAGTGCTAGGAAACTCGCGTCAGAACGCTGGAGCTTCTCCAGACGAGTCGACTTTTCAAATCCTTGTCAGGGCAAGTTGTTGCTGGGTGGACCAAGGTCCGGTCAGCCTTTCTGTCTTGCGGCAGGCCTGTCCGGCAGGGACGAAATCTACAAATATCATATTGGTTGAAGAATACAGAATGCAGGACGAGCATCAGGTTAACGAAGAAGACAAGCTGCGACAGGCTCTGGCCCGTCTGGGGGCAGGAGGGTCTTCCCGCTCCCCCAAACCACGGCCTCTCACATCTGCCCCGGAGCGCCGCCGCCGTTTTGTCCGTGACGGACAGGTCGTGGTTGAGCATCAGGGAAGCCGCGGAATTGCCGCGCGCAATCCCAGTCAGGAAGACCAGGAAGAAATCGAGCGTCTGCGCCAGTCGGTCAAGCGCGAGCAGCGCCGCTCTGAAGAGGCCGAGCGGAGCCTGAGCGAAGTCCGCTCCCAGATCAAGGCGTTCGAGACGCGCGAAGCGCATGCGAAAATCCAGATCACCGAGCTGAACCGCGAACTGCGTGAAAACCAGGATGCGATCCAGACGCTGAAGGCTTCGCTGCATCAGGCGCGCGAACAGGCTGCTGAAGCCGCGCGTCGCACGCCACGTCCGGTCGGGCGTCCCCGTAAGGAAGCCGCTCCGGAAGTCGCTGAGATGGCAGAGACCGCCACTGCCGAGCAGGAGCCTGTGCAGTGGTGGGTGAAGGCCTGATTTCAGGCCGACATCCTTTTATTTTGACTGTCTGACCTGCCGTCCGAACCAGAGCAGGACGCCGCAGAAAACAGCCCATCCCAGCCCTGCATTCAGTAGGGCTGGGATGGGAAGTGCCAGTGTATCGGCGCTTCCCGTCGCTCCCGCCATGGCGGCGAGTGCGACGCCGATCAGGCTCTCTCCCACGATGAAGCCTGAGGCGATCATCGTTCCCTGTTCTTTTGGGAAACGACGCAGCAGCCATCCAAGCCCCGCGCCAATGCCGATCGTGACCGAAACATCTGCCGGAAGGTAGATGCCCATGCCGACAGCCAGTGGTGGAAGCGACAGGTTCCGGCGGTGCAGAACAACATCCAGTATGACCAGAGCCACGCCGAGGGCCGCTCCGATTTCCAGCATCAGCCAGTCAAGCTGGTGGGTGAGGATGCCCGTGGCGATAGCTGCCATCAGCGCAGGCTGTGGCGCGGCAAGAGCCCGTGACGGGTCCATGTCAGCGCGCGGCATGGCTCCTGCAAAACCGTAAGCCTGATACAGAACCTGAAGCACCCAGGGGATGACGATCGCACCGACGGCGCATCCGATCAGCAGGGCGACTTCCTGCTTCCAGGGAGCAGCTCCGACGAGCTGACCGGTCTTGAGGTCCTGAAGGTTATCATTGGAGACCGCTGCCGAAGCCGTGATGGCGGACAGGACGAAAAGTCCGAAAGCAATGGCAATGGGGCGCTGTTCGACGGTAAGCAATCCGCCGCTTTCCAGCCCCCACAGGGCGACGGAAATGGCAATGATGGCAATAATTCCCACGCCGGAAATTGGCGAAGACGACGAACCGATGATCCCGGCCATGTAGCCACAGGCGCTGGCGACCAGAAAGCCCAGCCCGAAACAGGCGATCAGGCCCAGCAGGATCAGTGTGCCAAGCGCACCGCCATGCGGCATGACGGGCCACAGGAAATAGGCGAACAGTCCCGTCAGCAGCACTGCAAGTCCGGCACTTAAAGCAATGAGTGTGCGGGGCGCCAGATCGCGGTCGCTGTCATCACCTGTCGCAAGATGCGTGACGGAAAGGGCCTCTTTCAGTCCCTGCGCAACAGGCCGCGCGAGGGCGAGCAGCGTCCAGATTGCTGCAACCGCAATGGTTCCAGCGCCGATGAAGCGAACCTTGTGCAGCCAGAGCCCTGTTGCCTCTGCCAGTGGGGTGGCTGAAGGCGTCAGATGGCCCAGAACCGGCACCAGAATGCCCCATGCCAGAAACACGCCAAGCAGCATGGCGATCCCGCCACCAATCCCGACCAGATAGCCAGTGCCCAGCAGGGCCAGCGAAAAGCTTCCGTTCAGCCGAAAGGCTGATGATCCGACAGTGGTTGCGGCAGAAAAACCGTCTGACAGGAGGCGAAGCCCTGACGTGGCAAAGGCCACGGCCCCTGACACAAGGGTGCCAAGGGTGAGGGATCTCAGACTCCGGGCATCGCCTTCTGGTGAAGAGGCGCGCAGGATCTCCGCGCAGGCCGTGCCTTCGGGGTAGGGCAGGTCGGAGTTGCTGACGAGCGCGCGTCGCAGCGGGATGGTGAAGACAACACCCGTCATGCCGCCCGCCATCGTCAGCAGGAGCGTGATGACATACGGAAACTCATGCCAGTACCCGACCATGATGAGGGCCGGAAGTGCTGCGAATACGCAGGACAGGGTTCCGGCTGCCGAGGCCTGGGTCTGAACCATGTTGTTTTCCAGCATGGTTCCGCCGCCCATCAGGCGCAGGACGGCCATTGAGATGATCGTGGCTGGAATGGACGAGCCGAAAGTCAGACCGATCTTGAGGCCCAGATAGACATTCGCTGCCGTAAAGACGACCGTGATGAGGGCTCCGAGAATAATCCCGCGGAGGGTCAGTTCGCGATTGTCCATGTGTTTCTGTTCCGAAATGATAGCAGGCACAGAACATTTCGCTCTGCCCTCATGCCGCGCCGTTCAGACGACAGGCGTTATCATGGAACGCCTGTGTCAGTATTCTGTCCGGCCCGGAGCTTTATTTACTGGGTGTGACTGTGGAAGGCGACCGGCGCGAGATGCTCACGGTTATAGCCCAGTTCGCCGTGGGTCAGCTGGTAGCCGATTTCCAGCGTGTAGGGATTTTCCTGCATCATGTTGTCGGTGCCGGGAAGATCGATCAGACGCAGATTCGTCCGCACCGATTGTGTGCTGACATTGGCCGGGAAGCGGAAGCTGTCGGTGAAGACCTTTTTGTCCACGATCTTGCCGTCACGCATAATGACGATGAAATACGGCACGTCGAGCGTGCTGCTGGTCGCAGCCGGACCACGGGTCAGGTTCATCGCAAGGCTCAGGCGCGTGCGGACAGTCTGGTGGCCGTGCGGTCCATCCGGACCACGCTCGCAGTCTCCGGAAAGGGAGGCGATCTGGGCGTGGCTGACGAGGCTGCCGATATCCGCGCTCTTGCCGTCATAGACGAACTGGTCCGCTGCCGAGCCCGGAATATCGAGCGCGGGGCAGGCAGGGGCGAAGAAACTCGGGTTGGATTCGTCGCAGCCGGCCAGACTCGAAAGTGCCACAAGGGCAAAAGCCGGAGCAAACAGGGGCGAGGCGAAGCGCCGGATGGCTGGCATCAGCTGAAGAAACTCCCACAAAGCGGCCCGGACGTTGCGACGAGAGGCAATCCGGTCGATACTGGTCCTACATATCGAACTCCGCCCGCTTGGGGAACACCATGTCAGAACAGACGACTTTCGCTCCTTCCCGCACCGATGGTGTGGAAGCCCATAAAACCCTTCGCGTCCTGCTCGCCGGTCCGCGTGGATTCTGTGCCGGTGTGGACCGTGCCATCCGTGTGGTGGAAGAAGCCCTGCGCCGTTATGGTGCTCCGGTCTATGTCCGCCACGAGATCGTCCATAACCGGACGGTCGTTGAAGGACTGGAAGCCAAGGGCGCCATTTTCGTCGAGGAACTGGACGAGGTTCCCGAAGACGGACACGTCGTTTTCTCCGCGCATGGCGTGCCCAAGGCCGTGCCGGCAGAGGCGCAGCGCCGCAACCTGCTTTATCTGGATGCGACCTGCCCGCTGGTCTCGAAGGTGCACCGTGAGGCCGAGCGTCACTTCGCAGGCGGTGGTCCGGACCAGCTTCACATCCTGATGATCGGCCATGCCGGTCACCCGGAAGTCGTTGGTACGATGGGCCAGCTTCCGCCGGGTGCTGTTACGCTCATCAACGATGCCGAAGAAGCCCGCACGATCCAGCCGGAAGATCCGGCCAAGCTGGCCTTCATCACGCAGACAACGCTTTCGGTTGATGATACGGCCGAGATCGTGGACATCCTGCGCTCGCGTTTCCCGCTCATCGAAGGACCGAAGCGCGAAGACATCTGCTACGCCACGACCAACCGTCAGGAGGCTGTGAAGGCCATCGCGCCCGAGAGCGATCTGGTGATCGTGATCGGGTCGCCGAATTCGTCCAACTCGCAGCGCCTGCGGGAAGTGGCCGAGCGGTCGGGCGCGCGCCGTGCGCTGCTGGTGCCGAAGCTGGAAAACCTTGACTGGAGCGTCCTTGAAGGTGTGGAGACGCTTGGCATCAGCGCTGGGGCATCAGCTCCCGAGAGTCTCGTGCAGGAAATGGTGACGGCTCTGGCCGAGAAGTACACGCTCAAGATCGAAGAGCGGATCGTCAAGGAAGAGAACATCAACTTCCGTCTGCCTGGTCCCCTGGCTGGCGAGGACGACTGATTTCTCATGGCCGTCTATACGGAACTGGCGGCCGAGACGCTCGAAGCGTTTCTTGGCACTTACGAAATTGGGACGCTGGTCTCGTTTCATGGCATCGCCGAGGGTGTCGAAAACAGCAATTTCCTCCTCCGCACGACGGAGGGGGATTTTATTCTCACGCTGTTCGAACGGCGGGTGAATGCCAGTGAGCTTCCGTGGTTTCTGGGGCTCATGCAGTATCTGGCGGGCAGGGGGCTGAACTGTCCGCTTCCGGTTTCGGATCGCAGCGGACATGCCCTGCGGAGCCTCGCAGACCGTCCCGCAGCCATCACGACGTTCCTTCCCGGCGTTTCCGCGACCCAGCTTGATGCGGGGCTGTGCCTGGAACTCGGCAAAGCGTTGGCTCGGCTGCATCTTGCCGGCGAGGGGTATGATGCCGTCCGGCCGAATGCCCTGTCTCCGGCGGCATGGGGGCCTCTGCTCGAGAGCTGTGGTGACAGCGGAGACGTCCTTTCATCCGGGCTGACAGCTGAAGTCCGGGTGGCGCTTCAGAAGGTCGAGGCCGCATGGCCGTCTCCGGAGGCTCTGCCGCGCGGACAGATCCATGCGGACCTGTTTCCGGATAATGTTTTCTTTCAGAACGGGCAGGTCTCGGGGCTGATCGATTTCTATTTCGCCTGCACGGATTTTCTCGCCTACGATCTGGCAATCTGCCTGAACGCCTGGTGTTTCCGGGATGAAAAGACGTTCGAACCGTCTTTTTCTGCCGCTATCCTGCAAGGGTATGAGAGTGTTCGCCCCCTGAGCGAGGCTGAAAAAGTCACGCTTCCGATCCTGTGTCAGGGTGCTGCGATCCGCTTCCTGCTGACGCGACTGTATGACTGGATCAACACTCCGGCGAATGCACTTGTGACCCGCAAGGACCCGCTGCCCTATCTCCGGCGTCTGCGTCACTTTGAAAGTGCCTCTCATGTCTGAGGCGTCTGCGGAGCGTCCCAAAGTGGAAATCTGGACGGATGGTGGGTGCAAACCCAATCCGGGCCCGGGCGGTTGGGGCGCGCTCATGATCTGTCGCGGTCAGGAGAAGGAACTTCTGGGTGGCGATCCGGAAACAACCAACAATCGGATGGAGCTGACTGCCGCCGCTGAAGCGCTGGAAGCCTTGAAGCGTCCCTGCACGGTGACGCTGCATACGGACAGCGAGTATCTGCGTAACGGCATTACCCGTTGGCATTCGGGCTGGGTTCGACGGAAATGGCGCAATGCGGCGGGTGATCCCGTTGCGAACATGGATCTGTGGCAACGGATTCTGGAAGCAGCGAAGCCGCATGAGATCGAGTGGCTCTGGGTGAAGGGTCATTCAGGCGACGAAAACAACGAACGGGTGGATCAGCTTGCGACGCGGGGCCGTGAAGAACTCTGAAAAATGACGGTTTTTCTCAGGTCTTTGAAGAGAAACGCAAAAACCGACAAAAAAAGTTCATTTAGGGGCTTTACCGACCCCGGTCATTTGGCTACATACCACCTCGCCGGTCCCGAATAGCTCAGTTGGTAGAGCAAGCGACTGTTAATCGCTGGGTCGTAGGTTCGAGTCCTACTTCGGGAGCCAGCCTTTCTTAGGAAAGCTGCTCCGGCCGCAAACAAAGCTCCCTTTCGGGAGCTTTTTGCATTTCTGGCCTTACTGTTCTTCCGGAAAGACGTCTTCCAGACGATCAAGCGCCCACAGGCGCGGGAAAAGGCGTGCCCAGACGGCTGCCACCAGAATTGTGCCAATGCCGCCTGCAATGACAGCCGTTTCCGGTCCGATCGCGGTTCCGAGCATGCCACTTTCGAATTCGCCAAGCTGATTGCTGGAGCCGATGAACAGGGTGTTCACGGCCGAAACCCTTCCACGCATCGAATCCGGTGTTGCGAGCTGGATCAGTGAAGAGCGGATCACCACGCTGATGACGTCCGAGGCTCCAAGGATCATCAGGGCAATGATTGAGAGCCAGACCGTATGGGACGCGCCAAAAACAATCGTCGCAATGCCGAACACGACGACCGACACGAACATGATAAGGCCTGCACGCCCTTTCAGGGGATAGCGTGACAGCCCCCAGGACATCAGGAGCGCCCCGACAGCCGGAGCCGCACGGAGGAGTCCCAGACCGATCGGTCCGACATGCAGGATGCCATCGGCATAGACTGGCAGCATGGCCGTTGCGCCCCCAAGCAGCACAGCGAACAGGTCGAGGGTTATGGCTCCAAGAAGATCCCGACGACGGTTCAGGAAAGACAGGCCAGCAAAAACCGAAGCGAATGTGACCGGTTCCTTCGCAGGAACTGTGTGGAGCAGCCGGAGCGAGAGCGTTCCGGTCAAAGCGACGGCAAACCCGACGGTGGAAAGCCCGTAGCAGACGACCGGCCCGATGCCGTAGAGCAGGCCCCCCAGACTGGGACCCACGATGGATGCGGTCATGAACAGCGACGAGAGCAGGGCCTGTGCCCGGGGCAGGAGGGCAGGTGGGGCGATTGCGGGCAGGAAGGCCTGCTGGCACGGCATTTCGAAGCTTCTGAGAACACCGTAGAACGCCGCGAAAGTATAAATAGCCTCTGTAGTCAGCACATGAAACGCGGCTGCGAGCGCCAGTGCCGCTGTGGCGAAGATTTCGCATACCTGACAGATCAGGACGATACTGCGCCGGTTGAAGCGGTCGGCAACATGACCGGCGACGAAAGTCAGCGGAATCATGGGCAGGAACTGGGCCAGTCCCAGATAGCCCAGCGAGGCCACATCGTGCGTCAGTGAATAGATCTGCCATCCAATGGCGATCGTCATGGTGGTTGCTGAAAGCTGTGAGAAAATTCTTCCGACAATCAGGGACGGAAGGCCGGGGAGCGCGCGCAGGGCGGGATCAATCATTGCGGCACTTTAGGCATTTCCGTTGCTCAAGTTTATTGCAAAATTGCGAGACGGAAGGCAGAGGAAGAGCATGACAGCCAATCAGACCCCCCAAACCGTTCATTATGCGACCGTCACCTGGGACCAGCTCCATCGTGACGCGCGCCTTCTGGCCGCAACCCTCATGCAGAAGCATGGCCCTTTTCGTGGAATCGTCGCCATTACCCGTGGTGGCCTGATCCCTGCTGCAATTCTTGGCCGGGAAATGGGCTGCCGCCTGATCGAGAGCGTCTCGGTCATCAGCTATGCGGGTGAGGAAGGCACGCAGCATGAGCCCAAGGTCGTCAAGCCACCTGTCGCCGCTGGCGATGGTGAAGGCTTTCTGATCGTGGATGACCTCGTGGATTCGGGTGTGACGGCCCGCATCGTCCGTGAACTGCTGCCCAAAGCCGTTTTCGCCTGCCTCTATGCCAAGCCCGAAGGCAAGCCCTTCACGGATCACTATGTGACCGAAGTCGCGCAGGACACCTGGGTACTGTTTCCGTGGGATACGGCACCGCTTTTCGTGCCCCCGCTCGTAAGAAGTGAAGGCGAATAAAAAACCCCCTTGCCTCAACCGGTCAGACATCCTAGGTTCCGGCCGGTTCGGGGCGTGGCGCAGCCTGGTAGCGCGCTTGTTTTGGGTACAAGAGGCCCCCGGTTCGAGTCCGGGCGCCCCGACCAGTTAATGGCTTCATTGATGCGCCCTTAGCTCAGCTGGATAGAGCAACAGCCTTCTAAGCTGTGGGTC
>CALFLO010000142.1 GCA_937880175.1 uncultured Gluconobacter sp.
CGGGCTGGCCGTCGATCCGCAGCGTCAGGTGGCTTTCGCCAACCCGAGCTCCCTGCCGTTCGTCTCCCAGCTTGTTCCCCGTGGACCGGGCAACCCGCTCTGGCCTGAAAAGGACGCCAAGGGCACGGGTGGTGAAACCGGCCTGCAGCACAACTATGGCATTCCTTATGCCGTCAACCTGCATCCGTTCCTGGATCCGGTGCTGCTGCCGTTCGGCATCAAGATGCCCTGCCGCACGCCACCTTGGGGCTATGTCGCCGGTATTGACCTGAAGACCAACAAGGTCGTCTGGCAGCACCGCAACGGCACCCTGCGTGACTCGATGTATGGCAGCTCCCTGCCGATCCCGCTGCCGCCGATCAAGATCGGTGTCCCGAGCCTCGGTGGCCCGCTCTCCACGGCTGGCAATCTCGGCTTCCTGACGGCATCCATGGATTACTATATCCGTGCGTACAACCTGACGACGGGCAAGGTCCTGTGGCAGGACCGTCTGCCGGCTGGTGCACAGGCCACGCCGATCACCTATGCCATCAACGGCAAGCAGTACATCGTGACCTATGCAGGCGGACACAATTCGTTCCCGACCCGCATGGGCGACGACATCATCGCCTACGCCCTGCCCGATCAGAAATGATCTGACAGGACCGTTCAGGTCATGAAAAAGGGAGGTGCCATCTGGCATCTCCCTTTTTTTATTCCGGCAGACTGGTTTTCAGTCCGACAGACTGGCCAGAATAGCGCTCGTTACATAAGGTAACATTTCGCCCAAAGACGAGAGACCCTCATGAGACTGCCCCTCATCCCTCCCGCCGCAGCCATTGCCGCCCTGCTTTTCACCGGCACTGGCCACGCACTGGCCGAAGATCATCCCCTCGGAGCAATGCTGGACCCCCATCACCGCAGCCATGTCATCTACCCGCCCGCGGAACTCGAACTTCACAGGGCCGGGGAAGCGCATGTTCACTGCACCATCAGCGCAACCGGAGTGGCCACGGAGTGTCAGTCTTCCGCCTCACAACCGGATTTCGGTCTCGCAGCGGAGCAGATGGCCTACAATTCGACCTTCCTGCCCGCTTACAAAAACGGCGTGCCTACTCAGAGCACCTGGGACAACACCTATCATTTCAAAGATACTTCTGATGTGACGCAGCCCCGGATCGACAGGGCTCACACATCACCGCCCCATTACCCCGAGGCTGCCAACGCCGCCGGACTTGGCGCTCACCTCACCGTCACCTGTCAGATTGACGAAATAGGCGTGGCCCATGACTGCACGGTCAGCGACGGCCCGGCCATTCTGCAACGCGCCGCACTCGCCTATTTTTCCTTTGCGCGATACTACCCGGCCCTGCAAAACGGAAAGCCCGTTGCGGCGGAGCACCATTGGGGCATCAACTGGGACGCCTCTCACCCCATGGATCAGCAGGGTTTCCGTTAATCTCCCGCAGCAAGACAGCTTGCACTTCGCCTGAGACGTATTGCATTCTTCCACGAAAGCCGGGATGCGGTCCCCGTGACCCGGCAACCGCTCTGGAGATCATTGCCCATGCTGTTCCGTCGCCTCTCCGTTGCCGCTCTCGCCGTTCTGGCGCTCGGTGCACAGATGGCTCACGCCAAGCCCTGTCGTGACGACAAGGGCAAGTTCGTCAAATGCGAAGCCCCTCAGAAACCCAAGCCCTGCCGCGATACCAAGGGCAAGTTCACGAAGTGCACTGCGCCTGCCACCGGCGCGACAACTCCCGTCGCCCCTTCCCCAAGCCACCCGCAGTAACACGACGTTCCCCGGCAGTTCAGGCTGTCGGGGGATTTTTCAGCTCTGGCGTGCCGCGCGCTTCTGAATGGCCTGCGCCATGGCCTCGACGCCATTTCCACGGTTCGTCGAAAGCGCCTTGACCAGTCCCATATCGTGCAGAAACACTGGACTTGTTTCCAGAATTTCCGATTGCGGCCGCCCCGAATAAACCCTCAGCAGCAGTGCCACGAGCCCCTGAACAATCGCGGCATCCGACGCCCCTGCGAAAAACAGCTTTCCGTCCCGCTCGACCGCTTCAAGCCAGACCTGGCTCTGACAGCCCGGAACACGATGGGCATCATCCTGCCAGTCTTCCGGAAAGGGCGGCAGCTTGCGTCCCATCTCGATGATGTACTGATATCGTTCCATCCAGTCATCAAACAGCGTCAGTTCAGCCTCGATTTCCTCGATGGCCGCAGCAGCCGTGTCCTCCTGGGGAACAAGATAGGCATCACTCACGCGTCACAATCTCCAATTCACAACCAAAACAGCCGCCCCCATGCGCTACAGTGCGCCGGTTTCCGCAGAACGCATGGTTTCCGCAACAGCCCTGTGCAGGCTTTCCTGCGTAAAGGGCTTCGGCAGAAGAAGCCCGTTTTCAGGGGCCGGCATATCATCTGTATGCCCACTGATAAACAGCACCCTCAGTCCAGGCACAGCCTTCAGTAACGCCGCCGCACAGGCCAGACCATCATGATCGGGCATCCGCATATCAATGATCGCCAGTTCGAACGGAGAGACCAGATCAACGCATTTCAGCGCATCCGCCAGTGAGGCGACCGCCGTTACTGCATGCCCTTCCTGGGTCAGGAACCCGGCCGTCACCATCCGCACAGGCGCTTCATCGTCCAGAACCAGAATCTTCAGGGGCCGTTCGATTTTTCCGCCCTGAAGCAGCGGAAGATCGACCCGTTCCTGACGGCTCCGCGCCACAGGCAGCAGCAGCGTCATACGCGTCCCTTCGCCCACGACGCTCTCGACAACGATTTCGCCATAACTCCGGCTGAGAAACCCATAAACACTCGACAGTCCCAGCCCGGTCCCGCGCCCCACATCCTTGGTGGTGAAGAACGGATCAAAAATCCTTGCCGCAACCTCTGGCGGCATCCCGGCCCCTTCATCCATGACCTCAAGCGCCACGGCCCGATCCGGACAGCACTCCGCGGGAAGATCAGTCCTCTTCTGCGTAACAACAGCGGCACTGATCCGCACCGTCCCGCCATCCGCCATGGCGTCCCGAGCATTCACACACAGGTTCAGAAGCGCCATTTCCAACTGGTCCGCATCGGACCAGACAAGCGGCAGATCAGACGGCAGGTCTTCCACACACAGCGCACAGGGAGCCGACGATGCCGGAACGCCCCGCTTCTTGAGACTCTGCCGCAGAAGATCCGTCAAACCGGGCAACAACTGCTCCAGCGAGACAGCCGACAGCCGCGCCTCGCGAGGACGTCCAAACTGAAGCAGACGCCGCGTCAGAACAGCCCCGCGCTGGGCTGAATCCGCCGCATTCCTGAGCAGCGCCAGAGAGGCGTCATCAAACTCCGCGATATCTTCAAGAAGTTCGAGAGACCCCGAAATCGCTGCGAGCAGATTATTGAAATCATGCGCGATCCCCCCCGCAAGGGTGCCGAGCGACTGAAGCTTCTCCGCCTGCCGAAGCCTCGATTCCATAATGACGCGCGACGTCACATCCCGGTCCATACTGACCTGCCAGGCATCCTCACGGGACGCCCCTTCCGGCCACGCAAGGGCCAGCCGCGTCAGTTCGTGCCAGCGCGTCACGGTTTTGCCGTCCCGCTCCGTCACGACCTCCCCGACCAGACGTTCTTCCTGCCCGGAAACGCGCACGTCTTCGCGCATCGCCGCAATCTCAGGCCAGAGATTTTCGTGGAAATGCGCCTGCTCGATCTCGGCCCCGCTTTCGGCCTCATCGCGCACATTGCTGCGGATGCACCGCCCGTCTCGATCAGAAAAAACAAGCCCGATGGGGAGTGCTTCCATCAAGCCGCGCAAAAGCGCCTGCTCGGTCCTCAGGGCCCGCTGCGCCAGACAGTGCTGCGTAACCTCGCCAACCAGCGAACGCAGCGCATCCGAATCCCAGGGCTTGTGCACATAGGCCTGCACCTGCCCTTGGTTCAGAGCCGAGACCACGGCCTCCAGATCGGCATATCCCGTCAGGAGAATACTGCGCGCATCCGAAAAGGCCCGGGCCTGCATCAGCAACTGATCCCCGGTCAGACCGGGCATCCGCTGATCGGAAATGATGGTCGCAACGTCCCTGTGCTCACGCAGCAGGTCCAGCGCCCGCAGGGGATCCGTCGTGGACAGGATTTCATACTGGTCTTCCAGCAGATCCGTGAGAGCAACGAGGATTTCCTCCTCGTCGTCAACCAGCAGGATCAGGGGGCGGGAAGGCCCTTTGGCACTCCAGAAAGTCATGCTGCGCGACCAGTCGCCACCGGCCCCTCCTCGGTCATGCGAACAGGCAGGCTCAGCCGGAAACATGCTCCGATGCCATGCCCGTCCGGCAGATTGGCGTCCGTAACTTCAATTACCCCGTCATGCGCCTCCATGACACTATAGGCAATGGCCAGCCCCAGACCCGTTCCGGTCCCCACAGGCTTGGTCGTGAAAAACGGATCGAAAATCCGTGTTCGCAGGTCATGCGGCAACCCCGGGCCGTCGTCACTCACACTCATTTCGTACCGCCCGTTTTCCAGACGCGAGGCAATGGCGATCCGCCCTCGCACTACATCCCCATCATCGGACAT
Organism: uncultured Gluconobacter sp.; assembly: GCA_937880175.1. GTDB lineage: Bacteria > Pseudomonadota > Alphaproteobacteria > Acetobacterales > Acetobacteraceae > Gluconobacter. The sequence continues at coordinate 4,567 of CALFLO010000142.1, forward strand.
ATCCGCCAGCGCATCCGCCGCATTGGAAATAATATTCATGACAACCTGATTGAGAAACGCCGGCTGACAGACCAGCTCTGCCGGAGCCTGCAAATCCTTCTGCACCACGATCCCCGGCCCCAGCTTGTGCGCCAGAAGAGCAAGCGCGGTGTCCAGCGCAGCCGGAACATCAACCTTCTGGAACGAACTCTCATCGAGCCGGGAAAACCGCCGCAGGCTCAGAACCAGGTTCTGGATCCGCTGCAATCCAAGTTTCATGGACTCCAGCCGGGACATCCCTTTCTTGGTCAGGGCCATCGCTTCATCGGACGCATTCACACCCTGCAATCGCCTGAGCGTGCGCGTCACCGTATCAGCATGAGCAATCGTGAAAGCCAGCGGATTGTTGATCTCATGCGCGATACCCGCCACCAGTTCGCCCAGCGACGCCATTTTCGCCGTCTGAACAAGTTTGGACTGGGCCTGGAGCAATCGCTCGTTCGTTCGCGCCAGCTCCATATTAGCCTGCGCCAATGCCTCGGCCATTTCCGCCTTGGCGCGCGCGGCTTCGAGCGTCAAGGCATTCTGCTGACGCTCGATTTCCTGCTGGCGGAATTCATCCTGCGCCATCCTGCGCTGGGCCAGCGTCCGGATCCGCATGGCCAGCGCCTCAAGCGCGATATCGCTCGGGACGAGATCATCAATCCCGGCCTCGAAAAATTCGCCCGAAGACTGCCGCCGGAATCGCGACGCCTCAACAATTCCCAGCGTCCGGAACGGAATCCCGCCCGCTTCCAGAACCGCCTGACGACGCGCATCCAGCAAACGGCAGAACTTCAGATCCTCGTCCCCACTTCCCAGCTCCAGCACCAGACAGTCCGGACTGTCGGCGCCCCGAAGCCAGCCGCCCTCGATCAGATCATCGGAACGCTCGATGGACGTGACAGTATGCCCGTCACGCCAGAGCAGTTCCCCCAGAGTGGTCTCGGGCACATCCTCGACAACTTCTTCCTCGTCTTCATCCTCACGCGGAGAATTGACGATCACAATCCGCGCCCGGCGCAGGCGGGATGCCTCGTCCACCTGAAGAAGTTCCGGCCCTTCCCGCAGCAGAGCCCGCATCCGCAGAACCATCAGGTCCGGATGGGCCGATTTGGAAATATAGGCGTCCGCACCGCTCTCCAGCCCCTCCCGCTCCACGCCCGGCGAAGCATCCTCGGTCAGCATCAGGATCGGGATATTACGGGTCAGCGCATCCAGCCGGAGCCGCCGCGCCAGTTGGCCACCGCTCATGCCCGGCAGCTCCGTGCAGGCGACCACCAGATCCGGCATGGTCTCCTCGATCGTGCCCAGCGCCTCCTCGCCGCTTGTGGCGCAGGTCAGGGCGAACCCCTCTTTGACCAGAACCTGGGCAATCCGCCGGGCATGGTCACAATCAGGCTCCACAAGGACCACCCGGGGCATGTTCGACGTCACCAGCGGCATCTCGAACTCAGGAAAAGGCATGACAGCACGGGAAAGTTTGCATTGGCGTTCTCTTGCAGCTAGTCCGAGGTGAACCATTCGTCCGTTTTCAGGGGCGAAGACTAACTCCCGTTGCCGGACCACTGGAAGCCATATCTATGGACATGCAGCCCCCCTCCCATATCACGGACCGCCTTCTCGGCAGCAGAAGTCGTAGCGATTCATCGCTCACAACGTCCTCCATGATCCGCATGGGCATCTGGTCGGTCTGCTATTTCGCCTTCTATCTGGCCCAGCAGGTTGCCGAGCTTCTGGCTCCCCTGCTGCTGATTCTGGGTCTGGGCTGGTATATCCTGCCGCACATCGTGAATGCCATCACAACAAGCGCAGCCAGCGCGGATCCGCAGGCCCGTGACATTATGAACCATGTCGCCGGAACGCTCCCGAACCACCTCCAGATCGGCTCTCACCTCGTCACGCCGGGCTCGCTCATCTTCGACGGCATCCTGCTCATGGCCGTCGCCGCGATCGGTGCCACGGTCTCGGCCCTCGCCGCCCGCAACATGTAAGGCACGCCCGGATCAGGAAAACCTGGGTCAGGAAAAATGCCCGCCCCCTGGCAGAAACCCGAAAACGCCAGCGCCCTTGCAGTACCACAGCGCGGCAGCCCCGGATCCAGCCAAAACAAGACTGGCGCCCCAGGCTGCAACCCACGCCCCTGTAGACCCGATCATCGAAGGGCCTGCCGTATCCGCTGGCATCCTCACCTCACCGGTAGAGCGCGAATGAAGAACCGCGGAACGGCGCGCACTGTTCCGGCTGGCCATGGTGCCGGTCGCCCGGAACGCTCCTTCAGTTCCAGAAGCCGGCGACTCCGCGACGACAGCCGGGGTCTCACTCTCCTCTTCCAGAACCTCGAAAACTTCAGGCGCGACAGCAGGACGCTCCTGCGCTTCCTCCGGCTCTGTCACCGCAGGTGCAGCCAGCTCCCAGCTGTCGCCACAGTTGGCGCAACGCAGCCGCTTGACCCCTTTTGCCAGCGCCTCCGGCACCTCAAAGACTGCATGACAGTGGGGGCATTCAATGCGCATTCAATCAATCCCTTCGACAGCCGGCTTCGATCCGGCCTAGCCTGATCTGTGTGCTTGCCTGTTATGACGAAATGATCGTTATTAAATGGTTAATAGATTGCCCGCCTTTTCAATGAAAGCATCATGATCCGCCTTCTGAATGTCTCGATGATGCCTCCCGGCGTAGGACAGCCCGTTCTGCGGAATCTGACGCTCACCGTGCCACAGGGCGAATTCCGCTGGCTGCTCGGACCGTCCGGAGCCGGAAAATCGAGCCTGCTGCGGCTTCTGACGCTCGAAACCCGCCCCTCCGCCGGCCAGATGGACCTGCTCGACATTTCCGTCAGCCGGGCCAGCCGCTCCACCCTGCGGAACCTGAGGCGGAGGATCGGGTTTGTTCCTCAGGACTATCGCCTGATCGGGGAATGGAGCGTGTTCGACAATGTAGCTCTTCCGCTGAGGCTGCGCGGCGCTTCCGAACGCGATACCAGACGCGAGGCCTTCGCCGTTCTGGAATGGCTGGACGTCGCACATCTTGCCGACAAGCGCCCCGGAACCCTCTCCGGCGGCGAACAACAGCGCGCCGCCATCGCCCGCGCCCTGATCGGCCGCCCGGAACTCCTGCTGGCCGACGAACCCACCAACGCCCTTGAGGACACGCAGGCCCGTCGTCTGCTGTCCACGTTTCAGGAACTGGTGGACATGGGCACAACCGTCATCGTCGCCACGCATAACGAAGCACTGGTCCGCGAGGCTCCGGCCACATCCATCGTTCTTCAGGACGGGACACTCGCAGCGTCCGGCACTCAGGACGAAACCAGCGCACCTCGGAGCAAAACCCTGTGAGCGCCCCGCTCTCACCGGGTTTACGCTCCGGCAGCCTGCCGCTTCTCGTGGCCCTTATGACATTGCTGGCAGGTCTCTCACTCGCAGGACTGACAGGCGTGCAGACCCTCGCCGAAGGCTGGTCAGGCGCCGCCCGCAACGCCACCACAATCGAAGTCCCGTCTGATACACCCCAGCTTGAGGACCGCACGCACGCCCTGATCCAGACGCTGCATAAAACGCCTGATGTCACGACCGTCCGGGAACTCTCCCCCCAGCAGGTGCAGACCCTGCTCGCCCCATGGCTCGGGCAGGTTTCGGATACCGGACATCTTTCCGGACTCTCCCTGCCTGTCGTCCTGATCGTCGCCCATACCGGGACACCTGATCTGGGCCCCATCGTGCATGAAGCGCTGCCTGAAGCCGTCGTGGAAGAAGACCGTCGCTGGGGAGAGCGCCTTAACGGTCTGGGAAGCAGCCTCGTCGCCTGCGCCTGGCTGGCGGTCAGCCTCATTGCCGCCATCGCGGTGCTGTCAGTCGGCATGACTGTCCGCCGCTCCGTGATGGCTCAGCGCAAAGCCGTCGAGATCGTCCATTTCCTCGGAGCCGGTGACCTGACCATTGCCAGCCGCATCGCAGGCCGAGCCGCACTCCTCAGTCTTGCAGGAGGCGTTGCCGGACTTCTCTTTCTTAGCCCGGTCATCACCATGCTTGCACGCAAGCTGGCGCCTTTCTCGCATGGTGCCGATACGACTGCACTGCCCGCCACGACATGGGGCGCAATTCTGGCAAGCTGGTGGAATACCCTGCACGTCCTGCCCCGCGCCCTCCTCGAAGAGCTTGGCGCCCTCCCCCTGATTGCCGCCTGTCTCGGCTGGATCACGGCACAGACCGTCGTGCTCGTCTGGCTCCGGCGTCTGCCATGAAGCGGCTGTTCCTGACATGTCTGGCGCTGGGTGGCCTGTGGCTGGCGGGATTCGCATGGTTTGTTCAGGATGCCAGCAGGCCCCCTGTCACGGCCGTAGTCTGCGACGGCATCGTCGCCCTGACCGGCGGAGAGCAGCGCGTCGATACGGCCGTTACCCTTCTGCGCGGCGGATACGGGCAACTGCTCCTGATTTCTGGTGTCGGCCCCCATGTCACGCTGCCGCACATCCTGCACCTTCAGCAGGAGCCCCTGTATTCGCCTCTGGCAAAGCGCATTACGCTTGGGCGCCGCGCCACCAGTACGATCGGCAACGCACACGAAACGGCCCAATGGGCGAGAGACAACCACCTCAACCGCCTTCTGGTCGTCACAGCCGGTTACCATATCCGCCGCGCCATTCTCGAAATTCACCGCATGGCCCCGGATCTGAACCTCGTTCCCTATCCTGTCGTACCCTTTGCCCTTCAGGCCCCCCTCTCCCGTCGGACGCTGCTCTTGATGTTCCGCGAGTATAACAAGTTCCTGGGCGCGGAAATCAGCGCCCTTACCGGTCTTCCCGATGGCCGTGAAGGACTGGACGGCATCTGACAGCCCTTGTGTCCGGATCGCTTTTCTGGTGTGCAGAACAGCATGATGAGCATTCTGCGCGGCGTCCTGTTCAATCTCTATCTTTTCTGGATAACCCTGTTCATGGGCCTCGGAACCATTCCGATCCGCCTGATGAAAAACCAGCATCTGGCCCTGTCCTACGCCAAACTCTGGGCAAGAGCCGTTCTGGCGGGCTTCACCCGGATCTGCTCGGTCCGCATTGAGATCTCGGGACGCGAGAACCTGCCCGCCGGTCCGCTGCTGATCGCCTCCCAGCACCAGTCCTTTTTTGACGGCTTCATCTGGATGACACTGGTTGAGCGGCCCGACTACATCATCAAGTCCGAACTGACCCGTATTCCCGTCGTCGGCCCCATGCTGCTCCTGACCGGCATGATTGCCATTGACCGGCAGGCCGGATCAAAAGCCCTGCGCAACATGATGCGCGACACAAAAGCCGCCCATGCTGACGATCGCCAGATCATCATCTTCCCCGAAGGCACCCGCACCCTCCCCGGAGAGCGTCATCCGATCCAGCCCGGCATCGTCGCTCTGGCGCGACAGGCGGATGTTCCCATCGTACCTGTAGCCACCGATTCTGGCCTCTTCTGGGACCGCAACGCCTGGCTCAAACGCCCGGGCACCCTGCATGTCGTGATCGGCAGACCTCTACCACCTCAACAGGAACGCAAGGCCTTCACTCAGGCTCTGGAGAGCGCGTGGGACGAACTGTGCACAACCCATGTCCTGCCCCGCGATCCTGTGGATAACTCTGTGGACCCGGAAAATGCATGACCGGCCTGAAAAAAACTGAAATCTTTCAATCGTCTTCCTGATCCGCCGTGATCCTGACGCCTTGCCTTTAACAGAATCTCCATACACCTTGATCTTCAGCGCTTTTCGCCGATCCGAAATTTTTGGGAGTCCGCTCTCACTCACGCCTCCGTGAGCATTTTCCGGCCTCCAGAAGCCGCTTTCAATGGCTGGGGATAAAACAGATGGGACTTGACCAATCCCGCAGCCACACCTGAAAAGACACGCTCAATGGCTCGTCCATTCTTTACTGTCCGTTACAGCAGATCTGCAGTGGTATTGATTGCCGTTCTCGCAATATCAGCAGCGCTGGATACAGTCTGCTGGTTCCAGACCATCCACAGGCTGGAGACCACTGCCCGGACCGCCATGACCGCCGCACGAGAAAATGGCTGGACGGTTGAAACGACTCCATCACACAGGGGCGGCTGGCCCTTCGGCGCCTGGCTGGTGTTCGACAGACTCAACAGCACACATCCCGCCTCGCCTACGTCCCCCTATGATGCAGGCTGGGCCGGAGAAAGAATCTATCTGGGTGGCTCATGGATTTCCCTGCTGCAATCGGGCCTTCCCCTGTCGCTGACAGGACATCAGGCCATGCGCCTTGTTGTAAATGAAGACGTCCTGACCGCTCTGATGACCGGCCTTGAGATCCACATCAGAAATCCGGAGAACCTGAGCTTCTCCGCTCCGCAGCTTCAGCTGGCCTTTTCCGGAAAATGGCCTGACAGACAGTTCTCCATCCACACCCTGTCAGGGCGCCTCATCCAGTCTGTCGCCGCCCGCCCCGACGATACGCGCCTCGGCCTCATCGCAAATGCCGTCGCGGTAAACGGCTTTCCCCTGCCCTATGGCTTTTCCAGCAACCTGCACAACACACATCTGGCAATCGCCCTGACAGCATCGCAGTCATCGCCGGGACGCTCGCTTCTCGATCCCACATCCTACGGGCGCCTCATCCTGCAGGACGCCTCCGCATCTCCCGCCTCGACATCCAAAGACAACCGGATCGCACTCACAGGTACCCTTACCCTGCCCGAGCAGAACGGCACGCTCACCCTCACCATGACCCGCTGGCAGGAACTGGCTACCCGCCTACTCGATCGTCCGGAGATAGAGTCGCACCTCGCTCCCGACCTTCAGGCCACACTGCAAAAACTGGTTCAGAAAGCATCCGCAACACCGGCCCTTAAAGACCACCCGTTCTCGATGTCCCTACCCATCGTCAACGGTCGGATACTGCCGGACGCACAGGCCGTTTCAGCCCTTGTAGGAAACAGCTTCCAGAGCCCCTGAACGGCAGAAAAAATTTCCCGCAACGCATTGATTTTTGTCAAAATCATGTCCGGCATATCAAACTTTTTCTGGCAAAATGCGTTGAGTGGGTTCAGAAAGACGGCAACACACGAAGACATCAAAACTTCGTTACCCTGTTGTGCGTGCGTGAGGCCCCCGGGGAGCCGACAACCTTCCTGCCGGTCTCTGCGCCTCGCCATCTACCCAGAAGGCAATCGACATGTTTGGCTTGTCGGCTTTATTCCTGGCGCGTTTCCAGTTCGCGTTTACAGTCGGGTTCCACATCGTGTTCCCGGCATTCTCGATCGGTCTCGCAGCCTATCTCGCCGTTCTCGAAGGCCTGTGGCTCAAGACAGGCCGCAGCGCCTATCTCGACCTTTTCAAATACTGGCTGAAAGTGTTCTCCGTCGTCTTCGGTATGGGCGTGGTCTCCGGCCTCGTCATGTCCTACGAATTCGGAACCAACTGGTCGGCATTCTCACAGAAAGCCGGTCCGATCCTCGGCCCGATGCTGGCCTATGAGGTCATGACGGCCTTCTTCCTTGAAGCCGGCTTCCTCGGCGTCATGATGTTCGGCCTCAACCGCGTCGGCAAAGGCCTGCACTTCGCAGCTACCTGCATGGTCTCGATCGGCACGCTGATCTCCATGAGCTGGATCCTGTCCTCCAACTCCTGGATGCAGACCCCGCGCGGCTATCGCATCGACGAAGCCACCGGCCGCTTCCTGCCCGTTGACTGGTGGCAGATCGTCTTCAACCCGTCCTTCCCCTACCGCATCGTCCATATGGGCCTCGCAGCCTTCCTGTGCGTGGCGTTCATCGTGGCCGGCGTTGCCGGATGGCATCTGCTGAAGGCCCGTCGTGAAGGCCGTCAGGCCTCCGAACAGGTCCGCCTGATGTTCTCCATGGCCATGTGGATGGCCGCCATTGTCTCCCCGATCCAGGTTCTGGCTGGCGATACGCAGGGTCTGAACACGCTGGAATACCAGCCTGCCAAGATCGCCGCCCTCGAAGGCGACTGGGAGTCCGAAAGCCGCGCTCCGGAGCTTCTGTTTGGTATCCCGGACATGAAGAACGAGACGACGCATTTCAAGATCGCCATTCCCTATCTGGGCTCGCTGATCCTGACGCACAGCCTAGACGGCAAGGTTCCGGGCCTGAAGGACTATCCGAAAGAAGATCGTCCTTACTCCCCGCTGCTGTTCTTCTCCTTCCGCATCATGATCGCGCTCGGCATGCTGATGGTGCTGGTCGGTCTGTGGTCGCTGTATCTGCGCTGGAAAGGCAAGCTCTACGATACGCCGCTTCTGCATCGTATCGCGCTGTTCATGTCGCCTGCGGGCTTCCTGGCCCTGCTCTGCGGCTGGATCACGACTGAAGTCGGCCGTCAGCCCTTCACGGTTTATGGCCTGCTGCGGACCTCCGACAGCGTTTCCCCGATCGCTCTGCCGAACATCGCAACATCGATGGTCGCCTTTGTCATCGTCTATTTCATTGTGTTCACGGGCGGCATCACCATCCTGCTGCGGACCTTCGCCGAAGAGCCCCATCCCGACCAGCACGGCCCGGCCGAAGATCAGCCCCAGCGTGCTGCGGGTACAACACAGGTCTCCCATCAGCCCCAGCCCGACGCTGGCATGGCGGAGTAAGAACCATGACAGAAACAGCCGGATTCTGGCTCCCGATGGTCTGGGCGCTGCTCGCAGCAACCGCCATCTTCCTCTATATCTGCCTTGATGGTTTCGACCTCGGGATCGGTATCCTTTTCCTCAAGGAAAAGGACGCCGACCATCGTAACCTCATGGTCAACACTGTTGCGCCCGTCTGGGACGGTAACGAAACCTGGATGATCTTCGGCGGTGCTGCGCTCTACGGCGTTTTCCCCGTCGCATACGGCACGATCCTTCCGGCACTATATCTGCCGGTCCTGTTCATGCTGCTCGCCCTGATCCTGCGCGGCGTGTCTTTCGAGTTCCGCTTCAAGGCGGAATCCCCGATGAGCAAGTTTTTCTGGGATACGGCATTCTGCGGCGGCTCCATCGTTGCGGCCTTCATGCAGGGCGTCATCCTCGGAACGCTGGTTCAGGGCATCAAGGTCGAGAACAACGTGTTCGTCGGCTCCAGCTTTGACTGGTTCTCGCCGTTCTCCCTGTTCTGCGGCCTCGCCGTGGTCATCGGCTACGCGCTTCTGGGCGCAACCTGGCTGCTGTGGCGTTGTGAAGGCGAACTGCACGACACGATGCGCAGGATTTCCTTCGCTCTTGCCGGGCTGATGCTGGTCACGATTGCACTGGTCTCCGTCTGGACGCCCATGCTGCACACCACCTACATGCAGCACTGGCTTGCCATGCCGCAGCTGGCGCTCGTTGCCCCGGTCCCCGTGGCCGTGGCCGTCCTCGCTGGCGTGCTGTTCCTCGGACTGCGCAACCCGCGCTCACACCTGCTGCCGTTCGTCGCAACACTGGGCCTGTTCTTCCTGTGCTTCAGCGGCCTTGGCATCAATGTGTGGCCCTATATCGTGCCGCCGACCATCACCATCTGGCAGGCCTCCTCTCCGCCGGAGAGCCAGACCTTCCTGCTGGTCGGCACGATGTTCCTCCTGCCGCTGATCCTCTCCTACACAGCCTATTCGTACTACGTGTTCCGCGGAAAAATGTCCGCCGGGCATCACTATCACTAAGAACAGGGAACCCGGCCCATGCGCATCGAATACGGACAGCCCGATCAGAAACCGGGTTACCTGAACTGGATGAAACGTGTGGGCTGGTTCGTGGCAATCTGGGCTGGCGGCGTTGTCGTCGTCGGCCTCGGCGCCGAACTGCTCAAGAAGGTCATCTTCGGCTGGTGACGGCCTGACGATCCCTTACAAAAAAAGCCCCGCCTCTTTCGAGCGGGGCTTTTTTTGTGCCGTCAGAACGTATCTTTTTCCTTCCGCAGCCGCGCGAACGTCGCAACATCCGGCGCAAGCAGGAAAGGATTGGTCCGCCGCTCCACCCCAAGCGTCACCGGCAGCGTCGGCCGCCCCGCTTCCAGCAGCCGCTCGATCTCTCCGCCCCGCGTTTTCAAGGCTGCGTTGTCCGGATCGACATGAAGCGCGAACGCCAGATTGGAGCGGGTATATTCATGCCCCGCACAGACGAGCGTGTTCTCTGGCAGACTGTCATAGCGATGCAGACTGTGGAACAGTTCCTGCGCCGTCCCTTCCAGCAACCGCCCACATCCCAAGCTGAACAGCACATCCCCGCAGAACAGCGCCGGCACCTCGGGCACCACATACGACACATGCCCCACAGCATGCCCAGGCGTGGACAGAACCCGGATCTGCGCACTCCCCACCGAGAAGCTGTCCCCGTCCTCGACAGCATGATCCAGCCGGGGCAGCCATTCCCTTTTCTGCTGCGGCCCATAGACCTTCGCGCCATAACGCTCCCGCAGCGCATCCGTACCCGCCGTATGATCGGCGTGATGATGGGTCAGCAGGATCATGTCGAGCCGCCCCTCCCCGATTTCGTCAATGATCGGCCCTTCCTCACCGGGGTCCACGACGGCGCGCTGGCCCTCCGCAGCCGTCAGCAGCCAGGCATAATTATCGGAGAGAACCGGAATCGGCTTGATATCGAGTGGCATGACTGTTCCCCTTGGACTGTTCTGCTGATGAGGTAGCTGCATGCTGACGTCCCTGGCCCGCATCCGTTCCGATGATGCCGCCACTTTCTATGAAAGCCGACAGGGCCAGCGCACGGCACTGCTTCTCAACGACCGCCTGCAGAGCATCATGCCCCCCATGCGCGGCCGAAGGATCCTTGGGATAGGCTATACAGCGCCCTATCTCCCGGAAAGTGCGGAATTTGCTGTCTCCGCCCGCCTGCGTCACTCCCAGACCCGGAAAATACTCCGCCCTTCCAGAACAGACTGCATCATCGACAGCGCACGCCTGCCCTTTGACGACCTGTCGATGAACGCCGTCCTCGTCGTCCACGGCCTCGAATTCACGCGCTTTGCACCGGATTTCCTGCGGGCCATCTGGCGCACCCTCAGCGATGACGGCGTCCTCACGCTGGTTGTGCCCAACCGTTCGGGCTACTGGGCCCATACCGACGCCACACCCTTCGGTCACGGCATCCCCTATAGCAGCGGCCAGTTGACCCGCCTGCTGGATCAGGCGCTGTTCCGGATCGAGCATCATTCCAGCGCCCTGATCGCCCCACCCTCCGCATTATCGGTCACGCATGGTCGTCTGATGGAGCGGATTGGCCGCGGAATACGTCTGCCCTGCGGTGGCGTCCACGTCGTCACCGCCCGCAAGAACGTCTATGCCGGAACACCGCTGATCGATGAAAAACTGCGAGCTCCGCTGCCGCAACAGGTCGCCGAACCTGCCTGAAAGACATTTCGGCGGAAATCCTGCCCGAAAAACGCCTTCTTTGTGGCGAATTCTTGACCCTCCCGCCGTGTGCCGTAAGAGTGCGTTCCATGTCGCTGATCCAGTCCTTCAAGCTTGTCCTGTCGCCGCCGCATCGCGCCGCGACTCCCTTCCTCCTCGCAGGTTCGCTCGTCGGGCTGCTCGGACGGGCCACGCCCTGGCGCGTCACCCGCCTGCTGGGCAACGCAGGCATCGCCTTCACGGCTTTCTGCCTCTATTTCTTCCGCGACCCCAAGCGCACGCCGCCGCCGCGCGCCGATCTGGTACTGGCCTCTGCTGACGGACGCGTCACGTCCGTCGCTCTCGTCACCCCACCCGCCGCTCTGGAAATGGGTCACACCCCGGTCTGGCGCGTCTCGACGTTCCTCTCCGTGCTGAACGTCCACATCAACCGCATGCCCGCTGCTGGTGAAGTCACGAAGATCGCCTATCACGCTGGCAAGTTCCTCAATGCCAGCCTCGACAAGGCTTCCGAGCACAACGAGCGGAACGAGCTGCGCCTGACACTGCCGGACGGCCGCAATATCGGCGTTGTCCAGATTGCGGGCCTGATCGCGCGCCGCATCCTGTGCTTCGTGGACGAGGGCGACCACATGGAAGCCGGTGAACGCTTTGGCCTGATCCGCTTCGGCTCGCGCACCGACGTCTATCTGCCGCCTGGTGTCGAACCTCTGGTTGTGGAAGGACAGACCATGGTTGGTGGCGAAACTGTCCTGGCGACGCTCTGAGCCAGACGCCATCCATGACCACGCCGCCAACGGTTGAACCCACCCGTCCTGCCAGAAAACGCCGCATCCGCCGCAGGCTTCGCCGTATGGGGCGCAATCCCCGCACGCGTGTGCGGGGCCCGTCGTTCAACCGCCTCATCCCCAACATCATGACGATGCTCGGCCTTTGCGCCGGGCTCAGCGGCATGCGTTTCGCGCTCGAACACCAGTTCGAACCCGCGGCTGTGGCCCTGCTGATCGCCGCCTGCATCGACGGGCTGGACGGGCGTATTGCCCGCCTGCTCAAGGGCGCCACGCGTTTCGGCGCGGAGTTCGACAGCCTGTCGGACTTCGTCTGCTTCGGCGTGGCCCCGTCTTTCGTGCTGCTGATGTGGTCGCTCGAACATGCCGGACGGTACTCGTTCGTGCCGTGCATCCTGTTCACCGTCTGCATGGCCCTGCGTCTGGCCCGCTTCAATGCGAGCCTCGATGACGACGACAAGCCGGAATATTCCTACAGCTTCTTCACGGGCGTTCCCGCCCCTGCCGGAGCCGGACTGGTGCTGTTCCCGGTTTTCCTCGGCCTCGAAGCCGACCGCCTGCATGCCGAGGGACTGTCTGCCTTTGCGCGCCTGCCTCTCGTCTCGGCCGTCTGCCTGATCGTCACCGGCCTGCTGCTGGTCTCGACCCTGCCGGTCTGGTCGTTCAAGAACTTCAAGGTCCCGGCACGCTACGTCCTGCCCCTGATGCTCGGAACCGGCCTCTACGCCGCTCTTCTGGTCGCGGATCCATGGGGCGCTCTTGCCGGTGCGGGACTGCTCTATATCGCCATCCTGCCTTTCTCCCGCCGCTCCTATCACCGCCTGAAACAGGCGGCGGAGGAAATGTCGGAAACGGTGGAAGAAGAACCCGCCTGAGCCGCAGAAGGCGCAACAAAAAAGGCCGCCCGGTCATCCGGGCGGCCTTTTTCATATCCAGTACGCGACAGGCTTATTCCGTCACGTCCCACAGCCAGGCCGCACCACGCACGCCGGAGCTGTCACCATGCTTGTTGCGCACGATCGGCGTCGTACAGACCGGCGTGATGACATGCTTGGCCAGAAGCGGCGGCACACGCTCATACAGCGTGTGCAGGTTGGACACGCCGCCACCGAGCACGATCACGTCGGGGTCGAGGAAGTTGATGACCATCGCGCAGGCCCGGGCGAAACGCTCCGTGTAACGGCCCAGAGCCGCGATCGCGGCCTGATCGCCATTGGCGGCTGCATCCTCGATCCCGGCCGTGTTGCGATTGCCCGGCCCCTTCCAGTCCGCCGCCAGCGCCGGACCGCTCAGATAGCGTTCCATGCAGCCCTTGTTCCCACAGAAGCACTCACGCGCGGGCGCGTCCTCCTCTGTCGGCCAGGGCAGAGGCAGATGCCCCCACTCGCCTGCAATGTGGTGGCGTCCTTCAAGAACACGGCCATTATTGACGATGCCCGCCCCCATGCCGGTCCCAATGATAACGCCGAACACCGTCAGCATGCCCTTGGCCGCGCCATCGGCGGCTTCGGACAGCGCAAAGCAGTTGGCATCATTTTCCGTGCGGACCGGACGTGCGAGCGCGGATTCCAGATCCTGCCCGAAAGGCTGGTTGTTCAGCCAGGTCGCATTGGCATTCTTGATCAAACCCGTCTCGGGAGAAATCGATCCCGGAATCCCGATGCCCAGCGTGGACGTATGCTGCCCGGCCGAAACGCGATGGCTCGGCACCGCACCCAGACGACGATCCACATCCGCGACGAGATCACGAATGGCCAGAACCGCTTCATTATAGATACCGGGATTGGCAATGCGTTCCCGCAGGACGAGATCGCCCGAACGATTCAGAACCGCGATTTCGATCTTCGTGCCACCAAGATCAATTCCAAGGCGATAATCAGCCATCTCTAGCCCTGTGCTCTATACGGCGACCTGAACAACAGGCGACCGAAACTCATGGAAAACGCATCCAGTGCGTCCGTCTGCTTTAACGCGAAACCGTGGCACGACAAGCCGTCCGGGAACAAAACTTCGTTGTTTCAGGAAATTTCCCCTGCCCGGACCAGCCGCTCAAGCCTGCGCCAGTTCCTGCAAGGCCCGCAGAATATCTTCCGGAGAGGGCGGACATCCTGCAATCGAACGCCGCATCGGCGTCAGCGCCTGCAATCCGCCCAGTGTCGCATAACCGGCCGGAAACGGCCCGCCATCGACCGCACAGGCCCCCACCGCAATCAGACTCCGGCCCGGCGGCATCGCCCGCCAGACCCGGTCCACCATCTCCGCACAGACCCGCGTCACGGCCCCCGTCAGCAGCAACCAGTCCGCATCCGCCGGATCGCTCACACACACGAACCCCGCCTGCTCCAGCGCAAAGGCACTGCCATTGAGGGACTCGATCTCCATGAAGCACCCCTCGCACCCGCCCGTCTCAAGGACATAAAGCCCGATCGGGCGCTCCCGGCGCGCCACCGCTCCATCCACAACCGCACGTGAGCGCGTCGCATCCATGAAAGCATGAAGCAGGCTCAACGGCCCGGTGCGCGATACGATTTTCATAGCGCTATCCCCGCCGGTGAAAGCCCGATCGAGCCCAGAGCCGCCGGGACACGACTGACGGGATAGCCACGCAGCATCGCCCCCAGAACGGGCAGAAGCGCCACGCCCGGATCCCGCACATACAGGTTCTCGATGCGCCCGTTCTTCAGCCGCAGCCAGTACCACACGTCTCCGCGTGCGCCCTCGGCCACGCCAATGCCCTCCTCCGTCCGGTCCGGGGCAGGCTCGTCGTCTTCGAGACCAATGCTGCCCAGAATCCGCTCCAGCAACTTCAGAGAGTCGCGAATTTCCGCAAGCCGCAGCCCCTCACGCGCCCGGGCATCCCCCTGACTCGATCCCGTCGCCCGCAACGCCTCCAGCCGCATCCCGGCTTCCCGACGCCGCATGTCCATGCTCCGTCCACTGGCACGTCCGGTCACGCCACCCACGGCAAAACGCTCCGCCAGCCGCGCGTCCAGCACGGCAAACCCGTCCAGACGCGGCGCAAAAACCCGGTGAAGCTCTTCCAGCGCCGCAAGACGCGGCTGCATCGCAGCATGAACGGCCTGAGCCAGCGGCACGATTTCCAGACCTTCACGGAAGCCGTCACAGCTCACCATGTCCATCAGACGACGCGAAACGCCCTGCTCCGCGCAGGCCCGCGCAATGGCCTCCCGCGCATGATCGCAATGCGTCGCGAGCAGTTCCGCATCCACGCCCCGCGCCGTCCGGGCCATATCGAACAGATGGAGCGACACCCGCTCGATCTCCAGCAGAGCCATCCAGACATCCCGGATCCCCGCCCCCGGAATCAGCCCCCGCGCCTGCGCCACAGCGCGCGCAAAGGCCAGCGGATGCGCCACGAACCCGCCCGCCGTCATCCGCGACACCAACGGCATGGCCTCTTCCGGCGTCCGGCCCAACAGACGCGACACGACCCCGCGATGCGCGCCCCCCGCACAGACATCCACATTCCGGATTTTCCCCTTCAGAACGTCAAAGGAGAACTCCAGCGGACCACTCAGCCCCGTCTGTTCAGGGCGCAGCAAATGGCTTCCCGCAAGCGGCCGCAACCCTCCCGCAGCCGGTCCCGGACGGGACGACAACGGCCAGGTGGACGTCCAGCCGCCTTCATCCAGCGCTGGCGCTCCATTGCCGCGAGCATCCATCGCCTCCACGCCATAGAGATCATACGCCACGCGCTCGCCCCACTCGGCCCCGGCAAAACGCGAGGACGGTGCAAGATAACGCCGGTCTTCCACAGAAGTACTCGCGAGAAGCGGGCGATCCCCTTCCAGCAGCAACACATAGGCACGGCCATCATCCGCCCAGCAGGACATCAGCGGCAACGTTGCCCCCGGCGCGGACAGCATCGCGCTCCACTGTTCGGCATCCAGATGATAATGCGACAGCGCAACCCGCTCGCCGCTGCGGATGATCCGTCCCATACCGATCATGGTCGCCACCCCGTCACCGGATGCCAGGCCAGAAACAGCGGACCACACACCCCACCCAGCAACAGAACCGCCTGCATCACGGCCACCATGCCTCGCTCTCCCCGCGCAAACGCCGGCAGCAGCGTCATATGCCGGACCGACCACAGAGCAGGCAGCAGACACACCACCAGCAGAACAAGCTGCCCGGTTTCAAGC
Source organism: uncultured Gluconobacter sp. (assembly GCA_937880175.1). Classification (GTDB taxonomy): domain Bacteria; phylum Pseudomonadota; class Alphaproteobacteria; order Acetobacterales; family Acetobacteraceae; genus Gluconobacter. The sequence continues at coordinate 20,867 of CALFLO010000142.1, forward strand.
GAACGCCCGATCCCGATCAGCGCACAGAACACCGGCCAGGGCGCAGCCCCGGCCGCGATCCCATCCTCGCCACCAGCACCGCGCAGATCCAGAACGGCAAGCCCGAGCGCCGCAAGCAGCAGCAGAACCAGCGCGGTTCCTTCCCCGGTCGCAGCAGCAAGCGCCCCAAAAGCAGACAGCATCGGCAGGGACACCTTCCGGCCCAGAGAGCGTGACGAGACGAGCATGGTGATCGTCCCGAACCCCGCAATCAGCATCAGCAGATGAACCAGAGGATATGCGCTCAGACGCAACATCAGCATCAATGCCGAAAACCGCAGCCCCGTATCCAGAAGCGCCGCCTCAGGCGCGGGAGCAGGTGACGGCCCAAGACCAGCCACCATGCACAGCCCAACCGTCAGCAGCACCGCCCCGAGCGACGACTGCTGCATCGGCAGAAGCGACGCCCCCAGAAGCCCCAGAACCACACCGCCCAGCCTGCTGCGCGCCATATCCCACACGACGAGCGCCTTGCGCGGCCCCCGCCCCTCGCGCCAGGCCAGAAGAACGGTTCCCGCGCCACACAGGACCGTCACGGCAAAAGCCGAATGAATGTTCAGCGCCAGAAGCGCACAGCCCGTCACCAGAAACGGCAGAATCCGCCCGGTCCGGTCCTGAGCCGGCGGCAGAAGAAGTGGAATCGCCGTCACGATGCACGAACAGGCCGCCGCCAGCGCATCCGTTCCCGGCATGATCCAGACAGCCAGCGGCGTAATGACGAGCCCGGCCACGGCAAAAGTCACACTGCTGGCGGGCTGACGGTTTTCCGGCGTCAAAAACAGCAGAAACGCCGCCAGAAGCGGCCAAACGGTCACGGCAAACAGCGTTCCGACAGGAGCAAGCGGGTGCATCAGACGTCCTCCACCCTGCGCCATGCCAGACGCGGCAGAAGCGTGACACCCAGCGCTCCCAGAACGCCCCACAGGCTCAGCGCCGCCGCAAACAGGGGCCATGAATGCAGCACGCAGGCCACGACAACCAGCCCGTCCGCAGCCCGCAGAAGCCCTGTGAACTGAACCAGCGGTGTTCCCCACGCAGTACCACAAAGCCCGGCCAGAACCGCCCCCGCGCCCAACACCGGCGCAAGCCCCAGCCCCGCGCCAGACAGCCCGAGCGCGAGCAGCAGCACAAGCGTTCCAACAACCGGCAGCACAGCCGCCCGGTCCGGCGCTTCCGCCGCAAACCGCCGCAGCCAGGCCCAGGCCAGCACATTCAGCGCGACGAGAGCCGCAGACGTCAGAAGCGCCATCAGACCTGAACAGACCGTCGCTCCGGCAAAGGCACAGACGGCCCCGTAAAGCGGCAGCCCCCGGCCGTCCTTGCCCAGACCCGCAAGTGCTAGAAGCAGCAGTAATCCAAACCCGACAATCATGTGCCGAACCTCCCCGCCAGAGCCAGAAGAAGCGCCACACCCGCAAACAGCGCCGTCAGCCGCGCGCTCCGCTCCTGCGCCATCAGACGCAACCCGACCGCCACAGCAACCGTCAGCGCCAGCCGTCCGCCCAGCGCCAGCAGTCCGAGCCACCAGCCCTGCACACCGCCCTGCGCAAGTCCGACACTCACCGGCAACGCCAGATCCGCCAGAAGCAGTAGCCAGCCACAGTTCAGCACATCGGCAATGCTGCGCGCGGCCTCACGTTCATGACGGTCCCGCAGGCCGGACAACATCTGCGTCACGTCCTCCGAGCGCAGAGGCGGACACGCGATCCCAAGTGCTAACGCACAGGCCGCAAGCGCCCCTTCGAGCCCTGGTTCCGGCTCGATATGCAACATCGCGCACAGGCCACCCAGCCCGTCCGTTCCCGGAGCGGCCAGAGCAATCAGGGCCTCGGTCAGACACAGCAGCAGCACTGCAGGAACCAGACGCGCCGCCTCACCCTGCAACAGACCCGGCCCCAGAAATCCCCGCCCGAGCAGGGCAACCAGCCCGATCACAAGCGGATCAGCCAGAGACGACAGCACCGATCCCGTCGTAACCGCGGGCAGGCACACAAGCGTCAGCAAACCAGCCGTCAAAGCCAGCGCCGGACGCCCGCTTAACGGAGCCTGAAACAGCGATTTCCAGAAACGCCCGGCCTGCAACATCCGGAACCGCAGCGCCCCGACCGACCGACCCGCCAGCCAGAACGGCAGCGCATCCAGACACCAGCCCATCACCGGCGCCAGAACAAGAAGCAGAGCAAGCTGAAACAGCGCTTCCAGCACGGTCAGCAGGATCATCCCGATCTCATGCCCCATCACGCCATTACTCCCAGCACCGCCAGAACGAGGCCAAGCAGCACAAGCCAGAGCCCCACAGCCCCCTGACGC
>CALFLO010000143.1 GCA_937880175.1 uncultured Gluconobacter sp.
TGTGCATTGCTGCAATCAGTCCCCTTCGCCAGCGCCTGCTTGATGACATGGCGGTCCGGCGGTTCCCCACAAGCCCTAGTAGCTGATCAGGCGCATGAAGCCGTAATCCATGTGGATCTGCTGATGGCAGTGGAAGAGGGAGCGACCGGGGTTGTCGGCGCGGAAGTCTACGTCGAGTGATCCGTAGAGCGGGAGGACGACCGTGTCCTTGATGAGGCCGGCGACGGGGCGGCCGGAGATGGCGGTGATCTCGAAGCTATGCCGGTGTAGGTGAACGGGATGATCCTCGCGGCTGGCATTGAGGAAGCGCAGGCGGTACCGGCGGCCTTTCGCGAGCTTCATGACGGGGGCGTCCTCGAAGGTCTGGCTGTTGATACGCCACTCGTCCATGCCATCCTTTTTCAGGAACCGCTTGGAGATCACCATCGGGATGATCTCGTCGACCTCGGGCCGGGTGGCGGAGTCGGGGAGGGCGAAGCGGGTATAGTCCCAGTCATTGTACGCGGGGGCAAGCCAGCGTGCGGGGCCGTGTTGTCCGGCGTATTCGATGGCGAGGGCGAGACCTGAGGCGCGTTCGGCGTCGCTGGTGGCGCCGAGCATCCAGACGCCTGGGTTGTTCATCTCAACGATCGCATCGACGCGTTCGGCGACGCCCAGACGAATCACGTTGACGCTGGCCTGTGTCGGGACGGGGTTGCCGTCCAGCGCGATGATACGGAATGTGTGGCCGGACAGGGCGATGGTGGTGTTCTGTGTGGCGCTGGCGTTGACGAAGCGGAAGCGCACGTGCTCTCCGGCCTTCACGCGCAGGGGTTCGGCAGCGTTGAACAGGCGACCGTTGAAGGAGGCATGCTGGTAGCAGACCATCTGGTCGGAGACAGGAGCGCCCATGTCGCAGAGTGCGCCGTTCCAGTGATGGACGGCGAGGAAGACCTCGCGGTCATAGGCGGCGGGGAAGCGTCCGTCGTTGATGTCGATGAAACCGAACTGGCCTGAGTAGCCGCCGGCGGCGAGGTCCTGTCCGGCCATGGCGTGGGTGTGGTACCAGCGTGTGCCGGAGGGGCCGGGCAGGAAACTGTAGGTTCCGGTCTCGCCTGGTGCGATCATGGGGGAGCCTTCCTCCATGGCGCCGTCCATCGGGCTGGGGATATGCAGCCCGTGCCAGTGGACGAGTTCGGGTTTCCTGCTCCGGTTGGTGACGTGGATGACGGCGTGACGGGTAGGGTTGAGGCTCAGCAGCGGGCCGGGCACGGTGCCGTTATAGGTTGTTGTCGGGACGACGATGCCTGGCGCGAGCTCGAGCGATGTCTGCTCGATAATGAGCCTGACGGGCGGGTCGGGGTAGAGCAGGGCGGGCCTGTCCTCCGCGCGCAGGCGGACGGGCAGGGCTGCGGCACCTAGTGCGCCGGCCAGGGCTGCGGTCAGTGTCTGGCGGCGTGTTAGAGCATGGGCGTTCATTCTTTGTCTCTGCCTGTCTCGTCGAGTTCGTTGATGGCGCGCCAGGCCATGTCGATGGCAAGGGCGGTTGTGTCGGTGCCACCGGAATCGGTATTGGCGATCGTGATCCGGCCGAATTTCCTGCGGGCGCGAAGATGCGGGGGATCGCCTCCGTTTTTCAGGAAATCGTCATAGAGGGGCGAGTACCAATAGGAATAGCCATGCCCCCAGCGGTTAACGGTAATGCCGGTGATGTCACGTGCGGCGTCGAATCCGTAGGGGCCGAGTGCTGCGTTGAACTGTAGGCGCAGCTCGCGCTCGTAGGTCTCGAAGCTGGTTTCGTACATCTCGATACGTCCTGCGCGGAACTGGTCCTTTATCGGAAGGCCGGGTGCGCCATAGCCGCGCAGCAGTGAGACATGGGCAGGCTGGTCCGGTGAGGCGGAGTGCTGGTAGCCGCCGACGGACACGGGTGGTTCCAGGATGATGGAGGCGTAGTAGGAGCCTGGAGCATTCATCAGGCAGGTGCCTGCCTTGTGGAAGGCTTTCCAGTCCCGCAGCCAGACATTTACCCACAGGTTGGGGGTGTGAACGTTGTAGTGCAGGGCGTCGCGCTGCTCGGCGGGCATATCGGGGCAGAGATAGGGGATGACGTGAAACCAGCAGGCCAAGACACAGGATTGTGCACGGACCTGGAACAGTTTTCGGTCCCGGATATAGGCGATTGTGACGCCGTCGCTCCCGTTACGGACATTGACGGCGGTCGAGTTGAGGCGGATGCGGACCGAGTTGTGATCCTGGTCCAGCGTGTCATATCGTACGCGGCGGGTCAGGGCGTCGGAGAGACCGTCGCAGTCGAGGGCGCCGGGGATGAGGTCGCGCACGATCATGCGCGCGATCGTGGCGTTACCTTCGGGGAAGTGGTATTCTGCGCTGCCCTTGCCGTGACGCGGGGGCTCGGGGAGGCCGAGGCCGACGAAACCGGGAAAGCCGAAGCGCTGGAATGCGGCCAATGCGGTTATAGCATCGAGCCCGCGCCCGCTGCCGAAGCTGCGGTCGCGCAGGTAGGTGCAGACCATGGGGTCACATCCGACCACGCCAATGAGGTAGTCGCGGTAGCTCATCAGGGCGAGCTTGCGCATCTTCTCGTCCTGCGACAGGCCGGGAAGGTAGTCCCGGCTGTCGTGGTACAGGCGGAAGAGATCCCTGCGAACACGCTCCGGCAGGGGGGCGTCACGCAGGAAAGCACTCCATCGGGCTTCGGCGTCCGGCGGTATTGTGGGATCGTAGAGGAAGGTAAAATCCGTCCATGGGGCAGGATCTTTCAGGAGCCTGTCCTGTCCGAAGGTCTTTCTGTCGAAGAAGACGGTCTGTCCCATGCCCAGGGATTCGTAGAAGCCGCGGGTGACGGTGGTTTGTGCGAGTTTTTCGACGTCGATGTCACAGACATCGAAAATCAGTTTCTGGGCCTTGGTTTTCGGGGAATAGATGTTGAAGGAGCCGCCATTGGCGATGCGAGTATCGCCGTCATGTGTGAACTCGTTGCGCTTGGCGTGCCCGCCGAAGTCATCGTGGTTGTCCAGGACGAGGATTTTTGCATCCCGGCCGTATTTCCGGCGGTAGAACCAAGCGGCGGAGAGGCCGCTTATGCCGCCACCGACGATGACGAGGTCATAGACCCCGTCCACGGGTTCAGCCTGGGGGAGGGCGTCTGCCAGGTTTCCGTTGCGCAGGGCGTGGCCGGCACAGTAGGCGCGTGCGTAGCCGCTGCCCCGCATGCCTGTGAGGGCGGGAGGGTAGGTTGACTGGTGTTCGGCCCGTGCGTCGGAGCGGTCCTCGCGCGGGATGTCACAAGCGAGGCCGAGGGCGCGGTCCATGGCTGCGGAGCGCCCGCTCTGGTGTTCTGGGATGCTCATAGGCCGGCTCCGTGATCAGAGGGAATAGTCGAGCGACAGATAATAGTATCCGCCATTGAAACCGAGCTGCTGGGCGCTGGTATCATAGGGGACGACGCCGACATAGCTTGTGTTGAGCGGGATGCGTGAGGGGTATTCGTTGAATAAGTTGTTTGCGCCCAAGGCGACGTGCAGGCGTGATGTTGCCTGGTAACCCAGCAGGATGTTGGTCTGGAACTTGGGCTTACTGTACATCTGGTAGAAGACCGAGTTGGACCATGCGTTCGGGCCGGTCACGTACTGCAGCTGGTTAATGGTGTGTCCCCAGCGCATCTCGTGAATTGCGAAATCCCATTTTCCCTTGTGCCAAGATGCGCCGAAGATCAACTTGTTGCGCGGGAAGGCGGTGCTGAGATAGCCGATGCCCTGTGCGCTGAGCAGGGGGTTGTTGTTGGAATCAAGGTAGTCGCGTGTGACCTTGGTCTCGTTGAGATTGAGCGAGGCGTCCCATGAGACTTTTCCGAACTGTCCGAAATCGGTCTTGTATCCGGCGGTGATATTCACGCCGCGTGTCCTAGTGTTGGCACCATTCGAGAAGTACTGGACGGAGACGCTGTCGGGGGTGACGGTTGAGTCAACTTGGTAGCCTCCGGCCTCGAGTGCGCTGATGGCGCGCTGGCCGTTATAGACGCCTCCCTCGACGATCCGGTGGGTGACGGTGATCTGGTAGGCGTCGACGGCGATATTCAACCTTGGCAGCGGGTTAAGCAGGAAACCTGCGCTGAAATTCATCGAGCGTTCGGGGACCAGAGGCTTGGAACCGAGGGCGCGGGCTGTGGCGGAGTTGACGGCGACAACGCCGTTGGCTCCAGTGGGGGTGGTGCTGAGGCTGGTGTAGTATTGCTCAGCGAGTGTGGGAGCTCGGAAGCCGTTGCTGATTCCACCGCGCAGGGCGAGATACTTGTTCACGTCGTAGCGGGTCGAGACCTTGCCGGTCTCGGTGTTGCCGGCGTCGGTGTAGTGTTCGAAGCGGCCAGCGAAATCAATCTGCCAGTTCTTCAGCAGGCGTGTGGACAGGCCGATATAGCCGGCGGTGACGTCGCGGCTGGCACGGGTCTTGCTGAGCTGGTTGAGGCCGCTCTGTCCCTGGGGGCCGGAGCCGTAATATGAGGCGGGGTCGCCGGGATTTACGTTATAGGCGTCGTTCCTGTATTGCGCGCCGATCGAGAAATTGACCGGGCCGGCCAGTAGGGGAACGTTGAATGCCTTGCGAATGCCGAAGTCGTTGGTCCATTGCCGGTTTGAGAATGTCATGACGTGGAAATGGGTCGGTGTATAGCCGGTATCGGCGTAGAGGGCGGTGTTGACGGAATCATTTAGGTCGAAATGGGAGTGGTCCTCGCCGTAGCTGGTGCTGACATCCCAGTTCCAACCGTCGAGGATCTCGCCCTTGAAGCCCAGGGCCACGTTGAAATCGTCCTCGTCGAGGGAGCTGACGGGGCTGAAGCCGTTGGGATAGATTTCGGGCAGGGTTGAGCCTGTGCGGTAGTTCTGGAAGGACCATGCGGCGCGGTGGGCGTAGCTGGCGAAGGAATAGAACTCGACTCGGTCGGTAATTTTGTATCCCATGTTGTATCCGAGCGAAACCCGTGTTTCCTGCGGATTGCCGAAATATTCGTTGACTCTGGTTCCGGTGCGGGTGTCGGCATCGCCGCGGTTGGTGTGGTCCTGGTGCTTGAATTCGCCGTCGAGGTGGAAATAGCCGCGATCACCGAGGCCGGTGCCCCAGCTGACAGTGTTGTCGGTCGTGAAGCCATCTCCTGCGTAGTAGCCGCCATTGACCGAGTGCATCTCAAGGCCGTGGGTGTTTTTCTTGAGGATGATGTTAACGACGCCTGCGATGGCATCCGAGCCGTAGAGTGCTGCTGCTCCGTCCTGCAGGATCTCGATGTGGTCGATGGATGACATAGGAAACATGCCGAGATCGACAGGGGTTGTTCCGTTTTCCGGGCTTCCGGTGTCATCGGTCATGATCGAGGTGGAGTGGCGGCGCTTGCCGTTGATGAGGATCAGGGTCTGGTCGGATGTGAGGCCGCGCAGGCTGATGGTTGAGGTCATGTTGGCGTTGCCCGATGTGACGCCGGGGCGCGTGATCGAGGGGTCGAGCTGGACCAGAGCGTCGCGCAGGTCGGGCTGTCCAGTGGATCTGAGCTGCTGGGCACTGACGACGGTTATGGGGCTGACGCTCTTCTTTGCGGTCTGGTGAGGGTCACGAGTTCCGGTGACGATCACCTGCTCGTCGGTGCTGGCTGTTGTGTCCGTGGCGGCGACGGCCGGGAGGGAGAGGGCAAGCGTTCCGGTTGCCATGGAGGTGACTGATGCAAGAAACATTCTACGCATGGCAGGGAGGTTCTCGTTCGAGGCGGTTGGACGGATGGCTCGAGAATCGATATTTCGTATCGATATCGGAATCAATATGATAACGTTCTCACAGAGTCAACCATTACGGAGACGAACCATGTTTCGGGGGTTTGAACGTGTGCAGGCTGCCGGTGTGTGTTCGTCATGCGCGGGTTTTTTGGGGTATGCGTTTCCGTCTTGGTAACGGGAGGCGGAGTTTGGACGAGCACAGGGGCAGGCATGCGACAATTGTCGATGTGGCGCAGGCGGCGAATGTCAGCGTGGCGACGGCGGGGCGGGCGCTTGGCGGTTATGGCTATGTCAGCCTGGACACGAGGGAGGCGGTTTTGGCTGCGGCCCGCGCGCTCAACTACCAGAAGAACATTGCCGCGCAGTCCCTTATTTCGGGAAGTGCGAAGACATTCGGCATGATTGTCTCGGATCTCAGCTCCGAATTCTATTCAAACATCATCAAGTCGGCTGTGAACTACTCGTTCCGGCACGGGTATTGCGTGCTGATCCATGACACGCATGAATCAGCGGAGATTGAGCGCGAGGCTGTTGCCATTTTCCACCGGCACCGGGTGGACGGGATCATCATTGCGCCCGCGAGCATGCAGAGTCTGGGCCATTTGCGGGAGTTTGTTGCCGGTGGCGGCAGGGTTGTGCAGATCGACCGGCGGTTGCCAGGGCTGGCGGCTGACAGTGTGACGCTGGACAATGTGAGGACGGCTGCGACCTGTACGGCGAGGCTGTTGGAAGCAGGGCATCGCAGGATCGCGTATATTGGCGAGATTGACGAGGTGAGGCCTGCGGATCTGGGGCGGGTTGTGGAGACGTATGCGGCGACAGGGCGGATGCGGAAGGGATTTGCGCCGAGTTGCCAGCGGCTTGCGGGGTATCTGGAGGCTCACCGAGAGGCGGGAGTTCCGGTCTGTGCGGATCTGGTTGGGCGGACGGGGAACTACAGATGGGAGGCGGCACGTGATGTGACACAGGCGGTTCTGTCGCATAGGCCAACGGGGCTGATGACGTCTGATGGGCTGATGACGATCGGTGCGCTTCGTGCGGTCCGGGAGGCGGGAATGCGCATTCCCGATGATATCTCGTTCCTGAGCTTTGATGATCTTGAGTGGCTGCAGCTTGTTGATCCGCCATTGTCTGCGGTGGCACAGCCTTGTGCGGAGATTGGAGAGGAGGCTGCACGTATCCTGATCGGGCAGATCCGCGGGGAGAAGGAGGCGCCCCGGACACGGCATGAGCATATCAGGCTGGCTGGCAGCATCATTGACCGGGGGTCGATACAGGTGATCGGGGGGTAGGGTGCGAGATTGCCGCTGCTGGGGCGCATGGCGAGGTTTGAGGGATGGTGTGTCAGGGCAGAACGCTTGGTGTTAACATGATATCCCAACGTGGTAGCAATATGCGTTTTTCCTGACACGTCATCTACTGCTGTCGGCTTTTATCCCCTGAAGACTATTCCTGTTGTGCCGGAACGGTGATGCTACAGGGTTTCTGAATTTTTTCCTGACCCGATGCCGCTTTCTGGCAGGCTGCGATCCTGTCTCTGTTGGCCTCAACCAGCTGGCTGTCCTCACGTACACGTTGCCAGCCTTCAGGATTACTGACCGCCATCATCATGGCCCCAGAGTTCCAGCGATCTTTCTCCCCAACAATAAAGGATGCCACTCGCGTCCCGACAGAAGATGGCAGGAGATACGCCAAAACAGGCGACAACCCGATCCCTGCAACAAGACAGGCAAGCCCCACCCCTAACAGCCACCAGTTCTGACGATCCTGCTGACGGGACTGACCAATGATATTGGCAAGAACCCGACGTTCCCCCTGAACCTCACCTATCGCTTTCTGAAACGCTGTCTGCATCTCCTGACTGGCAGAAATCCCGGCCTGACGAATCCCTTGCCCATACGCCTGGGGCGTCATCTTCAGCGTCGGATTGGCCTCGATCGCCTCCATTCGTGCACCGACTGCATTCATGGCCTTCACGACACGGGCCAGATCCTCCGTGTAATCCGGGGGCCGATTGTCCCGCCACGCCTGCGGCAACGCTTCCACGCTCCGCCGGAGTACCGTCATTTCGGCGCACAGGTCCTCAAACGCGCGCGCTGCTGGATCTGTCTCGGACATCAGATATCCCCCCACAGATTGAAAACCCGCACACCAGCCGCCTCGAAAGGCGACACGTCGTGGCTGGCCAGAACACGCTGCTCCGGGACGGGCCTCCTCGTCTCCATGATCACGTTGGTATCAAGCAGCAGGATCATTCGAAGGACATTGCCTCGGCCGGGGTCTGATCGCGGGTCTGCAAGACCGCGATATCCTGATCACGCACACCGGCCTCACGACCGATGGCCCCCAGAAGCGATCCCAGCCGAACGGCCTCTTCTTTTTTCTGCATGTCCTCTCCAGTCACCGCGCCGAAATCAGACAACCCGTTCCAGCCCCAGATGTGTCACAAACGGATCAAAGTCCCGGTCACTGTAAAGGAGCCGATACCCGCTTACGATACATCGTGTGGCAATCAGGGTATCAATGGTTTTCCGGATGGTGATGCCTCTGGCACGCAGGTCACGGAAATATCGTGCCGCCTCGATCATGACATCACGCCCCCCGATCTCTACCAGATCCAGAGCGCCAAGCAGTCTCCGCGCCTTGTTGAAATCCCGTTCGCTCGCAAATCCCTGAAGAACTTCCGTCATCATCAGATCCCCAATGGCGACCAGTTCCTCTCCCAGCAACCGGTCCAGAGCATCAACCTGTGGCGTCACCGTACCCCTGAAAAAATCGATCCAGACCGATGAATCGACCAGAATCATGCGTCGGAACGCATGGCGTCGAGATCACCCCGCCACTCCAGCCTGCCCTTCATGGAACGCAGTTGCCGCTGCTGATTCAACTTGATCAGCGTCCGCAATCCGAGTTCGACGGCTTCTTTCTTGGTTTTGACGCCAGACGCCTTCAGCGCATCTGTCATGAGGGTATCGTCAATAATGATGTTGGTTCGCATGATGTGTATCTCCAGTGAAAATTATACACATCAACATCTCCTCTCTCAAGCAGATTACATCCCCATATCCATACCGCGCGACCTGGAGCGTGAGAGGGCCTGCTCCCGCTGATGGGGATGCAACCCGTGATCGAGCGTCGATCCCTTCTTGATCCCCAGCTCGCGGCTTTTCTCCCGCAGGATGGACTCAAGCTGCGCATCCCGCTTCAATTCCTTGAGCGCCACACCCTGCTGCTCGCGGCTCAGCCCGTCCCAGGTCTTCACAAACCGCGCCGCCCGCAGATCCGGACTCTTCCGCACCCTGTCCTCATGCTCCAGCCCCTCGACCAGTTTGCGCGCCCGTGCCGGACCTTCCAGACCATACAGCGCCTGCCGGATCTCCGGCTGATGCTTCAGCGCCGCCCGCAGATCCGCCTCACCGCCACGCCGGACCCGCTCCAGATCCCGCCCGGCTTCAAAAAGCGCCTTCTTCTGGTGCTCCAGCACCGGCAGATCCTGACGCACCATGCGCTCGGCATCCACCCAGGCCCGCGCATACCGCTCCACCGCCTGCTGAAGCGGATCACCACCCGGCACAAACCCGTCCAGCCCGGCCGGCACCTGCTCACGCTGCACACGGGGCAGCCTCAAACCCGCAAAGAGAGAGGCGGGAGCCTCACGCTCAATCCCACTTTCCCCCTTACCGGCCCCGGCATCCATCCCGGCCGACACGTCTTTTTCCGCCGTGCGACGCCCCGGCCGCACGGACAGGTCCAGCCCATCGAACATCCCGCGTTTCTGCTGTGCCGGTGCCGGCTCTGGCGTACTGACAGCTTCGGTCTGCCTGTCCTTCTGGGGGCCAGAGGCGGCCTTCTCACGCTCCACCACGATCTTGCTCTCGGGGACATACAGTCCGCGCCGCCGCGCGAACCCGGTATCCCGATCCCGGACATGCGGGTAATCCAGCGTGGTATCCTTCAGCCGCTCGCGTGACAGCCGCCGCACCAGCCCGTCCCGGTCGCCCACATCATCACGACCCCAATGGACAGACACGCTCTCCCGATGCCTCGACAGCGCCACATAGGCCCCGTGCCGGTCCAGGCTCCCCGTCGCCAGCACATGCGCCCGGTCCACCGTCACACCCTGCGATTTGTGGATGGTGGCCGCATAACCATGATCCAGCGCGTCATACTCCGCCACCGACACGGACACGACCCGGCCACGCCCGACACCCTCCTTCCCATCGAGCTGCACCGACAGCACGAGATCCCCGGCCTCGGCCGATCCCTCGATGCCCCGCACCGTGCCTAGCGTGCCGTTCTTTACCCCCAGTTCCCGGTCATTGCGCAGGAAGTAGACCCGCTCCCCGTCCGCAAACACCCGTTCGCCCTGGGCGGTTGGCACCAGCACGTCGTCACCCAGCTCACCCGCCTCCCGCCGGATGGCGCGTGCCGCCTCGTTCAGTGCCCGCACATCGACACGCCGGTGCGCCAGCATGATCTGACTGTCCTCTGGCGCGGCCTGACGGGCTTCATCCCACCCGGCCACCACCCCGCCCCGCGCCTCTTCCAGCGGGTCATGCCCGCGCACCAGGCCAGTCGCCTCATAGCGTCCCAGCGCCTGCTCTGTCCGCCCGGTCGCCAACTCCTTCGTGGCCGCCTGCTGCCAGCCTTCACACTGCCGGCGTACGGTGGTGATTTCCACCGACCCGACCCGCTCGGCCACCGCCCGGAACGCACCACCCGCCTCGATCGCCTGCAACTGCTCGGGATCGCCCACCAGCACCACCTTGGCCCCGGCTTCGCGGGCGACAGACAGAACCCGCTCCATCTGCCGTGACCCCACCATGCCGGCCTCGTCCACCACCAGCACGTCCCCGCGCTCCAGCAGGTCGAACCCACGACCCCACGCCCGCTCCAGGGACGCCAGCGTCCGGCTCTCAATCCCGGACCCCGCTTCCAGCCCTTCCGCCGCGATCCCCGACAGCGCCGCCCCGCGCACCCGGTACCCGGCCTCTTCCCATGCCGCACGGGCCACACCCAGCATGGTGCTCTTCCCTGTCCCGGCATACCCGACCACCACGGACAGGTCGCGGGACTTCGTGAGCTCGCCCACCGCCAGCGCCTGCTCGTCCCCAAGACCGGAATGCTGCATCGCTGCCCGACGCACCGCCAGCGGCACCGCATGCCCCTGGGACAGCCCCATCGCGAGCGATGCCTCTTCCAGACGCTGCTCGACCCCGATCATCTCCCGTGTGGAGAACCGTTCCCGCCCGTGACCGTCTTTCCCGAGGGCGACCAGCTCCGGACATGCCTCCACCCGAACCATGACAGCACTGAACTGTTCTGCATCTGCCGTATGCCGGTCCACGAACCGCGCCAGGTCCTGACGGGTGAATGTGCTCTGCTGTCGGGTCAGCGCCTCCAGCGCCACATGCGGCTCGGCCAGCAACCTCTCGCCATTGCGTCGCGCGATCTCCAGATGGTCAGCGACCCGCTCCGCGTCCTCGCCCCGCTCTTCCCGACGCATGCCGGCCGGACCGATTTTGTTCTGCGGCTCAAGGTCGATCCCCTGTGCCGCGAACGACCGATGATCGATCCGCACGTCTAGGTCCAGCTCGGCCAGCCGTTCATTGGCAAGTGACGCCCATCGCTCCCGCCATGTCAGCAGGAGTTCTTTGTCATTCCACGACCGCTCTTTTGCACCAAACCCGTTCTCATCCACGGACCGCGTGGACAGCATCACATGCGCATGGGGCTTCGCCTGTCCGTCCTCACCAATATCCCAATGCACATTGAGATCGGCCACCATGCCGCGTTCCACGAACTGCTCCCGCACGAAATCCCGTGCCAGCGCGATCCCCTGCGCCTGGGTCATTTCGCGCGGGATTGAAAACTCCACCTCGCGGGCAAGCTGGGCATCCTTGCGCTTCTCGATCGCCTCGACCTCATTCCATAGGGTCGCACGGTCGAGAAACCGTTCCGGCGCGCCATCGGGCAGCAGGATCTCGGAATGCACCACGCCGCTCTTGTTGGAAAAGTCATGGTCGCGATCCAGCCGCACATCATGCAGCCGGGACGCCGCGCGATAGGCCGCCGCTGCCACGGCGCTCCGGCCGGTGGCGCGGCTGATAACCTTTGCATGCAGATGATAGATCGCCATGAACGCGATCCTATCACACCACTTAAGCGCACGTCACGCAGTGACGTATAAGCGCGCACTCATATTTTACTGCACCACAAAGATTGTTAATCGGGATGAGTGACGCGGTTCTCGTCTGTGTGGTAGAGTATCCACAGGTCGGCAGAATAGGGGGCTAGAAATGCGCAGGCCACGGGACATTGATGCGGAACTGAAGGCGCTTCAGGAAAAGGCAAAGCAGCTCAAAGCGCAAAGAACCATCCAGCTCGGTGAACTGGTCGAAGTGACGGGAGCCGATACCTTATCGATCGAGGCTCTTGCTGGTGTTCTGCTTGCGGCTGTCGAACAGGCGGATAGTAAACCCGAAGCCGTCGCGAGGTGGACCGAACGGGGAGCGGCGTTCTTTCAGGCAGGCGGAAAAAAGGGCAGCCGGAAAGGAACCGGAAACGATCAGAACGGATCTGCTGGCGCTTGAAAGACGGATCAGGAAGCAGACAGCCCTGATCCATCGCCATCAGGCACGAAAGGCACGCACCGACATGCGCGACTGGGCGAAGGCGCGACGGGAACGCACCCATCATCTGATCGAACTGGGCGGCCTGGTCCAGAAGGCAGGACTGGTCGATCTGACCGATGATGACCGCGCCACCCTGCTCGGAGCCTTTCTGGATATTGCGGGGCAGCTTCAGGGGGGAAATGAGACCACCCCGGACGACCTGAAAACGCGCTGGAGACGCGCGGGGCTTCATGCCTTCGACAGGGACCGGGAACAAGGCTGACGACAAAACACGATCATCCAAAACGGACAGACTGTAATCTCGGCCACAGAACAATTTTACGGCCTGGAAACTGACCACCACAGACACTTCAAGAGGATACCTAATGGCTCCGGAATACCCTTCTCCAGAATGGTTTTCTGATAAGATCAATCGCCATCAATGGATGTGGAATCTGAATGCCCGGTTTGTTTCACAGGCAGCAAAGCGTATGACCGATACGGACGCTCTAGTCTTGCTCAATGAGGCGGTCAATCTGGAAATAGCGGAAACGGCTGCCAACCTTCTTCGGGAAGGTGTGCCAGAAAAAATTGTCGCTGATTTCGTTATGGCTTACAGTCAGACACAACGAGCAGAATTGCTGGATAATGTCTGCGATTACGCATGGCGGATTTCTGCCCCTGTCGCTGCCACGAAACACGAGGCGATGAAGACATGACCATGACGGACCTTTCCGACGAACGGGCTGCCAAAAGGGATGCAATCCGCAAGGCACGCAACAGCACGAAACCCACTGTCCCGGCCGATCAGGTTCTTGCTCTTCTGGACGCCGATCTGGCCCGGATTCAGGCGGCCATTGACACCCTCCCTACGCCTCGCCCCACGGATTGATGAGGGTGTTGGTGTCGTGAACGATCCCCCCCGAAATCCACGTCCCTGATGGCCTCGTGGAACGCGGGAACGATCCCTCATTCCCGCGCTGAAAATTACCAGTAATATTCGTGGGGTCGCCGGGTGCCGGTATACGGAAAGACCGCCTCGACAGGATCGAGGTCGCCCTTGATGAGGCCATCGCATCGGATGTATTCTGAATTGCGTTAAGGGAAGATGGACCCTGAGCCCGCCCTCAAGCGGATCGCCTTACGCCTGCGAGAGCCATTTCACGGTAGACTGTAGCGCGACCGAGGCCGAGTTGCCGTGCGGCTTCGGTGGGTGATACCCCCGCTTCTACAAGCTTGAGCGCAGCGTTCGCCTTTTTCGGGTCGAGTGGTCGGCGTCCTGGCAATTTTCCCTTGGCGCGCGCGGCGGCGATGCCGTCCTTGGTCCGTTCGGCGATCAATCGTCTTTCGAAATGCGCGATCGATCCGAACACGTGAAACACAAGTTCGCCCGCCGCCGACGAGGTGTCGATTTTTTCTTCCAGGCTGAGCAGGGCGACACCACGCTCTTTCAATTCCGTCACAATTTTCAACAGCTCGCCAAGCGATCGACCAAGCCGATCAAGGCGCACTACCGCCAACGTATCCCCGGCACGGGCGTAAGCAAGCAACTCGTCAAGGCCTGGGCGGTCCATCGACTTGCCCGAGCGCACGTCGGTAAACACCTTTATCGCGCCAGCCTGTTCGAGCCGCATGGCCTGCCCGGCAACATCCTGATCACTGGTGCTTACCCGCGCATACCCCAGAATGCCGCTCATCCACCGTCTCCCAACCGCTCGGTCTGTGGACGTCTGAGGCGTAGACGCACCGCAGACCCTAAACCCGTCCAGAGACTACGTCTCAATAATACCTTAAGTCCACAGTTCTTCTTACCCATTTGTGGACGGATTTATCATGGCACGACGCGATCTCCTGACCGATAGCGAACGCCACGCGCTGTTCAGCGTGCCCGATACGCGCGAGGATCTGGCGCGACACTATATATTATCGCCGCGAGACCTCGCACTGGTTGCTATGCGACGGGGTGACGAAAACCGTCTCGGCTTCGCTGTGCAACTCGCGCTGATGCGCCATCCGGGTTTTGGATTTACGCTCGAAGGCAGCGCGCCCGAACACCTCGTCGCGTTTATGGCGGAACAGATCGATGTGCCCGCATGGGCGTTCGACAACTACGCCTTGCGACCCGCGACCGCGTCGGTCCATGCCCGCGAAGTCGGAGACGCTCTCGGGCTTCGTGGTCCGACCAATGCCGACTTGCCATTGCTGATTGAGGCTGGAGCGAAAGCCGCCTGGTCAACCGATCGCGGCTTGCCAATTGTAAGCGGCATCATGGAAGTGCTGCGTGCAGATGGCATCACGCTACCATCACAATCGGTTATCGAACGCGCTGGAATTGCGGGGCGCGCCCGCGCTCGGAAACGCACTTACGACGCACTACTCGCGTACGTGTCTGTCGAAAGCCTGGCCAAACTCGACGCCACGTTGATCGTCGATCCGAAAACCGGAGTGACGTCGCTCGCCTGGTTGCGCGAAATCGCTACTGTGCCAACGCCGGACAATGTGCGTGGGCTACTTGATCGATTGGCCTACTTGCGCGCTATCGAGCTACCCGTCACCATCGGGAACGCTATTCATGCTGATCGGTTGCGACAGCTTATCCGAGAAGGGCGTGCCTCGTCCGTGCAACTCATCGGACGTTATACGCCATCTCGTCGGCGAGCGACGCTGGCGGCGATGATTCTGGACCTGGAAACACGACTGACCGACGCTGTGCTCGACATCGCCGATCGCATCATCGGTGGCAGCTTCACGCGCGGGAACAACAAGCAGAAAAGGAGCTATGCCGAGACCACGCGCGACGTGGGGCATATCATGCGCCTGTTTGACCAGACCGTTGCCGCCTTGGCTGAGGCACAGGAAATCGGGATGGAAGGCTTTGCCGCAGTTGATGCGGCGGTGGGCTGGGACAAGCTGCTTCGCGCACGCGGTCAGGCCCGGCAGATAGCCGACCTGACCGCGGAGAGTCCGCTCGTCCGGGCGGCGGACCAGTGGAGCCGGCTGCGCAAATTCGCGCCGCTTTTCCTTGAGGCAATCGATTTCAAGGCAGGGCGGGGGAGCGCCTCGACGATCGCGGCGTTGAACACGTTGCGCGAGATGAATCGTTCGGGAAGCCGCGATGTACCACCAGACGCGCCGATGCCGTTCCGCAAGGAATGGCGGACTCTGGTCAAGGCGGGCGGCGGAAAACCTGATCGCCGGTTATGGGAAACCGGGGTTCTGGCGCACCTGCGTAATAAATGGCGCTCCGGCGACGTCTGGGTTGAACGCTCCGCCAACTACCGCAAGTTCGACAGCTATATGCTCTCCTCCGCAGAGGTTGCACCGATTGCTGCCGAACTTAAGCTCCCGGCCACGGCCGACGCGTGGATCGCCGATCGCAGCCGTGAACTCGACCAACGGCTGAAACGCTTTGCTGGCAGGCTGGCGCACGGAAAGGTTGAGGGTGTTGTGCTCAAAGACGGTAAGCTCTCGGTCTCTCCAGTGCGCGCAGATGAAACTGCCGCAGCCAAGGACATCGCCGCGCGCATCGACGCACTGATGCCGCGTGTGCGTATCACTGAGTTGCTTCACGAAGTCGCTAGGGAAACCTCGTTTCCTCAGGCGTTTCTCAACGTTCGCACTGGCGAACGCCACGACAACGAAAACGCCCTGCTCGCCGCCATACTCGCCGACGGATCCAATCTTGGCCTCGCACGCATGGCAGCAGCCAGCCAGGGGGTGACACCTGATCAGCTCATCTGGACCCGGTCAGCCTATATTGCACCTGACAACTACAAAGCAGCGCTCACGCGCATCATCAATGCCCACCACGCCCTGCCGATCGCATCGGTCTGGGGGCAAGGCTCTACCTCGTCTTCCGATGGCCAGTTTTTCCGCTCGGGCAAACGGGGCAGCGGTGCCGGTGATTTCAACGCCAAATATGGCGTCGATCCAGGCTTCTCATTCTATACCCATGTCTCCGACCAGCATGGCCCCTACCACGTCACGGTCATCTCGGCCGCGACGCATGAAGCGCCTTACGTCCTTGACGGGCTGCTTCATCACGGTAGCGGGCTCGAGATCGAGACGCATTACACCGATACCGGCGGCGCGACCGACCACGTCTTCGCGCTGTGCCAGATGCTGGGCTTTCGCTTCAGCCCGCGCCTGCGCGACTTTTCAGATCGCCGCATGGCTTGCATTCAGGCGCCCGGACAATACCCGTCGCTCAAGCCACTATTGGGCGCCCGCGTGAAGGTCGATGTGATCCGCGAGCATTGGGACGAGATTGTCCGGCTTGTCGCTTCGTTGAAAGCTGGCACCGTCCTACCCTCGGCGATGCTGCGTAAGCTCGCCGCTTACGAACGCCAAAATCAGCTCGACCTCGCGCTTCGCGAGATCGGTCGCGTCGAGCGGACCTTGTTCATGTTGGACTGGCTGGAGAGCCCGACCCTACGTCGCAGATGTCAGGCAGGCCTCAACAAATCCGAGCAACGCCACTTTCTTACGCAGGCAATCTGCACCTTCAAGCAAGGACGCATCGCTGACCGCACGCATGAAGCACAGCAATTTCGGGCATCGGGTCTTAACCTCGTCATCGCAGCCATTGTTTATTGGAACTCGACCTATATCGCTGACGCGGTTGCTCACCTCCGCGCAATCGGAGTGTCCGTGCCCGACGAGTTTCTGGCGCATACCTCGCCCGTAGGGTGGGGGCACATTGCCTTTTCGGGTGACTTCTTATGGGACCGTGCCGCTGCCATGCCTATCGGGCGCCGCGCGCTAAACCTGGGGCGCATCAACACGGCGGCATGACTGTCTCTGACGTTCGTTGTGCGTTCTCAGCTAGCGTAATTCAGAGAACATCCGTTGCGATGGCCTCTTGATGATCAGGCGGGCAACATGCCTGTCATGATGACGGCCAGGACGGATATCGTGCAGATGACTGTACCAGTTGGGAGATTCAGAAGCTTCACGTGAGCCTCCATAGCCACAGCGATCCGGCTGGTTGGCCCAGCGATGATTGCGACCGTATTTGCGGCTGTGATGATAGGTGCGAGACATGGGAGCTTCCCCTCCATGACGCGCGGAGTGATTTCCGAGCGTACCTACATCGCCCGATCTCCTCTGTTCTGGTCGGAATATACTTTACCGCGTCTGTGCGACATCGGTCTCCAGCAGGGACGCCGGCAGGCGCATGTTGAGGGCGGCCGCCTTGGGTTCGATCTCAAAGCGCATGGGCTTGAAACCGGACAGGTCATACCGGGTCAGATCGGCGGTCGCGACGAAATCCTCGGCCGCTTCGTCACTGTGCAGCGAGGGCATGGACCTGTTTTTGCTGCTCATAGTGGTCGATCTCCTTCAGACGGCTTCGATCGGGCCAGGATAAGCCTTTACCAGCGGATCATGGGTCAGCAGAAGCAATCCTTCCACCATGGCCTGTGCCACAAGGATCCGGTCAAAGGGATCCCGATGCACATCTGGCAGGTGTCCCACTGCCAGGGCATGCTGGCTGGTGATCGGTAACTCCTCATAACCGTTTTCGATCAGACCGCGTCGCAGCAGGTGAGGATCGACCTGGAAGTCTGCCCGTCCCAGCCCGGTCTTGATGGTGATCTCCCAGAGACTGGCCGCACTGAAGACCAGATCATTGTCCGGATCTTCCATCAGGGTTTTCGCCCGTGCTGACAGCTTGTCAGGCTCTCCGGCTGCCCAAAGCAGCAGATGGGTATCCAGAAGGAGCCTCATGCCTGACCGTCGAACAGAGACACAATATCGTCCTGTCCCATGCGGTCAAAATCCTCGGGCACCCGGATTTTTCCGGCAAGAAACCCCAGACGCCGTTGCTGTTGTTCTTCAGGAGCCGTAATCGGACTGACCCGCACCATCGGTCGGCCAGCTTTGGCAATGATGAAGCTTTCCCCTTTCATGGCCGCGTCAATCAGCCGGGACAGATGGGTCTTGGCTTCGTGGATGTTGACTGTGCGCATGGCGAAAGCCTCCTGAGTTTACTCAAAAAGACTTAGTCATATTGGTCTGGTCCATCAAGGCAAATGTCGCCAGGACCGCCTCAGGAAACAAAAAAAAGCACACTCATCGCGTTCCTCGCCTACTGTCATACCTTTTCGGATGCGACATTGGCGGTCAGGAATGCCGCATAGCCCAGTTCGTCCATCTGACCTGCTGCCAGCGCGAGAACCGCATTTGCTGCATCTTCCTGGGCTGCCGTGAAACGATAGCCGTTGAGTTCCAGAAACAGCACACCGAGCACAAAGCCCGTACGCTTGTTCCCGTCGATGAAAGGATGGTTTTTGACGATACCCGCCGTATAGACGGCCGCCAGATGCACTGGATCCAGCGGATCCGCATAGGCCGCATGCTGCTGTGGCCGGGCGAGCGCGGATTTCAGAAGACCGGCATCCCGTACGCCGGAAGCGCCGCCATGTACTCCCAACAGCCGGTCATGCAGGATCAGGGCTTCGCGTTCGTCTATCCAGACGAAGACTGTCATTGGGCCAGAACATGCAGCGTATCACGGTAGCGCCGCATAATATCTTCAGCCTTTGTCATTTTGCTTTCGAAGTCGGGATCATAGGGCACGAGCCGATATCCGCCGTCTGGTGCTTCGGTCAGATACAGGGGCGCGCCATCCTGGGTGTTCAGCCGTGAGATCACTTCCTTGGGTAGTACTACCCCGAGTGAGTTTCCGAATTTTCGCACTTTCAGCTCGACCATAGTGAATTCCCTCAATGTTATTACTAATGTAATAACTTTTTGCGGTTTCAGCAACCACCATGCATTTTTCTGACGTGCTCAGGCGAATAGGCAATGGCCAGCCTATCAAGCCCCTTAGGGCACTATGGATGGCCGCACAGGCCACAACACCCGTTACAGACACCCAAACAGCCACCACATCTGATAACGCCTGTACGGCCATCCTATGGCGTCTAGCGGGCATGTTGCGACACGTGAGCTGCTGAATGATCGCCTGAACTCCGATGTGTCTTGAGCAGTTTATGGTTTTGCCCGGTTCTTCTGATGTTGCAGGTGTTGGGTGAGCGCTGAACGGGAGAGCCCTGTAGGGCGTCGAAGGCGCCAACGTGGATGAGGAAGGTGCTCTGGTGGAGAGACGATGCGTTTCCGCATCGTCAGATCATGACTTTACGCCGTAGGCGTGTCCGTTCAGTGCAGGCCCAAAGGGCCGAGCAGGGGGATGCTGGGGGGGAGATCGCGCTATGCGCGATTGGGGCGGCCGTAGGCCGCGAGCCGGCGGGGGCGGAGCCCCCAAGAGGCGGTGTTTGGGTTCAATTTGGTTGGAAATTTTTGAGGTTTGTGAGTTATCCACAGATCAAATGGTTAGAGAGGTGTTAAATAGGTGTTAGATTCTGTGTTAAGCGATTCTAGCATCCATTTAACACATTGATATAAAAACGGAATTTCTGGTTTTTTCCTCGGTTTGGTATTTAAAACCCCGAATCTCGGTATTTAAAACCCCGAATCTCGGTATTTAAAACCCCGAATCTCGGTTTCGGTATTTAAAACCCCGAATCACTTGACGCAGGTATTTAAAACCCCGAACTTTAGGCATGGTATCTGAAACCCCGAATCTGCCTGTTGTTCATGAGGCCCTCCTGCCGGAGCGTCATCCGCAGCATGACTTATTCATCTGCGACGTGGCAGATGCCGTGCTTAAGGACGTGATGCCGCAAATGGAGCATCCGTTCTATTCCCTGTCGAAAAAACCCGAAACTTCCGTTCGTCGCTATGAACATAACGGGCAATGGCTGGAAATCACGCCAAGCGTGAAGGGTCTTGCTACAATCTACGATAAGGATATTCTGATTTACTGTATTTCGCAGATCATGGCGAAACTAAAGGCCGGGGAAAAAGTATCGCAACGGGTGAGGATCAGCAGCCGCGACTTACTCATCTTCACCAATCGCGGAACGGCAGGTAAGGACTACAAAGCCCTCATCGAGGCCCTCGACCGCCTTGAAGGCACACGTATCCGCACTAACATTGTTACAGGCGACGAAGAACAGGTGGACGGTTTTGGCCTGATCGACGCTTCATCCATCCGCCGCAAACTTGGCCTCGACGGTCGCCTATTGCATTGCGAGATCAAGCTGTCGGATTGGGTCTTTAACGCAATTAAGAGCAATGATGTTCTGACACTGCATCGTGATTATTTCCGGCTACGCAAACCGCTGGAACGACGCGTTTATGAACTCGCTCGCAAACATTGCGGTCAGCAAGCGGTATGGAAAGCCTCTCTTGAGATCCTACTGAAAAAATCAGGCTCTCAAAGCCCAGAAAAATTATTCCGACAGATGATAAAGAACCTCGCTGCAAGCGATCATCTACCGGATTACCGTGTCGAATTCGATTCTCAGAAAGACATGGTAACATTCATCAATCGCGGCACAATGAAAGCTGCCGAGCCAGCAGCCGAGGCTTGGATGGGTGCGCTCGATCCTGATATTTACGGGGATGCTCGGAACATCGCGCCAGGGTGGGATGTGCATCATCTCGAAAGAGAATGGCGCATGTGGCTGGGTGATAACGAGATCGCTCCGAAGAACCCTGAGCGGCATTTCATCAAATTCTGCGAGACGTGGTTTGCTAAGCGTGGTCAACCCTGATTGTACAAATGTACGAGCATAATCTATCTAAATAGATAATCAGCGCTCTCCAAAAGGATGACGACCGTGCTTACGCATCAAGTCATCAATGGCCTCCCCGATCAAACCCTGAATAGTTGTATCAGTATCAAGCGCAAGTTGATGTAGTCCCTTGCTAACTGCTGGAGAAAAATACCCCACCACAGCCCGCTTACCTTCTCTCGGATTACGTGGGCGGGCTTTCTCTACCACCGTTTGCGCTGCCGGTTCCACAACCGATGGCGCGACCGTCTTTTTGAGACCAGCAAACCGACTCATGCCGTATATCCTCAACTTAGAAAATTGCTAACGCGTTTTTGTGTCATCTTGTTTGTGTGATGGCATGTTAACTTGATCACACACCCAATTCCACAACAGTGCTATATCAGCAGCAGCCTTGCTTTCCGGCTCTGCTTCCTGCGCGGTACGACCGGAACCAACGCTATGATGAAAAACTGCACGCTCAGGCAAAACAACAGGAGCAACAGGGATACCAAACTGCGCCACAACCTCGGCCGCCTCCTTATAAACTTGGGGCGCACGAGGAGGACCCGCAGTAAAAATCACGAAGGCAGGCTTGCCACTGGCTCGCACAAGTTCCGCCGTTGTTCTAACAGCGTCCATATCGAAAGCACGTGGTCTGCATGGAATTAACAAGAAATCAGCGACACGACACGCCTCACGCGCCATAATATCGGCATGTGGGGGGGTATCTATTATCGATAGTTCTGCGCCCAGTTCGGACGCTTGTTCCAGCTTTCTTGATAACAAGGCGTGCGCCGCACAATCCACCACATCAGGCTCGACATCCCCCCGCCATGCTTTCCATGAACTTGCAGTCGCTTGGGGATCGGTATCGAGGATCAGAGAAACGTATCCAGCGGCACTGGCACTAGTAGCCAAGTGTAGGGCAAGCGTCGTCTTCCCAGCGCCTCCCTTCTGACTAATGATCGCGATTGTTTTCATGTCACCATGTTTCTGTGTTAACACATTAACAAATTACCATGTTATTTTGATAACTCAATATCTTCCTCAAAAAAATCGACGATCTAATCGAACCCAATATTCCGCATGTCTCAGACCGATGCCGTTAGCACCCATATAATGCTATCATGTTTATGTGTTAACACATAAACACAGTGACGTGTTATCTTTCCCGCTGCACAATGGCAGCGACAGTGTTCTTGCTGATTCCCAGATCGCGGGCGATCCACCGATAACTCCGCTTTTCTGCCACCAGCGCCAGAACCTTCGGAGCCAGACGATCAGACTTTGGCCGCTGTCCTTTCTGTCGGCCGAGAACCTTCCCGCGCGCCCTGGCAGCGGCCAGACCAGACTTCACCCGCTCGCTGATCAGATCCCGCTCGAACTCCGCAATCCCGGCCAGAACCGTCGCCAGCATTCGTCCATGTGGTGTCGCCAGATCAAACGTCATTCCCGTTATAGCAATCAGGGAAACACGATAGCTCTCCAGTTCCTGAAGCGTGGAGATGAGATCAATGGTCGAGCGCCCCCAGCGGGACAGCTCCGTCACCAGAATGGCGTCAATTTCACGAGCCTGGGCCAGTGCCATGACCTTTCGACGCTCGGCCCGATCCACCCGGACGCCAGATCCTGTCTCCATGAAGATGCCAGACACTTCATAGCCCGCGCGTTCGGCAAACCGCTTCAGCTCGTCTTTCTGGCGCACGCATGACTGATCGGCCGTAGAAACCCGACAATAGATGACCGCGCGCTGTCCCATTTGAACCCTCCCGGAAAAACCACCATGCAGCCCTTGATACACCGTGGCTCCGGATTGTCCCAATTAGACTATAGACTGTTTAGGTCAATCTAATTTAAATGGAGGAAATGGAGGGCAGAACGAACCCGCTGCGCGGGATTGGTGCGGTGTGCAAGTCTATCACCACGGCGTGAGCGATCTGTTTTATTTGGAACTGTCTTGATCGGGCCAAGCACTCTGGCTTCTTCCCACCAGAAGGAGCCGGATGATGACAG
>CALFLO010000144.1 GCA_937880175.1 uncultured Gluconobacter sp.
GATACAAACGTCGCAACCGCATCGAAATCATGTTCGGCCGCCTCAAGGACTGGCGACGGGTCGCAACACGCTATGACAGATGCCCCACCGCCTTCTTCTCCACCATCTGCCTCGCTGCAACCGTTATCTTTTGGCTATGAGTCGTGAGCCTAGCAGATCACTCGATACCGCTTCATCCAAAGAAATCTGAACACCTAAATCCCACGCATCATATATTGCTTCGATTGCCTTCAGACATGCTACTTCGTTGCCTCGACGCGCCTGCTCATCTGCAATGGCACAAAAAAGCGCTATCAGTTTTTCCATGATCAACTTGCTTTCCAATTATGCGACGAAAAGCAGCCGCACTTGGCTCTGTAGCATTCGAACTTCGAACCGCCTTGATGAAAGTCAATAATACGTTAAAGCGGGCAGATTCCGTTACAAACTTAGCATCCTGCCTGCTCTTTAGCATAATACCTCTTCCTACAGACGGGAGGCTCTCCTTGTACAGCTTCCCATTCCTGTACTAACATTCCTCCATGCCAACAGCCCTGAAATCCCGCGCCGGACTCGGCGAGACGATCCGCCAGTTTTCGACACTGAAGACGGTCCGAAAAACGGCATTCATACCAGCCAAGGCTTAGATTCTCGATTGCCAGCGTAGAGCAGTAAGCTTCTTTCGTTGCGGTATCCTGTTACCGGTTTTCTTGTGATGAGGCGGTGTTTGGGATAGGTTCTGCCTATGAAAAAGCCCACTGCCATCGGTAAAGCGCAGAGAAAGAGAAACGCCAATCTGAAGCCCTTCAAGAAGGGACAAAGCGGCAATCCGACTGGGCTTCCAAAAGACATTCGCGAGGTGATCGCCCTCGCCCGCTCGCACACGGTCACAGCCATTGAGGCATTGGCGGAAATTGCGGGTAAAGCCTCGGCCCCTGAAAGCGCTCGCGTGTCCGCCGCCAATGCCCTGCTCGACCGCGCATGGGGTAAACCGAAGGACACTGTGGCGCTTGAGAACGCGGAAGGTGGTCAGCCCTTCCAGATCGTCATCCGCAAGCTGAGTGATGGCCGAGCTCCAGATCTCGGCATACGGCTGGCATCCTCGTGATTATCAGATGCCGCTCTGGACCTTTCTCGAAAACGGGGGGAAGCGCGCCTACGAAGTTGCGCACCGGCGATGGGGCAAGGATGACGTCGCCCTCAACTGGGCTGCTGTGTCAGCCCTGACGAAGGTCGGCAACTACTGGCACATGCTCCCCGAGGCGAGCCAGGCGCGAAAGGCGATCTGGGACGCGGTGAACCCACACACCGGACGTCGCCGCATCGATGAGGCTTTCCCGGCAGAGATCCGCGCCACGACCAAAGAGCAGGAAATGTTCATCCGGTTCATCAACAGCTCCCACCCACACCCATAAGGCAGCGCACACCACCACGAAATCGGCGGACGTGTCCGATTGCGGGCCCAGATGCGCCGTGTGCCGCGAATGATGCGCGGGAAGAAAAGAGAGCACACAACGATCAGGAGCGTGCTGAAGATGCGGTGATTTCGGACTGCATATAATTGGTCAGCGGGGACGTGATCGGTCCAGTCGAGGCAAAGCCGGAAGAACCATATGACCCAGAAAAGGATGAAACCGCCGGTCAGGTACGTGGCGATTGAGCGCTCAGCATGCTTGTCAGTGCCTGGCTCCGCGTTGAGCAGTAGCAGCCAGTTGACCACGAAGATGCCGATAATCGCCGCAGCGATCAAGAAGAAGATCATGGCAGCAATTATCTCAGTTTACTGCGGCTTGAGCAACGTTTTTTGCTTGTACTGACGCGCGGAACAAAACTAGAATCGAGAGTATGAAGGAAATCATGAAAAACACTGAAGAACGGCATATTATCCGTCACTGCATCGCGCAGACCCACCATTGGCTAGTCGAACAGATACGGGACGAAGATATTGAAAGCGCCACGTTCCATGGGCCCGATGCTGAGCAACGGGCAAAGGAATACGCCGCGTGGCGATATGACGGCCCACCAGCTTAATATTAGAAATAAGAGCAACTTCAAAGCATTTCTATTGAGGCACAGTGTCACTGGAGCTAGTGCCGCCGTACTGGTAAGCGAGAACCATTCCCCCTCGCGGAGAAGTACCGATTACATGCGGACTGCATTTACGAAAGTATCCTTCTTAATTAAATCTTATGCAGACCTTGTATTTCGCAACCTGAAGTAAAGTATGATAAATCACGATACTCTCCGTCATTTGGAAGGTTATTATTTGTTTTTTTATCTACTCCAGTAAAACTCGCCTCGACACCCTCTCCAGCAGAGCGGGTTTGGGTCAGTAGCACATATAGAATAGCGCCGTTACTTGGCGCTTTTTGATGAGAGCCGATGCTTCAAGATAGCAAGCCATTCTAGGACGTTCGCTGTCGCTTCTTCGAACAATTCCATGATGATGTAACTCGGGATCTGCTTGATGCAGAACGAGATAAAAGAAAAACCAAGAACTATTGCAATGATCTTTTTCATATCGTCTCTCTCTAGCACTACAGTTGCGTTTTTGTTTTAAGGCGTGAGAGATATGCTGCTGCCTGAT
>CALFLO010000145.1 GCA_937880175.1 uncultured Gluconobacter sp.
GTGTAGATCGAGGCTAGCGCGTCACGGTCGGCATCGTGATGACGGCGCCTTGCTAGCCTCAGGAATTCCGTGAAGCTGAAACCGCGTATGTTGATTCGCCGAACTCCGGAACTGGCGATAGCCACCGGGCTAAGCCCGCGCAAACTGCTCCGCTGGCCAAAAATTGCTAACCGGCATGAGCCGGGCTTCAGAACACGAAGAAAGAGGCCGAGATCATTCGCAAACTCGTCGTTGCAACGGCCTTCCACGAGATCGAGCAGAAGAAATATTGGCTGCGACAGACCTGCACACAGTTGGGCAAAGCGCGCAATCACTGTATCGTCCGCCGGTTGACTCTCCACAGTGAGCGCGAAGAGTTCACCTATCCCTTTCTGGAAAAGATAGAAGGCTGCACTAGCCATCGCATCGCGAAACGTCGCGTCTTGGCGCACGCGAATATAGATAGGAATAGACTGCGGGTCGCGTTCCAACAATTCATGGGCAGCTTGTGCCGCCAAGGTCGTCTTACCGGACCCGGAGATACCGATCGCCTCGACTGCCACAGCTCCGTCGGCAGTGACGAGCATACCGACCAGGTCCGACCGCCAGACATCGCCCGCACGAAGGACGGGGGGCTCAGTCGCCACGCTCATTTGCGGCCAGGCGCTCCGCAACTGATAGTTGAACTCGATCGGCCCGAAGGTCTTGCCATCGACCTTGGCGATATCATTGACATACGCTCTGAGATTTCGAAATAACGTGTGTTCCACCACGCTGGCTGGCAACCTATACCTTGAGACAAGGTGCTGTCGAAACCGGTCCGCGATAATCTCTTCCGATCCGTAATTGTCCGAGATTTCCGTACGTGCAAGTACATCGGGAAGACGTTGGTCGAGCCAGACCACTTGCTCGCGATAGCGCCGGACAACATCGCTCGAAGCACCAGCGTGCTCCAGACTGCTTCCATAATCGTTCTGGAGTTTCGCACGAATTCCATCGGCGGTCGCCGACGAAGAGTGACGGAAACGCCATCGCAAGAGGGGCGCGCGAGGGACAGGAAGTTGTCCGTCAATGGCGGACCGCGCCAAGAGGTGGAGAAGAGCCCAATAATATGCCGATTCTGACGACCGGGCATCGACGCCCGCGGCGATCAGTCGGTGCATCTCCGGCACAACGGCGTCACCTAAGATCCAAACCTGGCGCGCATCGTTTCCGTCCAGATGCGCCAGCGTGTTGGGCAGAAGCTCATCGGCGATCTGAACGAGCGTCCAGCATTGAGCCTTGAGAGCGCCATCTAGGGTTTCCCGGGGTTTCTTCACCTGCAGATAGCGGTGGCGCTCTCGTCCGTCTTCCGTCCAGATCAGATCTAGGTCATCGACTCCCTCCGGCCGAACTCTGGCGTTGGCCTCATGAAGCTCAAAGTGATCGAAGAGCTGGTCCAAAATGACAGTTGCCTGATAATCAAAGCCCTTGATCGCGATCCGGCCACCCGACATATATATGGTCCTCCCAAGAATGTGTCGCAATCGAGAAGACGAGCGCCGATGCGAATGGCATAAGCCGATACCATACCGTCGGTGATTGGATTGCACGGAACCCTTGAATGCGCTAGCAATTTCACGTTGGGCCGTGCTGCGTCCGAAAGCGGTCGGGCAGCTTGCGGTCAGTCTTACACATATCCCACCACAGGTGTGACTCAGTCTGAATCGGAGGAAACTGAATACCCACTATTGAAAGATAAGGCTCGAAAGCTGCGATTTTCGGTGTCTTTGATATTACCTGCAAGATGCGGCCAAAGGTGGCTAAAGCGGTGAACTTGAGCCGAGCCGTTTCCCGACGGTCCGCCTATTTCGACGTTATCGAACCACTCCCCTCCTTGAGCGCCCCGTCTTGGATTTTCCAAACAATTCAACCCAGTGGCGGCTGGATGGAAGTTGGATCTGCGCCCACTGCCTCGCCACCGAGCAACAGGCCGCGAGTTGTAAGCTTCGCCTCTATGCTGCCTTCAGTCTGTGTTGAGTAATCCTTAATCATAAGAGGATCCATCTGAGCGGACTTCGGTGTCGCACCGAGGGCGGAACGGCAGGCATCGCCGACTCCGGCGGACTGGCACCCGTCTTACTTGTCGTACAGGCTGGCACCGGGATTGCCGCGACGTGGTCGTAGGTGAGGTTGGCGAGCCACAGTGCGCCGAGGCCGATGAGGATTACGACGCACAGTCCGATCCGGTGCCACCAAATGCGGCGACCTAGCGACCCGAACATCTTCGCGAAATCGCCGCTGACGGCTGGGAAGTCGCTCTTGAGTTTCTCCTTCTGGCGATCGACCTCACTCTTGATGACGTTAAGCGTGAGCAACTGGTTTATGATCGCTACAATCAGCAGAATGACGAAGATCCAAGCGCCAACCAGCACCGCACGATTCACCCACGGCTCAGCGCCGCATGCGGTCGGCGCCTTCATCTGCGAGGCGACAACCACCGTCGCAATGGGGATGCCAAGCAACTGGCCCTGCACATCGACGATTGTTTTGTGAATCTTCTGGGCGAAGTCGATCCGAGCGTCCTCGATCTCACTGCGTATCTTCGAGTAAGAGAAGTTTGATGCGAAGAGCAGGTAGCCTTTCCGCACCGCGTTCCCAAGTTCGTCGAGATTTCGCAGGATAAACTGGAACCGGGCCGCCGCTTGCTGGCCAGCACAAAGGTCGATGAGCGCCTCGAACAGGATTTCGAGCTTCTGGTCGCGATGAAGCTCGTCGGCCATCTGGGTTAGAAGGCGATCCGCAGCCGCGACATCGAGCTTCACAAGATCGTCGGCCCCATAGCGAACAGGCACGATGATCTTCTCGTCCTTCACGAGCACGAGTTCCGCCTTGGTTGTGTCCTGGAAGGTCGCGGTCTCAGAGAGGAGCGCAACCAACTCGAGCACTTTTCGGTAGAGGACAATGGCATCCGGCGTAGCGGCATCGGAGGAGGCATAGGGTGGATCGACTAGGTAGTAGTTTGCCGGCTCCCTCATCTTCGCAGTTGGTGGTGCGAGAAGCCTGTTGACGTTCTTGGCGAGAACGCCTAACCCCACGCGCGGTGAACCGATGCGGATGCGGACGACCGAGCCGACGGCGACATCGCCAACTTCGTCTAACAGCGCAACGTCGGCGTCCTCGGCGGCGTCCTCGTCAGCCTCGAGGCGCGTGAGCAGCGCCACTAGATCCTCATTGGCGACCGTCAGCCTGGAGGGCTCGTCGCCGTCCCCGAACTCGGTGTTGCGGTAGACGGAGAGAAGTTCGTCGAACCTAATCCTCGGCATGGACTTCGTATTCCCCACGCAGTTCCTCGGCGAAGTCGTTGGGCACCTGCGTGATCGTCAAGGTGCGGTTCTCGGGATCAAAAACAACTGCGCCCTCCGCGATAGCAGCCCGATCGATTTCGATCGACCAGAGAGGCGTACGCGCACGGAACTTCACAAGCGTGCCAAGAACCCGGCGGTTCGGGGAAAAACCGTCGCCCAGGCGACGGTCTGGGTCGCCTAGGAATTCCGCTAGGAGTTCCGGCTCGCTGGGGACGAGCACGTTTGCGAGCGTCTGGAAGTCGACCAGGTCGCCTCTCCGGGCTGTCTCGTCGAGCGTCGCTTTCGCCCGGGCGAGAAAGTCATCGCGCTTGGCGACCTCCATCCCCTGGTCATCGGCATAGTTCCTCAGTGCGGTGACCAGTTCCTCAGTGCTGCGCTTCGCCGTCGTTGAGGAGACGCAGGCGAGGAACTCCTTGAAGTATTCCGCGACGTCGCCTCGTCCGCGCAGAAAGCCGATGTAGCGATCCTCCCCCGCGCGCCACGACGTCATGTCGACGCGACCGGCGAACCGGAACCCTTCGAGGTCAAGATGGCGTACGTCCTCTACCGCGAACGCGTCGGTCAGCATCGCGCCCAGCCTTTCATTGACGATCGCGATCAGCATGAACTCGCGCCCGTCGCGCTCGAAGTGGGCGAAGAAAACATGCCCAGCACCCGCGTTGGGCACGCTGCGAGCCTTTGCGATCAAAGTGCTCATCATATGAAGCGTGAACGTGTTGAAGTCCCCGAAGCCGTCGGCCTGGAAATAGGCGTCAAAGTATTCAGAGGTCGGGTAGTTGTCAGTGTCGTCCGAGAAGCGGCCATGCGCCTTTGACGAGCGACGAGTATATATGTCGTTGAGTCCGTCTACAACGCGACAAGTTGTCTCGTTCACTCGCATGAATTCAGGACCCAAAACGACTTCAAGTCTATCGGAATTCTTCCGAATATCGTGAATAGCTACACATCTTATAGTATTAACCATGCCTACTCCTGTTCCTCCCTCAGCTTTCCCTTCACAGGAGTAGCAGATACCGAGATCCTGCTTCACACCCTTGTTGAGCACATAGCGCAATCCCACTCTGCAGTCTCTGCCGGTACCAAAGGGGCAGGGTTGAACGAGGGTAAGTCAGTGCAATTCTCGGCTGCTTCGAAGTCCCGGGAATATAGAACCAAAAGAGAACAAATACCAGTCCCGAGGGATATGCCCGCAGCGGGATGTGCAGCATCCGATGCGGAACGCTTCGTTGCAGAGCATATCGTTCCGGAGCTTGATCGGTACTAGTATTAGTCCCCGCCAATAGCCGCCAGTATTACCGGCATCATCAATTGTCCCATTAGGGAACGAGGTCCGCTATCCGGAAAGCGATAAAACTGCCAGAACGTCCAAGACGAGGGCGAAAGCAGTCTGTCTGCTTGGTACGCGCTAAACGGACCTACCGGTTTCGCCCTCATGTCGGACATGTGGGGTCTGTGCCAGCTTTTCGGATAGCGGACACGAATGATTCACTCACTATCAGCCGGAAGTGGATGCTCGCACCGGCAATTAGGATTAGTCTCGCTTCGCAGAGAGCTACCTTTGGACAGCCCCTTACCGAGGATCCGGTCGCAACCCGATACACTCATGTAACTATACCGAAGACAAAAATCTTCAGTCAGTCATTTTGAAATCCCCGAAGTATTTTTTTAACGTCCCTTGAAGTAGCAAGATCGGATCACCATTAAACTAACCATGTCCATGGTTGCCATGACGTATGACGTGAAGCTGGACCTATCCATGCGGATCGTGCGCCAGGGAGACCTCGCCAAGGTGGCTGTTGCTGCTGAGGTGTCTGTCGTCGCGGCCATGCCGTGCGCAGAGGATGGGCTAGGCCTGACCGTTGGCTTTGAAGCTGTGAATACTCCGTCTACTGACGGCCTCCAAACAGCAGATAAGCATTCGAAGCGGCGGGCTTGGCCGGGGCGTAACGAGCTTGACATTGCTAAAAACCTGCTAGGCTCAGGACCCATTGATTTTTGTAGGGAATTTTGATTCAGGCTCTGCAAG
>CALFLO010000146.1 GCA_937880175.1 uncultured Gluconobacter sp.
CATCCCCTTCGTCATGTCGGGCGCAATCCGTGCGCGTGCGACCAGCGCGGATGTGGCGGGCGCGGCCATCAACAGCAGCAGCAATTTCGGCATTCTTCTGGGCTCCGCCATCGGCGGCCATCTTCTGAGCACGCTGGGATTTGCGGTGCTGTGCCCGGCCTCCGTCGTGATCGCACTGGGCGGCATTCTGCTGGCAGCCTTCAATCCTGCGGCGTTTCCCCGTCGCCTCCAGCAGGACTGAAAGGCTCCGGCTGATACCCCTAGCCGATCATGTCCTTTTCCTTCTTTTCGCGCTCTGCCCCGATGCTGAGCTTCTGGTAAATCCCCAGGGCAACGACCATGCCCGTCGCCACAACGAGAAGGGCGGCGGGGTAGAGAATATCGCCAGGTGCTTTACCACTGCGCTCGAACACGCCGACCAGCCCTTCGATGAAGACGGCGATGATGACGGTCGTCATGAACTTGGTCAGGCTGACGCGGGCTTCGGCGATGGACTGCTTGCCCTTGGGCCGCAGGACTTCTTCCTCGATGAAGTATTTCGCCACGTCGAAAACAGCAATCGAGATCACGACATAGCTGATGGCCTGAAGAATTTCCTCGCGCCCTTCGCTCAGGGACGCCACAAAGGCGGCCACCAGGCCAACGCCGCCCGAGAGGATCAGGAAGCTCGCCAGCAGGATCAGGAGTGCGCTGGCGCCCGCAAAGGCCCAGCGGGACACGGAATGAATATTGGGCATGATGTGTCGCTCTGCATCTAGGGAAAAACCGCAGACGGATCCGGACATTTTCAGCGACAGGGACCGTCCGCAGGACAGAATTACATTATCCGACCTGACGGCGCAGATGCGAGCAGGATTTTCGGACCGGGCAGACTAGACGCGGCGGGCTCCCAGCCGGAGCATCACCCGGATGAAAATCAGTTCCGCGGCCAGTTCGACCAGCGTCTGGGTCACGATCACAGCGGGCAACAAAGGCGCAGCACCGGGCACGGCGAGCGCAAGCGGCAGCACGACCAGCGAGTTGCGCGTCGCCCCGCTGAAGGCGAGCGCCCGGCCTGCAGGCGCCTCCAGCCTGAACAGCTTCGAAATCCCCCAGCCCAGAACGGGCGCGAGGAGAGCGAAAGCCACATAAACCGGCACAACATGCGCCACGATAGCCGTCTCATGGCCCAGATGCGGGAGCATGGCCGCGATGACAATGAACAGAACGAGCGCCGTCACCGGCACCGGTAGCAACCCCAAGACTGACGCGACCCGTTCGCCCGTTGAAGCCCGCTGTGCCCAGAACTGAACCAGCCATGCCAGACAGAGCGGAATAACGATCAGCCATACAAAGGCCTGCAGGAAAGGCCCGGCCTGAACCAGCCGGGACATGCCCTCACCCAGAAAGAGACGCAGCCAGACCGGGAGCAGCACCATCTGTACCGCCAGAAGAACGGGGGTGGACGCCAGAAGGAGTGCTGAATCCGCCCGGCCCATCTGGGCGAACGTCACCACCCAGTCGATACACGGGCAAAGCAGGACCATCAGAATGCCCAGCCGGATTATGTCGTCAGCGGGCGCAAACGGGAGCAGCAGCGCCACCAGCGCGGGGACAGCCACGAAGTTTGTAACCAGAAGGGCTGCGAGGAACCGAACCTTACCGAAAGCCTGCCGCAGTTCCGCAAGCGGGATCTGAAGGAAGGTCACGAACAGCATCAGGCCCAGCGCAGGATTGATGACCGCTTCCCATGACGCCGTTCCCGCCATCAGAAAGGCCGTTGCCCCGCCCAGAAGAACGGCGAAGAAATACAGCGCGATCTGACGCGTCTCCAGAAACTCCCGCACGGAAGCCATGCTCATGAGGGCCACACGCGGAGCGGGAAGAGCAGGCGCTGATTTTTCATGAAAGTCCCCGGGAAAGCGGTCGGCCGGGATAAGCCGTGTTCCGGGCCGAAAACCGCGCCCCGTTCCTGAAAATCTCTTGGGAGGCTTCAGGAACGGGGTGTCAGATCATCAGTCGACAGCCGGATCTTCCGGAAGCGGTTGGATCTGACGCAGCTTGCCGTAGCGGTCATAATAGAACACCGAAGTTCCACGCCGTTCGGCATAGCCGTCCGGCTGTCCGTCCTTCGTCTGGAACAGCAGCCGGAACGCATCCGGCTGCTCGATCACTTTGTCCCCTGGCGGCCGATACCGGTAGCGGCTGAAATCGGCATGGCTCTTGGGCAGCGACGAGTTGTGATACAGGTCGTGCATGCTCGGTTTCTTGGGACCGTCATCCGCATCCTGCGCCACAGCCGTGCCAAGGGCCGCGCCGGAAACGGCAAAAGCGGCCAGTACTGGGACAATCAACCTGCGCATGAGGCTCTCCGGTCAGTGCGTTTGTGGGGGCACCTTAGGCGAAACCGTCTTCTGGCTCCACCCACCACCGAGCGCGCGATACAATGTCACAAGATTCTGGAACCGCGCGGCCTTCACCGTGATCGCGTTCTGCTGCGCCTGAAACAGCGTGCGCTGCTGCGTCAGGGTCGTCAGGTAGCTGTCGATCCCGGCATGGTACCGCATGTTGGCCAGATCGAACGCCTTCTGGGACTGCTCGACCAGCGCCCCCATGTGGCGGTCCTGCGCCGTATAGGTCTCCCGCGCCGTCAGGGCGTCGGACACCTCGCGGAACGCCGTCTGCACGGCCTTCTCGTACTGCGCGGCATATTGCAGCTTCTGCCCCTTCGCCATCATGAGGTTGCCCTCGCTCTGACCCCAGGTGAAGATCGGCAGCGTGATCGACGGCGAGACCGTCCATGTTTCCGCGCCCGGCGTGAAGAGCTTGCGGAACTGGAGCGAACTCGTGCCTTCCGACGCCGTCAGCGTGACTTTCGGGAAGAACGCCGCACGCGCCGCGCCGACATTCGCATTCGCACCGATCAGCGTATGCTCGGCGGCGCGGATATCCGGACGCTGCGCCAGAAGATCGGACGGCAGGCCCTCGGGCAGATCGCTGATCATGGTCTGCGCGCCGAACGGTGCGGGATCGGGCAGCGTCGCCGGAAGAGGCGTTCCCACCAGAAGCTGCAAGGCGTGTTCGTCATCCGCGACCGCACGTAGGTACTGCGCCTCGTAAGCCGAAGCCTGCTCCACCTGCGTCTTGACCTGCGCCAGCGTCAGCGCATCCGCCTCCCCGTTGTCATACGCAAGCTGCGTCAGACGGAGCGTGTCGTTTTCGGATTTTAGCGTATCGCGCGTCACCCGAAGCTCTTCACGGTCCGCGAGCCACTGGATGTAAGTCGTGCCGATCTGCGACACCGTCGTGAGCAGAACATTGCGCGTGTTCTCAACGCTGTTGAGGACAGTCTCTTTCTGCTGCTGCGTCAGATTGCGGATACGCCCCCACAGATCGACCTCGTAGGACGAAAACCCGATGG
The DNA here is from genome assembly GCA_937880175.1 of uncultured Gluconobacter sp. Taxonomy (GTDB): domain Bacteria; phylum Pseudomonadota; class Alphaproteobacteria; order Acetobacterales; family Acetobacteraceae; genus Gluconobacter. The sequence goes on from CALFLO010000146.1 coordinate 3,401, forward strand.
ACGTCTGATACAGACGCAGCGTGGACACGTTCGTGCCCAGACCTGGTGCGAACGAGAAACCCGCCGTATCGGACGGGCCGAGGAACATGCCCTGCCCGCCGCTCGAAATGATCGGGAACAGGGACGCGTTCTGGATTTCATACTGCCCGCGCGAGACCGTGACGGCCGCAGCCTGCGCTGCAAGGTCACGGTTGTTGCGAAGGGCAAGCTGCACCAGCGCCTTCAGACGCGGATCGGTATAGAAATCCTCCCAGCCCAGATCGGCCACCTTGGCCGCGGACGCTACGTTCTTCGCGCCCGTATCGGCAGGATAGCTGTTCTGTGTGGCCTGGGTCGGCTGATGGTAGGTCGGGGCCATGTTGCAGCCCGACACCAGAAGCAGACCGGGAAACCCGAGAGTAAGTCCGAGACGGGCCTTCATGCGCCGTGCTCCCCTTCGGCGACAGGCGCCGCCTTGTTGTCCAGATGGGCGTACGGGTCCTTGCGGTCACGGGCACGCGTGACACGGAACAGGCGCAGCACCACCACGAAGAAGACCGGCACGAAGTAGATCGCCAGCAGCGTCGCGGACACCATGCCGCCCACGACGCAGGTGCCGATGGCCACACGCGCCGCCGATCCCGCACCCGTCGCAATCGCGAGCGGGAACACACCGCAGACGAAGGCGATCGACGTCATGAGGATCGGACGCAGACGCTCGCGACCGGCCTCCAGAACCGAATCTTCAAGGCTTTCGCCGCTTTCAAAGAAGGCCTTGGCGAATTCCACGATCAGGATCGCGTTCTTCACCGACAGACCCACCGTCGTCAGCAGACCCACCTGAAAATAGACGTCGTTGGACAGCCCACGCCCCAGCGTTGCTGCAATAGCCCCCAGCACGCCCAGAGGCAGAACCAGCAGCACCGCGAACGGAACGGCCCAGCTTTCATAAAGCGCGGCCAGACAGAACATGATCACGACCACGGCCAGCCCATAGAGCGGTGCGGTCGAGCCACCCGAAGCAAGCTGCTCGAACGACAGACCCGTCCACTCATAACCAATGCCGCGCGGCAGCTTGGCCAGAAGCTTCTCCATTTCCGCCATGGCCTGTCCCGAGCTTGCGCCCACAGCCGGCTGACCCTGGATTTCGTATGAGTTCAGACCGTTATAGTCCTCGACCTTCTGCGGACCATTGACCCAGTGTCCGGAGGCGAAGGCATTGAACGGCACCATCGTCCCGATCGCATTGCGGACATACCAGCGGTTCAGATCCTCCGGCGTCATGCGCGCCCAGGGCTCGCCCTGGATATAGACCTGCTTGACGCGGTCATTGCGCATGAACTGGTTGACGTAGATGGAGCCCAGAGCGCCTTCGAGCGTCGTGTTGATGTCCGTATTGGTCAGCCCCAGCGCATTGGCGCGCTCGCGGTTGATGTCCAGACTGAACTGCGGCGCATCTTCCATGCCCAGCGGTCGCACGGCCATCAGAACCGGATTCTTGGCCGCTTCACGCAGGATCTGGTTTCGCGCGGCCAGCAGGGCGTCATGACCCAGATGCCCGGTGTCTTCCAGTTCCAGATCGAAGCCGGTCGCATTGCCCAGCTCCATCACGGCCGGCGGATTGACGGCGAAGATCTGCGCTTCCGGATCCATCCAGAAATGCATCATGATCTCGCGCGACACCGTCATGGTCGTATGTTTCGAGCCTGGACGCTGATCCCACGGCTTCATCCGGATGAAGAACGCACCCGCACTCTGCCCCTGACCCGCGAAGCTGAAGCCCGTCATGGTGAAGACGGATTCAACATACTGGCCATAGGTCTTGAGAACATAGTCGGTGATCTTGCGGTTCACGGCCGCCGTCTGCGCCTCGGTCGCACCGTTGCGCATCGTGACCTGACCGAAAATGATCCCCTGATCCTCATCCGGCAGGAACCCGCCCGGAACCCGCATGAACAGGAACCCGACCAGCGCCGTCAGCAGAACGAACCCGAGCATGCTGACGACCGGAACGCGGATCAGCCACTTCACGCCACCGACATACCCGTTGGTCAGACGATCGAACATCCGGTTGAACCAGGCCGCCGGACCATGATCGCTGCCCTTGTGCGTCGGCTTGAGCATGGACGCACAAAGCGCGGGCGTCATGACCATCGCCACCAGAACCGACAGCCACATGGCCGCAACGATCGTGATGGAGAACTGGCGATAGATCACACCTGTCGAACCACCGAACGCTGCCATCGGCAGGAACACCGCCGTCAGCACCAGCACGATGCCTACAAGCGCGCCCGAGATCTCGTCCATGGAGACGCGGGCCGCTTCCTTGGGAGACAGCCCCTTCTCCGTCATGACACGTTCGACGTTCTCGACCACCACGATCGCATCATCGACCAGCAGACCGACCGCAAGAACCATGGCCAGCATGGTCAGCGTATTGATGCTGTAGCCCAGGATGGACATCAGCCCGAACGTCCCCAGCAGCACCACCGGCACCGCGATCGTCGGGATCAGCGTCGCACGGAAGTTCTGCAGGAAGATCAGCATCACGATGAACACGAGGACGATGGCTTCGACCAGCGTCTGGATGACTTCATGAATGGACAGGGTGATGAACGGCTCGGTATCCAGCGGATAGACGAGCTTCAGACCCTGCGGGAAATACCGGCTGAGCTCATTCAGACGTGTGCGGACAGCGGCTTCGGTCGTCAGCTGGTTCGCACCCGGCGCCAGCTTGAGCGCCATCGCGGCGGCCGGATGGTTGTTATAGACCGACCCCAGCGCATAGCTCTGCGCACCAAGTTCAACCCGCGCCACATCCTTCAGGCGCACCTGACTGCCATCCTGCTGCACCTTGAGCAGGATTTCCTTGAACTGGTCCGGCGTGCTCAGACGCGTCGGGCCAATGATCGTGGCATCAAAACCGATGCCCTTCTTGGCCGGCAGACCGCCGAGTTCACCCGACGAAACCTGAATGTTCTGTGCGGAAATCGCCGCCTGCACATCCCCGACCGTCAGGCCGAAATTGTACAGCTTCGACGGATCCAGCCAGACGCGCATCGCATATTCGGAGCCGAACAGTGTATGATCGCCCACACCCGACACACGCGACAGCGGATCGGAAATGTTGGACGCCACATAATCCGCAATGTCCTGCCCGGACATGCTGCCGTCTTCGGAAATGAAGGCCAGAACCATCATGAAGTTCTTGGTGGCCTTCGTGATGCTCAGACCCTGAGCCGTCACTTCTGCAGGCAGGCGCGGTTGGGCCAGCTGGAGCTTGTTCTGAACCTGAACCTGCGCGATGTCAGGGTTCGTACCCTGCTCGAACGTCAGGTCGATCTCCATCTGTCCACTCGCATAGGACGAGGCTGACAGATATTCGAGATGATCCAGACCATACATCTGCTGAAGGATCGGGCGGACAACCGTGTTGTTCACCGTCTCGGCAGATGCGCCCGGATACATGACCGAAATGGCGATCTGCGGGGGCGCGATGTTCGGATACTGCGCAATCGGCATGCGCGTGATCGCAACAGCACCGACGAGCATGATGATCAGACCGATGACCCATGCAAAGATGGGCCGGTCAATAAAGAAGCGGGACAGTGACATGCGGGGTTACTCCGCCTTTCCCGCAGGGGCGTCGGCAGGGACGTCGTGCGGCATCACCTTCGCGCCTGGCATAACTTTCTGCAGTCCGCTCACGATCACCCTGTCGCCGACCTTCAGGCCCTCAGAAACCAGCCAGGAATCACCAACCGTTCGCGAGACCTGAATGGAACGCTGGCCGACCTTGTTCTCGCCGTCCACGATCATGACGTAAGGATTGCCCTTGGCATCCCGGGCAACCGCGACCTGCGGCACCAGCAGACCATTCGGGTCAATGCCTTCCTGAATATGCGCGTGCACGAACATGCCCGGCAGAAGCAGATGATCGGGGTTCGGGAAAACCGCCCGCATGACGAGCGTTCCGGTCGACGGATCAACCGTGACTTCGGAAAGCTGGAGCTTGCCGCGTGCCGGATAATCGGAGCTGTCTTCCAGCTTCAGGCTAACCGCAGCCGCATCCGAACCACTCCGCTCGACCTGCCCGTTCGCCAGTTCACGCTTGAGACGCAGCATGTCGGAGGCGGCCAGATTGACGTCCACATAAATCGGATCAAGCCGCGTCACGACAGCGATCGGCTGGGTCTGACCCGCCGTCAGCAGCGCACCCGGCGTATACAGCGTACGGCCGATCCGACCGGTGATCGGCGCGCGGACATGCGTGTAGTTCAGGTTGACTGCCGCGGCTTCCACGGCGGCCTTCGCCTGCGCCACCTGAGCTTCGGCCTCACGAGCTGTCGCGAGCGTATTGTCGAAATCCTGTGAACTCACGGCATGAGCAGCCACCAGCGGACGATACCGCTTCAGCTGACCATCCGCCCGCGAGGCCGCGGCCTGAGCATTCAGAAGCTGCGCCTTCGCCTGATCGTAAGCCGCCTGATAGGGCGCGATATAGATCTGGAAGAGCTGCTGCCCGACCTTGACGTCTGCACCCTGCTCGAAATCACGCGAGACAATGACACCATTCACCTGCGGCCGGATCTGCGCCTGCTCATAGGCATCCGTCCGCCCCGGAAGGGACGTCTCAAGCGTGACGGGCTGCGTCTTCAGCGTCACCACATCGACAGGTTGGGGCGGCATCTGCGGAGGGGGAGCTTTTTTCTGACATCCCGCCACCAGCAGCGGGAGTGCCAGAAGCGGCACCAGAAAAGTACCCTTCCCGCCCCACGGGCCAACCGGCGACAGGGCGGCAGAAGAATTCAAAGACATTTTCTGAAAAGAAGGCATGATACGGCCGCTATCCTGTGATACAGAAACCCGCTAGTTTCCTGCGAAGACGGAAACTAGCGGGTTTCTTTGACAGACGTCAATTCAGTCTGTGAAATAATATCGGAGTTGATCTTGAGCAATCAGTCGAGCAGCCAGTTCGAAGACCGGAAACAGCCCTGCTGTGGCCGTCCCGCGCAGCTCGATGAAGCGGAAAGACGCATCCGGATCCTGGACGCCGCAAGCTCGGTCCTGACCACACACGGCTATCATGCAGCCTCGATGGACAGCATCGCATCGTGCTCGGGAATGTCCAAAAAGACCCTTTACCAGTTTTTCGACTCCAAGCAGATCCTTTTCGAGACCCTGATTCTGGAGCGGCTTTTCGCCCCCATAACCTATACACCGCGCCCCACAGACCCCATGGAACAACAGCTCCTGGGCCTGATGACCTGCATTGCAGCCTGCATGTTCTGCGACGAGCGCCTGAGCCTGCTGCGCTCCGTCATTACGGAAACCAGCCGCAACCCGGCTGTCCGGCAGCTGGTTGCAGATCTTTTCCAGCTTTCCGGTCGGGTTTTGCCGATCCAGAACTGGCTGGCAACCCAGTCCGAAGCCGGCAGACTGGATATTCCCGACATCACCGAAGCGTCGGACCTGCTCTTTGGTATGACACTTGGCGGCCCCATGCTGGGGCAGCTCACCCATTGCAAACCGAATCGTTCCAAAGAAAAACTCGAAGAATTCATGGCTTACGGAATCCGGGTTTTCCTCGAAGGCCACCGTCCCGCCGCTCAGGCCTGAACAGGGATTATCCACCTGCCGAAACAGGCGGGGATGCTTCTGCATTTCCCCCCGTCAGCAGACGGAACACACCCTCGGACGGTGTCCCGCTCATCATCGTCCCAAATCGAGTTCTCAGGCTTTTCAGCGTCTGCGGATCCTGCGCCCTGGATGCGTCCCCCCCCAGCCGCAGGATCAGAGCCTGCTGATCCGCCGACAGGGAGGCTTTCGCAGTTCCCCCGGCGCTCGGGAGGCCGTCCAGCATTGGTAAAAGCGCCTCAACTGCTTTGGGCCAGTCTCCGGCCTTTTCAGCGATCTGAGCCCGCAGTGCCCAGGCCCGCGGATCATGAATGGTCGCCAGTTCTGAAGCAGCATCATCCGGATGATGATCCGCAAGCGCAATCCGCGCCTTCAGAAGCGCCACTTCCACAGACTGACTGCTGCTCCCGCCCGGAAGAGCCTGCGCAGCGTCGGGAGACCCCTCGGCAAAAACAGCCAGATCCTGCTGGGCAGCTTTCAGATTTCCCATATCGAGCTCAAGCTTTGCCAGTCGGATCCGGATATCCATCCCCTGTGCATCATCCCGCGCAGACAGAAGCTTGCGCAAGGCCTCCCGTTCCTGATCCGGAAGGCCCAGCGCCTCATAACGACGCGCAAGACCGTCAAGAATATCGCCGCGCAAGGCATCGTCAGGCGTTTTGGACAGCGCATCTTTCAGAAAAGCGATCTCATCCATGTTCTGCCGTCCGCCTGCTGGCGCAGAGCGTGCCATCTGCCGGATAATCTCCACTTTCCGGGGTTCAACCCCGGCAACATCATCCGGATACAGGCGTTCCCATTCCTGCACTGCCGCAGCGGCTCCTACGAGGTTCCTGGCTTCCATCAGGGCTTCAATCTGCAGAAGACGCCCGTTCTTTTCCCGTCCTGCCGTGCGAAGAGCGGGCAGAATTCCATCTACCTGATCGGCAACAGACTGCGGAGACGCTGTCTTTTTCGCCAGCGCCAACCGAAGCGACGCTTCCCGCGCCACTGGCCAGATCAATGGAGAAGGATCATGCGCCAGAACAGACAGTTTCGCGTCCGCATCCGTCGTATTGCGGCGGGCTGCCAGAAGGGCCTTCGCCAGTGCAACCTCCGGACCATCCGGAAACTGATCAAGAACTTTCGTGGCCCCTTCATTGCCATAACGTGCGATCCACTGGGCAGCCAAAGGCACCAGCCGTTCCCGCAGAGGGGCCGCATAAGCCTGGAGAACAGGAAGCCCTGTCGCAATCAGATCAGCGGTATGAACACGATCACTCTCGGAAGATCCTGATGCCGCTTGCCCAGCCCTACTGGAAGACGGCAGGATCATCCGCATCATTCCGCGCCAGAGCTGATCTTCCGGAGTATTCCCGCCGTCTTCCGCCAAAGCCGAAGACGTCGACCGGGCGTTGAGCACTGCCGATATCTGTTGCAACCGGCGCGCTTCAGGTTTTTCCGCGCCCTCGGGCCAGTCCTGCAACGCCACGTCCATGACTTCGCCAAGCAGCGGCCCGTTTCCGGCACGCGCGGCAGCCTGTGCAACACGCATACGCGCGTCAAAACGATCTCCCGAAGATGCCATTGCAGCAGAAGTCACACTTCGCCTGAGCGCCTCACGCAGTTCTTCTGGCGTACCGCTCCCCAGACTGACCCCACTCAGGGACGAGCCATAAGGCTGAAGCCGGTTGGACGCCATCAGCGGAAAACTGTTCGGCCCCGTCGTATCGAGAACCAGTTTTCCGCCCGTCTGACGCAGTTCTATGGCATCAGAATCAGCTGCGACCACCACACCGATCAGGCTGCTGCGGACAGCAAAGCCCGTTCCCAGACGCCGCATGGGCTGCTGTATGCGTCCCGACCGTGTCATGCCTAGAAGAAGCCTTCGACCGGAGTCAGGATCGTCCAGCGCCACGACCTGCGGCAGACCTTCTTCAACCGGGGGTGTAAACGTCAATGCCGTGGCATCCTGCCCAAGAAGCATATCGCCCTGGGGTTTTACATCCGCAGCGACGGACACCGTCCAGCCCGCACCCACCGGACGGAGAACAGGATTGCGTTCGTCGGAAAATTTCACTGTGATGACTGTCACATTGGATAGAAGCCGGCTTGAAACCGACGTGAACGGCCCAATCCCGGCCAGGCCGCCTGTATCCAGAACATGGCGGCCTGCTGCCACGATCACAATGTTCTGTCCATTCCGGAAGGCCGCAACCGGGGTCAGTTCCCCCAGAGGCAGCCACAGTCCTGTTGCTCCCGGTATCTGCACGGAAGCGCCGGAAGGCGAAGCTGTCGTATTTTGCGACGGGGTTGGGGTGAGCCCCGAAGAGATCTGCTTTTCCTGAACCGCTTTTTCCGGATGGGGAAAAAGCGGCGATGGATCGTTCACGAAAGCCCAGCCCGCCGGCAGAAGATGTCCATCACCAGGTTTTTCCGCACCCGCTTCCACCGCCTTGGCCTTTGCGCCAGCGACTTTCGCAGTTGGCGCAGCCACAGCCATTCCAAAGGATGACAGTCCCAATACTGCGGCCAGAAAAACCCGTCTCATCCGTTGCCACCAATCCTGGTGGCAGGGCGCGCGTGAGAATTCACGAGAAGCTGCGTCGCGAGAATGGCGCGCTGGGGGGACATGGCCTCCATGATTGCCGAAGCCTTGCGGGGATTCATTCTGTTCAGGAGAGCCACGCCAACACGCAGGTCAAGAATATTGAAAATTGCCGCAGCGTCTTCAGGTTTCATCGCCTGATAGATCTTGACCAGCCGATCTGCGTCATCGTTACGCAACTGATCCGTATGCTGCTCGCTACTTTCAAGCGCAGTCCGGGAGTTTTCCAGAGCCGTCATCCGCCGCTGCAGCTCTTCCTCAGCCGCGTCGACAAGGCGCTGGCGATCGTTCAGCGCGGCATCGCGGCGATCCAGCTCCTTTTCGCGGGCGGCAAGCTGCTCCACGAGCGCTGGATCTGGGGGCTGAACCGTTGATGCAGCAGCAACGGGTGCCGGGCCTTTGCAACCACCATGAGCACAGAGGTCATCTGTTTTCGGAATAGTCACTGCGGGAGCCGCTGCGGGCACAGCAGGCTTAGGCGCTGGCGGCGGGACCTGCACGGGGACATCCGGCTGGGCTGAAGCCTGAGGTGGAGGCGCAGACTGAGGCTGGGGCTGGGCCATGGCAACAGCCGTCAGAGACGAAGACGGCATATCCGCGTCTCCCATCAGATCGCCGGCAATCGCGTAGATCTTGACGCCCAGAAGAACAATCATGAGACCGCAGGCAAGGTGCAGAATACGGAAAAACATGGCGTGTTATCCCTGCTTCTGCCGCAGAGCACGCAGCAGTTCACGCTCGGCGGCGCTCTTACTTCCCCCCGGCTTCATGGTCCGCACTTCATCAGGCTTCAGTCGCAATGCGGAACGGAACGGAGCTTCCTCGGGGCGTTCCTCAGCTCGGGGGGAGCTGGCTGCCTTCATGCTCGCTGTTGCAACCCGCCCTGCCGGAAGAAGGGATTCGAGTTGCTGGGCCAGCGTCTCGGAGCGCTCGCACAGCATGGCCAGATCCCGCTTCAGGCTCTTGCCTGACTCAACGGTTTTTCCCAGGGCCCGCCCGACCAGCTCCGTTGTCTGACGCAGGTGATCAATGCCGGACTGGGCCTGTGCGCTGCTGGACTGAAGACTGGAGATCAGAGCGTCAAGCTGTCCACGGTCACGCCGCAGCACCGAGAGCGCACGCCCCAGATAGAGGCTGTAGAAAATCGTCACCAGCAGCAGCACTGAGAGGGCGATCTCGATCCCAAGCTGAAATCTGTCCATGAAATATGCTCCGCTCAGCTATAGGATGTGGCACGATCCGTGCCGGGTTTCTGGTTGAGGACATCTTCGATCTTGACGGCGACCTGCCCCTGTTTCTGGCCGACACGTCCTGTAAAAAGGACATGTTCGCCGCAGCGCAGGCTGATGAGAGCGTCCGGCTTGCGCCGCAGAACCAGCTGATCTCCCGGAGCGAGCTGCATGATATCTTTCAGATTCATGGTCTGCTCTTCCAGAACGGCGTCCAGGGTCAGATCAGTCTGCCAGAGCTCTCTGGCGAGATGATTTTCCCAGATGCCATCATGGCCGAATTTCTCACCCATGAACTGCTGCAGCAGGATGTCTCTGACAGGTTCGAGGGTGGCATGGGGCAGGACAATATCCACGTCTCCACCCCGCCCTTCCATATCGACACCGAACCGGGCCGTAACCACGCCGTTTCCGGCCCGGCAGATCATCGCAAAGCGTGAGTTCATTTCCAGTCGCTCGAAATGAAAATTAACGGCACAGAGCGGACTGAAACTTGTTTCCAGATCATCAAGGATAATCCTGACCATCGGCTCGATCAGCGCGCGTTCGATGGCGGTGTGATGCCGTCCTGTCTGACGGCTGGCCGGAACGTTAACTGCGCTGTCACCACGGATATGGCCGCCAAGGAGCGCGTCCACGATACTGTAGATCAGCGATGAACTCAGGACGATAACGCCGTAATTGTCCCATTCTTCCGCTTTGAAAACCGCGAACATGGCCTGTCCCGGCACGTTTTCGAGATAATCCCCGAAGCGCTGGGACGCCAGACGGTCCATGGATGCCTCAACGTTGTCGCTGGTGAAATTGCGCAGGCTCGTCGTCAGGATTCTGGTGAAACGGTCGAAGACCACTTCAAGCATGGGCAACCGCTCGGACGAGACGCCCGACGTGCTGACCACGCGTTCGATGCCGCTGCTGTCGGAAGCGCCACTGACCACCGAATCCTTACCGAAAAAGCTGTCGATTTCAGCCTGGCTGAGGACGTGATCCTGATCGGCGCCATGCCCGAAACCTGCCATACCGTCTCCGGCAAGCGGAAAGGCTGCGGCGGGTATATCCATCCCCTGGTCCGCAAAAGCGGTATCAGCCTGTCGGTCGTCGCTCACTGCACCAGCACCTCTACGAAAAAGAGATCCTTCACGCGAAGCGGCGCCACGATATTGGTGATCTGCGCCAGCATCGTCTCCCGCAGCCTGTAGATCCCGCTGCCAGAAAGTTCCGACGGCTGCATTCCATGCAGACAGGTCTGAAACGCATCCTGGATCTGGGGCATCAACGCAGCGACATTCTCCGCATTTTTGCCGTCCTCGACCTCAAGCCGGGCGCCGATCCGGACGTAGCGCGTCCGATCCGTCCCGGAGTCGAGATTGGAAAGAATGGTCGGGATGGTGATGGTGGTCCATTTCACCGGCTGCGGGGCAGTCTTGGTGGCCGGGGTTGCCGCGTGATGAAAATGCTTCCATGCAAAGGCTCCACCGCCAGCCAGAAGCAGGCATGCCAGCACTGCAAGGATGATGATCTTGCGCTTACCCCCCTTCTTGACCGGGGTTTCGTTTTCCGGAGTCTCCGTCGTCACCGTTCGCCTGCCTTCTCTTTCGGACAGCGCTCATCATCGGCATAAAAGATTAACAGTGGGTTTATGATGCTCAGGAAAAGGCGAGTCTTCCTTCAGACGGGAACCATCATCCTGAGCCTTGCGGCCCTTGCCGGCTGCGCGTCCCAGCGTTCTCCGTACAACCGCTATTATTCCTCAAGCGGCGCCTATCGTGCGCCTGGTCCGGCCAGTGATCCGTGGGGACCATATATCCTTCAGGCTGCAAGCCGCTTCTCGATTCCCCAGGACTGGATCCGTGCGGTGATCCATCAGGAATCGGGGGGCCACCAATTTCTGGACGGACGGCCCATCACCTCCCATTCCGGCGCAATGGGCCTGATGCAGCTCATGCCGCAGACCTATGCAGACATGCGCTCACGCTACAGCCTGCGCGCGGACCCGTATGAACCGCATGACAACATCATGGCGGGTACCGGCTATATCAGCATTCTGGCGCGGAAATACGGCGCTCCGGCCTTTCTGGCGGCCTATAATGCCGGTCCCCAGCGGCTTGAGGATTACCTCAACGAAGGACGACAGTTGCCCAACGAGACCGTCAATTACGTCGCGAGCATCACCCCGCATCTCGGCACGCAGGTCGCCATGACCGGACCGCTGGCGGCTTATGCCAGCGCCGACCAGTTGAACGCCTCACAGTCCGGCACGTCCCTTGCGAACCTCGCCCCTGCACGCACAACACAAGCGCCGGTCATGACGGCTTCACGCAATGTCGGGCAGGTCTGGGCCAGCCGCCACGTCACGAGTGCCGCTGCCCAGACACCGATCGCAGCGCCAAGCGCGGTTCCCTGCAGCCCGGATGCTGCCTATGATCCGGATGTACCCTGTGCTGTTCAGTCCGTGGGCACATCCCAGCTCGCCGCCCCTGTTGCCCGGGTTGTTTCCAGACCAGCAGGCGAGACGCTGACCCTTCAGCAGCCGGCGTCTCCCCAGTCGCTTCCGCCTGCCCCCGCCATTCCGACGCCTCATACGCTGCCGGTACAGCCAACAGAATCGACAACCATGGTCGTGGGCTATCGCCGCCCGGGAAGCTACGGACCATGGGCCGTTCAGGTGGGGGCCTTCGCCAGTATCGGACAGGCAAAGTTCGCGGCCACCATGGCGCGGCAGGCTGCGTTCACGTCTCTTCAGTCCGCCCGAATCGAGGTTCATCCCACACCCAGCCATGGCAGCACGGTCTGGCGCGCGCGGCTGACAGGAATCAGCCGTGTTGGAGCGGCGCAGGCCTGCGCGACTCTTTCCGGACAGGGCATGGCCTGCATGGCCGTCCCGCCGGGACGCTGAAGGCACAGTCGGAAGAACAGTTTCGGCGGCAGAAGCAATCCGCGTTGGCAATGCGGCCACTTTCGCCTATGTTCCCATGCACGCCACACATAGCTGACGCGCATGAAGCGTAGGCCCTCACGGCCCGGCCTCTCGTCATGCCCCATACAGCTTTACCGACACCTTTTACGACGACTTCCCAGGACGCGCAGATGACGACAAGCCCAACTCCCGATCACACCCCCACCCATGCAGGGGCCATCAGCGAGGAAGGCTATCACAAGGACCTCGGACGCCGTCATGTCCAGATGATCGCCATCGGTGGCGCCATCGGAACAGGGCTGTTTCTGGGGGCCGGTTCACGTCTTCAGATGGCCGGGCCGTCCCTTGCGATCATTTATGCGATCTGTGGCGTCTTCTCGTTCCTGATCCTGCGCGCGCTGGGCGAACTGGTCATGTACCGCCCGACCAGCGGCAGTTTCGTGACCTATGCGCGTGAGTTCCTTGGCGAACGCGCGGCTTATATGGCTGGCTGGCTGTCCTTCCTGAACTGGGCCATGACCGGCATCGTCGATATCACGGCCGTGGCCCTGTACATGCATTACTGGGCGGTCTTCCTCCCGGTCCCACAATGGGTTTTCGCTCTTGTAGCGCTGGCGATCGTCGGCACCATGAACATGATCGGCGTACGCTATTTCGGCGAGATGGAGTTCTGGTTTTCCCTTATCAAGGTCGTGGCGCTGGCGCTCTTCCTTGTGGCAGGCGCTCTCATCCTCGGGACGCGCATGCCGGTGGCGGGCCATACGACCGGCTTTCACCTCATTACCGAAAACGGCGGCATCTTCCCGCATGGCATGTTTTCGGCGCTCATGCTGCTGCAAGGCGTGGTGTTCGCCTATTCGGGCATCGAACTTCTGGGTACGGCGGCTGGTGAGTGCGAAGACGCCCGCGAAATCCTCCCCCGCGCCATCAACAGCGTGATCTGGCGCATCGCCCTGTTTTATGTCGGCTCGATCATCCTGCTGGTCTGCCTGCTGCCCTGGACGGAATACCACGCTGGCACCAGCCCGTTCGTGACGTTCTTTCAGGCGCTGGGCATTCCGGGCATCGGCACCATCATGAACATCGTGGTGCTGACCGCCGCGCTTTCCAGCCTCAATTCCGGCCTGTATTCCACGGGTCGTGTCCTGCGCGCCCTGTCCCTTGGCGGCTCCGGCCCCCGGGCACTGAGCAAGCTGAACAAAAGCTCCGTTCCCTATGTCGGCATCCTCACCACGCTGGGCGTCTATCTGGTGGGCGTGATGCTGAACTATCTCATCCCCTCGCGTGTGTTTGAAATCGTCCTGAATTTCTCGGCACTTGGCATCGTCAGCACGTGGGGCTTCATTCTCCTGTGTCAGTTGCGTCTGCGGGCCGCGATCAACCGTGGGGACATCGCATCAACGGGCTTCAACATGCCCGGCGCACCTTACACAACCTGGGCGACCCTCGGCTTTCTGGGCTTCGTTCTGGTCATGATGGCCTTCGACTATCCGGACGGCACCATCACGATCGGCGCCATTCCTCTGATCGGCGCCGTGCTAATCGGCGGCTGGTGCCTGCTGGACCGCCGTCGTCGCCACGGCTGATCTCCTTACTTTCCGGCACAAAAAAGGGCGCTCCGAAGAGCGCCCTTTTTCATATCCGCATAACGCAGAGCCTCAATGCGTCCGGCCTAGTTCGGACCACAGATAGGCGTAGCTGAGCGCCTGCGTCTGGGCGATTTCCTTCTGGCTGGCCCCAAAGCCGTGACCGCCCGCCACCTGCTCCCAGTAATAATACGGCAGCTTCAGCTCACTCATCCGCCATGCAAAACGGCGGGCATGAACCGGACCAACCCGATCATCCTTGGTGGTCGTCTCAATGAAAGGCACCGGGTATCTCACGTCGGGTTTCAGGTTCTGAAGCGGGGAAATCCCGCGCAGGAACGCTTTCTGCTCCGGAATGGAGACCGTTCCGTATTCTCCGACCCAGGACGCACCCGCCGACATGTGCTCGTAATTCATCATGTCCAGCAACGGCACTTCGATATCGACGGCCTTCCAGAAATCCGGATGCTGCGTGAACTCGACACCCATCAGCAGACCGCCATTGGAGCCGCCCTGGATCGCCAGATGCTGCGGAGACGTCACCTTACGGTCCATCAGGTCCTTCGCCACGGAAGCGAAGTCGTCATAGATCCGCTGGCGATGCGTCTTCAGCCCCGCATCATGCCAAGCCGGTCCAAACTCGCCGCCACCGCGGATGTTCGCCAGAACATAAACACCGCCACGCGACAGCCAGTTATTGCCGATCCCAGCCGAATAGAATGGGAAAAGCGGCACTTCAAACCCGCCATAGGCATAAAGCAGCGTCGGGTTGGTGCCATCCAGCTTCATGTCGCGGCGATGCACGATGAAATACGGTACGCTGGTTCCGTCTGTCGAGCGGGCTTCCTGCTGCTCCACCGTCATGTCCGAGGCATCGAACTGTGCGGGCAGCGTATGAAGCTTCTGCACCGAGGCCGTATCGCTGTTGATTTCCCAAAGCGTGGTCGGGCTCAGAAACCCGGTCGAGACGGCATAGGCCACCGGGCTGTCCTCGTCGGCGCTGGCCAGATCCACCGACATGTTCTGCGGCAGCGGCAGGTCCCGGTACGTGAAGCCCGTGCCCGATGGCGTATAGATCGAAATCCGGCCCCGCACATTGTCATAGAGCGTGACGATCAGATGGCCGTGGCTCGTCGACACCTCCTCAATCATCTGCTTCCCGCTCGGCGCAATCAGAAGCTGGGGTGCAATGGTGGCGGCCGCCGGATCAACCAGTACCACGCTGCCCTGCGGGAAAGTCTGCGTCCCGACTTTCCAGTCTTCTTTCAGCTGAACGACCAGACGGCCATTGAACAGCGCCGCGACATCCGCCTTGTTAGGAATGGCGACCGGCGTCACCTGACCGCCGCGATACAGGAACACTTTCGACGAAAAGGCATCCAGACCTTCGCGGATCAGCGTGACCTGATGCCCCGCCCCGTCATGCAGGACTTCCGGACCGACCTCGACGTCCTTGCGGTTGCCGGTAAAGACCGTCTGCGCCTGATCGAGGGACTGGCCGCGCTTCAGAAGCTTCACGATATACGGATAGGACGATTCCGTCAGATCAGCATCCGTCCAGGGGTAGCTGACGAGGAGTGTATCGCGGTCCAGCCAGCTGGAATCCTGCTTGGCATGCGGCAGACTGAACCCGCCCTCAACGAACTGTCCTGTGCGCAGATCAAACTCACGGACGGTCCTGGCGTCCTCGCCACCGTCGGAAAGATGAAGCAGGCAGAGGTTCTGCTGGCTGTGCAGGCAGTCCACACCCTCATAGACCCAGTTGCGTTTTTCCTTCGCCGCCAGCGCATCGAGATCCAGCGCAACCGTCCATTCCGGATAGTCTGACGCGTAGGAATCCGGCGTGGTCCGGCGCAGGATGCCGCGCAGATGCCGGTCATCACGCCAGAAATTATAGATCATCCCATCAATCTGGATCGGCGACGCCAGACGGTCATGCGTCTGAAGCAGTTTCAGGGATTTATCATACAGACCCTGATAAAGCGGCCCATGCCCCAGCAGACGCTGGGTCCTGTCATTCTGCGCCTTCACCCAGGACATGGCCTGCGCGCCATTGATGTCACTCAGCCAGGCGGGGATGGTGTCAGGAACATCGGCCGCATGAAGCGGTGTGAACATGCTGCCCGTCAGCAGAGCGGCCAGGCCGACACGGCGGAAACTGCGAAGAACTCTCACTGTCACAACACCTTCTGATTGTTTCAGAAGGAAACTGTCATTCCACCACCGAAACCGCAAGTGTCGCTCCCGCCGGTGGCAGCCAGACCAGACAGGTCGTCCCCTTCCCCGGAGCACTCGCAATCCGCAGACGGCCGCCATGCCGGTCCAGAATATGTCGCACGATGGACAGACCCAGCCCCGTTCCCTGCCCGGCCCCGTCAGTCGGAGCCCCGACCCGATAGAAACGCTCGGTCAGGCGCGGCAGATGATGTGCTTCCATCCCGCAGCCATTGTCCTCGATCCCGAGAATAACACCACCATCCGCAGGCCAGCGATCATCCGGACTGGCCGCACGGCGCGCGGACAATGTGATCGTCAGCGGGCCACCCTCTTCCGCACCATAGCGCAGGGCATTCTCGATCAGGTTGAGCAGGACCTGCACCATCTCGTCCTCATCGGCCCGGACCAGAAGATCATCCTCGATTTCCAGCCTGAGTGACCGTCCTTCCTGCTCGAAACGCGGGGCCACTTCACCCAGAACCACCGCCATGAGATCCGACACATCCACCAGATCACGGGGGCGCTGATGCTCATGCGCCTGCACGCGTGACAGGTACAGCAACCGGTCAATCAGCCGCTTCAGCCGTTCGGACTGCTGGCGCATGATGTCGAGGAACTGCTGGCGCATGACCGGATTTTCCCCGGCTGCCCCCTGCAACGCATCGATGAATCCGCTGAGCGAGGCGAGCGGCGTGCGCAGTTCATGGCTGGCATGGGCCACGAAATCCATGCGCATCCTGTCCGCGGCCTGCGCCTCGCTGCGATCAGCCAGAACAACCAGAACCCGCTTGTCCTGCCCCTTCCCGCCGGGCAAACGACGGAGCATCAGGTGAAGCGTGCGCGGAACCGGCACATCGAGCGTGAAGGTCGTGGAACAGACGGGCGGCAGATCGCTGCGGCTGCTGATGCCTGTGGCCCCGACCGGAGCCGGAACCCGCAGGGCCGCCGACAGGGCGGAGCGCGCCGCCGGATGACGCAGGATCGCCCCCACCGTTTCCCCGAACTGGGACGCGGCTTCCTCATTGACCTGCACGATCGCGCCCAGCCCATCCAGCACCACCGCGCAGGCCGGAAGCGGATCGACCGGCAGATCGGCCGGGGAGACAGGTTTCAGATAATCGTCAGGCGGAGACGTCGGGACCCGGGGCTGACGCAGCAGGAGCCAGACCGCGAGCACCCATCCGGCCAGCGCCACACAGACGAGGACCATGCCCACCTGCAGTGGCAGCGTGTCCGCTGCAGGCGCGAGCCCCCCCGGCGGCACCTGTCAGGCGCCGTCCGTCGTCGGGCCGTCATCCAGCGCATAGCCGGCTGCACGCACGGTCCGCACCAGATCGATCTCGCCCGGCCCGTTGATGGCCTTGCGCAGACGCCGGATATGAACGTCGATCGTCCGGATCTCGACATGGATGTTCTGGCCCCAGATCCGCCGCAGCAGATCCTCACGGGAGAATACCTTGCGCGGATTGCGGATCAGCAGGTCCAGAAGCCGGTATTCCGTCGGTCCGAGCGACAGCATCCGGCCGCCACGTTCCACGCGATGTGTTTCCGGGTCCAGCGTGATGTCCGCGAAAGACAACCGGTCATAGGACGACTGATGCCGCCGCAGCAGCGCCCGAAGACGCGCATCGAGCGTATCGATGGTGCAGGGCTTCATCAGATAGTCGTCCGCACCCGTATCGAGCCCGCGGATCGCGTCCTGCTCGGCCGAACGCGCCGTCAGCAGCAGCACCGGCACGTCGCGCAGGGCGGGATTGGCCCGGATCCGGCGACAGACATCCAGTCCGGAGAGGCCCGGAAGCATCCAGTCCAGCACCACGGCATCCGGGCGGGATGTCTCCAGCGCCAGAAGGGCGGCTTCCCCGTCCTCCGCCGTCTCGACGCGGTAACCGCGCTGTTCGAGATTGTAGCAGGTCATCAGGAGAAGGGCCGGATCGTCCTCGACCAGAAGAACGAGACCCTTGGCACGTGCCGGTGAGGGGCCCTTCACCGGACGTCCGGCTCCTGCATGGTCTCTGCAACCGTCAGGGCCGATGCCGGGGCGCCACGGGGACGCAGGGACGGCAGGTTGTCGCCCGTCACGGCATAGAAAACGCGCTCGGCGACATTGGTCGCATGGTCGCCGATCCGTTCGAGATTTTTGGCGATGAACAGCAGCTCGGTGCAGGCACGGATGTTGCGCGCATCTTCCATCATATACGTCACGAGTTCACGGAACAGCGCCGTGTAATACTCGTCCACCGCACGGTCCGAATGCCAGACTTCCA
>CALFLO010000147.1 GCA_937880175.1 uncultured Gluconobacter sp.
CCCCGCGCCCTGTCCGTGCGCTATTCCCCGGACACTCTTCACGCCACTTCCACCATCCGTCCACGGAGAAGACCATGCCGCACATCACGACCAGCGACGGAACGCGTATCCATTACGAGGAACAGGGACATGGCCGCCCGCTTGTCATGCTTCACGGCTGGACGTTTTCGGGACGCTTCTTCCACCGCAATGTCGGGCCGCTCTCGGAACAGGCCCGCGTCATCACCGTGGATCTGCGGGGGCATGGACGCTCTGAAAAGCCTCAGCACGGCTATCGCATTGCCCGTTTGGCCGCTGATCTGCGGGATCTGCTCGTCGCGCTGAACCTTCAGGATGTCACGGTTCTGGGCTGGTCAATCGGCTGCCCGATCATCTGGTCGTATCTGGAGCTGTTCGGCTCAGAGCGCATCCGCAACGCCATTTTCGTCCAGCAGACCCCGAAGCAGTATTACTCGGCGGAGTGGAAGCTCGGTCACGCCGCCTGTTTCGATCAGTCCGGCCTGACGGCCGTACAGCAGCAGCTCACCCTGACGCAGGAAGAGTTCGACAGAACCAATCTGGAAAGCTGCATTTGCCACCCACTCCCCGAAGATGAAAAAGCGCTTTTCCTGCGGGAAATGGCGCAAAGCCCTGCCTATGCCCGCAGCGCCATGATGGCGGATCACACCACGCAGGACTGGCGCGACGTCCTGCCCCGCTTCACGCTTCCCGCCCTCATGATGATCGCCCGCAAGGACAAGGTCCTGAATCCGGACGGTCCCGCCTGGGTGGCGCAGCACATGCCCAACTGCACGGGCGTGGAGTTCGAGGACAGCGCGCACATGGTCTTTCTCGACGAAACCGAAAAATTCAACCGCACCGTTCTCGACTTCCTGAAGAGCTGATCCCATGACGACACTCCCCTTCCGCTTCGGCATGAACGAATTTACGACCCAGCCCTGGTCATTCGAGGAAGACGTCGTCCGCTACAGGGAACTTGGCGTGGATGCGATCGAGATCTGCGAAGCCAAACTCGACCCGAACCGCATTGAGGAGCAGATGCGCCTCGTCAAAGAGAGCGGGCTGGTCGTCAGCGCGGTCCAGCCATCCGTGCGGACGTTTTTTGGAAGCGCGATGGCTCCGGAGCCTGAAGCGCCCGATGCACGCGTCGCACGCCTGACCCGGAGCCTGAAAACGCTCGCGCCTCATGTGCCCGGCAGCGTCTTCGTCACCAATACCGGCGCAGCCCCTCACGGCAACATGCGCCGGACGATGGACGAGACAGTCCGCTACCTCCGCGAGCTCTGCCCGCTCGCAGAGGACCTTGGTGTGTCCCTGTCGCTGGAGCCCCTGAACCCGACATCCATCAATACCGAAAGCACCATCTGGACTATTGAACAGGCCATGGACATCATTGATGGCGTCGGCCACCCCGCCATGGGGCTGTGTCTGGATTACTGGAATATCTGGCAGCAGAAGGATGTCTGCGCGGCCATCCGCGCTGCGGGAAGCAAGATCAACGTCCTTCAGGTCAGCGACTGGCGCACACCCTACTCGGCCACAGACCGCCTGATTCCCGGCGATGGCTGCATCCCGCTGCATGAAATGCTGCATGCGACATGGGACGCTGGTTTCCGCGGCGCCTGCACGGTCGAGATCTTTTCTTCAGACGTCCCCGACAGCCTCTATGACCGTGATCTGGGCGACGTCATCCGCTTCTGTCGTGAAGGACTGGATCAGGCCTGGCGTGGCGACGCCTGATTTTCAGTCAGTCGGGCCGATTTCCTCACGGTGCCGCTTCAGACCATCCTGTGTGATCACGAAACGCCCGTCATCACCCAGCTTTGACAGGCCAAGCCGTTCCAGCCGCTCGAGGCAGGGCTGATCCTTCAGGCCCGTCGGCCGCCCCACTGACGCACACAGCAGAAGCCGGTGCAGCGTCGAGCGGCAGCACGTCTCAAGATAAGGCTCATCATAGGATTCAGAAGCAGATGCGTCAGACATGCGTTCGCGTCTATCGTGTCCCCGCGCCACCGCCAAGACAAAACGCCATCAAGCATTGTCCCGTGGGTATGAGGCCGTCCCGCGAAGCGGGTGCGTCACACTGCGGATTAGGGTATGGAAACGACTCATGATCGATCTCGGAACGCTTGTTACGCCTCTCCTGCACCGCTTCGATACCGAAACGGCGCACGAACTCGCCATTCACTCCCTCGCCCTCGGCCTTGGTGGCCGCGCCCCGAAGGACGTACCGGCCCTCTCGACCCGCACGCTCGGCCTGCGCTTTCCCAACCCGATTGGCCTGGCCGCCGGGTTCGACAAGGACGCCCGCGCCATTCGCCCGCTGGCGAAGCTGGGCTTCGGTCATATCGAGGCCGGGACCGTCACACCCCGCCCACAGCCCGGCAATCCCGGCCCCCGCCTGTTCCGGCTGGTCGAGGACGGCGCGATCATCAATCGCATGGGCTTCAATGGCTGCGGCGTGAACCGCTTCTGCCGTCATCTGGCCCGTCTGCACCGCCCGATGCCCAACGGCAGAATGCGCGGCCCGATTGTCCCGCTGGGCGTGAATATCGGCATCAACAAAACCGGCTCCGACCCACTGCGGGACTATCCGGAGCTCGTGGCCCGCGTGCGCCCCTATGCCGATTACATCACGATGAACCTGTCCTCTCCCAACACGCCGGGCCTGCGGGATCTTCAGTCGGCATCCATGCTCAGGGAGCTTCTGGCCGCCATCAACACCCGCAACCCGGAGCGCCCGCCGCTTCTGGTCAAGCTTGCCCCGGATCTGGATGACAGCTCCTACGAGCCGATCCTTGAAGCCGCGATCGAAGGCGGTGCGCAGGGCCTGATCCTGACCAACACCACCATCGCCCGCCCGGCCACTCTGCGCGATCCGGCAGCCAGTGAGACCGGCGGTCTGTCCGGTCGGCCGCTGGCAGCACGCTCACGCGATGTGCTGCGGATCGTCTCGGGCCTGAACAGGGGCCGTCTGGCGCTGATTTCCTGTGGCGGCATCGAAACCGGCGAAGACATCCTCGCCCGCATCCGGATGGGCGCGGACATGGTGCAGATCTATTCGTCTTTCGTGCTTCAGGGCCCGGGCATCCTGACCCGCATGAAAACGGAACTGCTCGAAGCCATGCGCCGCGACGGTTTCGAATCCATTGCCGATGCCCATGGCGTCGACCGCCCGAACTGACTGGCCTGCCGGTTCAGGCGCTTCAGGGCATCTTTCCTTTCCCGGAAAGATGCCCTTTTCGTATCACGCCGGACACAACACTGAGGCGGCAATCGAACCGCTTCCCCTGCAAACCGTTGAAAACCCATCAAGACACGGAACGGAACATCCTCGCATGACCACACGGCCTGCCGCGCGCGGCTCTTCACATCTCCGCAGCCCGCGCCCCGGAACGACTTGTGGTCATATGCTGGGCGTTCTGTTTCTCGCTTTCGGACTGCTCTGCACGGGTGTCACGGCGCCCTCCGGTTCGGCGCTGGCAGCGGCCCAGACTACTGCCACTCCCCCCAAAGACGCACCAAAAGACACTACAAAAACCCAGCAGCCCGACCCGGCCAATTCCGGACTCGGCTGGAACGCGGTGTCCGCGTCCATCAGTCGTCAGCTCGATGACAATGCCACTGTGTTGCGGCAGGTTTTCGCAACGCTGAACCGCAAGGACAGCAATACCGGCAACAGCGAACTCGACGAGCTGTCATCCCAGGTTCAGAAGGTCCAGCAGAACACGCAGGACGCGGTCACGCAGATCCAGTCCTATGACAACATCACCGAATCTTTTCTGAAAATTCTTGGCCCCAAAGCCGCGGACAACGAGGATGCTTCCGTCACCTCGCAGCGCCAGCGGATGCAGCAGAATTCGCAGGCCGTGAAATCGGCGCTGATGCGGGCCAAGCTCTACAATCTTCAGGCCCAGCAGCTCAACACCGCCATCAACGCCCGCCGCACGCGCCTGCAACACGCAGCCCTGTCCGAACGCACGGTCTCTCCCCTCGCCCCGCGCTTCTGGAACACGCTGCTGACCGAGCGCGCCGAGAACCGCTATTCGCTCCATGCGGGCGGTGTCCTGTCTGACTGGCTTTATCTCCTGATCGGCTGTGCGATTACCTTCGTGGCCATCGGTCTCAGCTCCCCGCTGATCCTGCGTCTGCTCAAGCGCTGTGGTGCGCATTTCCGCCCCGCCACCGAAGACAGCGTGAAGGAAGCCCTCTCCGCAAGCATAATCGCCATCACGCTGAATGGCGCGCTGGAAGCCGTGATCGCCACCCTCGTCTGGTTCATCTGGGCGGCAGCCGCCCTTCCCGAAGGCGGCGGTCCCATCGCTGCGATCATTGGCGAGACCGTTCCTGTCTGCGGCTTCATCATCGGGGCCGGGCTGCCCGTCTTCGGGCGCAGCGGCGTTCTGGCTCAGGGCAATCCCGGCGAGCGCAAGGCGCTTCGTGGCGTGGACTGGATCCTTGCGATCAGTATTCTTCTGCTGGACCTGCTTCGTGCGTTTCAGGCTCAGGATGCTTTCGGCCAGACGCTTCAGCTCCTGCTGGAAATCGCCTTCTCCATCGCCATTGCCGCCTGCGCCGTGGATACATTCCGCAGGCTCAGCAACCAGAACGATACCCGCGGTTTCGCCCCTTCCGCACTGGGCGTCTCCAGCCTGCTTCTGGCCGTCACGGTCATTTCCATCCTGCTGGGCTACGTGGCTTTCGCCTTCACACTCAATGGCTGGCTGCTTTCGCTGGGAACGGGCGTCGCCATCGTGACCCTTCTGGGCCTGTGCTGGCGTGACGTGCTGGAACGACTGTTTGCAGAAGGCGGCTTCTTCAGCCTGCGTCTGGTGCAGCTCGGCCTCACACAGCGCCGCCTGTCACAGATCGGCGTGATCCTCTCCGGGCTCGGGAACGTCCTGCTGCTGCTGCTGCTGTTCTCCATCGCGCAGACGGATGGCAGCTTCAGCGTCCCTGACATCACGAACCGGCTCTGGCTCCTGTTCGTCGGCAACACCATCCATGGCGTGAAGATCTCGCTCGATACCGTGGTTCTGGCCATTATTCTGCTGGTGGTCGCCTATTACGCGATCCGTCAGACGCGCGGCTGGCTCCGGGACCGCTTCTTCCCCACCACACGGCTCGACATCGGCAGCCGGACCTCGATCCTCAGCATTTTCACATACTGCTCCTGGATCCTCGTTGGCCTCGGCATCCTGTCCATCGCAGGTGTGTCCGTCCAGAACCTGACATGGGTCGTCAGCGCGCTCTCGGTCGGCATTGGTTTCGGCTTGCAATCCATCGTGCAGAACTTCGTCTCCGGCGTAATTCTGATGGCCGAACGCCCGGTACGCGTCGGCGATATGGTCGAGATCGCCGGCACGCGCGGTGATGTCAAACGCATCAGCATCCGCGCAACTGATATCGGCCTGAGCGACGGCTCGACCATGATCGTCCCGAACTCCCAGTTCATCACGACCAGCATCAAGAACGCGACGCTGAGCGGTGCGACCGGCGTTCTGACCCTGACGTTCAAGATCCCTCTGACGACCGATCCGGACAAGGCGAAAGCCATGCTGCTGGAAGTCGCGGCCCATCGCGACGAAGTCCTCGCCACGCCGTCGCCGAAAGTCCGTGTCAGCGCGATTGCCGGTGACAGTCTGACCATGACGCTGAGCGTCGCGCTCATCTCAGCCCGCGACGGCGGGAGTGTTCAGGATTCCATTCTCTTTGACGTCTTCCGACGTTTTCATGCCGAAGACGTCGCCATCACAACAGCCTGATCGGAAAATACTTCCCCGGACTCCGCGAAATACTCGATTTCCAGACGGACTGGTCTTAAGGTCGGTCCGTCCAGAGAGGCCAGGATCCACACCGATGCCATCCCCGACACATATTTCCGGAGACAAAACGCCCGGACAGGTCTTTCACCTGCCAGTCCGCTCCAAGACGCTTTCCATGGCGGAAGCGGCGGTCCATCTCGGCCTGCCGGAACGCAGAATGAAGCTTCTGACGCTTCTCGGCACCGGCCCCGCCCGAACCCAGACGCCGGATGGCAAAGTCGCCTATCGCCGGGAGGATCTGGAGCTTTACCTCACGGCCCTGCACGAAAAAGCCGATATCTCCGGTACGGAAATGACGCGCCGCCGCGCTCAAGCCGCATCCAGCCGCCAGCGTGCGCTGGAACTCGTCCAGATCGGCAGCAAAACCGGCTTTCCTGATCCCGACCCGTTCATGATGCTGGCGACCGGCGCGGATGCGCGCCATCACGCCTGCTTTTTCGTCATCAAGGTTATGGCGCTGTTCGGACTGATCATGCTCTGCATTTCGTCCAGCCCGCTACTCCGGGCGCATTTCAACTGACGGATCATTTTCGACCCGTCAGTTGAAAATCCTTATTCAAAGCCGCAGAGCACGGCCTTTCCAATTCCCTTGCCACTTTCGAGCAGCTCATGCGCGCGGCGCAGATTGGCAATGGTGATCGGCCCCAGAACTTCGTGCAGCGTGGTCTTCAGAAGACCGGCGTCCACAAGTGACGCCACCTGCGCCAGAATCCGCCCCTGAACAGGCATGTCAGGCGTCTCGAACATTGGGCGCGCAAACATGTATTCCCAGTGTACGGACAGGGACTTGCGCTTGAACGGCATGATGTCGAATGTTCCCGGATCATCAATGAGCGCAAGCGCACCCTGCGGCGCGAGAGACCGTACAATCGCGTCTTTATGCTCGCCGGACGCTGTCAGCCCAGCCACATAACGCACCTGCGGAATCCCGATCCGCGCCAGTTCCTGATCCAGAGGACGACGGTGATCAATGACGTGATGTGCGCCCATTTCCCGGCACCAGTCCGTCGTCTCCGGGCGGGACGCGGTGGCAATGACCGTCAGCCCCGTCAGACGGCGCGCGATCTGCGTGAGGATCGAGCCCACGCCACCGGCCCCACCGACAATCATGAGCGCATCCGGGTTTTCCATCTCACCCAGCCTCACGCCCAGCCTGTCAAACAGCAGTTCCCAGGCTGTGAGCGCAGTCAGAGGCAACGCCGCAGCTTCAACATCGGACAGGCTCTTCGGAGCCAGCGCAATCAGGCGTTCATCAACAGCCTGAAAGCGCGCATCGCTCCCCTGCCGGTTGGCCGTGCCCGCATAAAAGACCCGATCCCCGGCCCGGAAACCCCGGACTTGACCGCCTGTCGCAACGACAGTGCCCACCGCGTCGTATCCCAGAACCCGCGGCTCATCACCCGGCGGGTCCATCGAACGCAGCTTGGTATCGACGGGATTGACCGAGACCGCCCGGATTTCCACGACGACATCCCGCGCCCCCGGAACAGGGGTAGGAATGTCAAGTTCAACCAGCGCATCCGCTTCGTCCATGCGGGTTGCGCGTCTGTGCCCGAAAGCTTTCATCGGAATGATCCTTCAATCCAGAGAGAGCCAGAGGCAAATGCCTCAGCCCTGACGGTCCATCAGCATATTCGTCACCGCGGCCTTGAAGGGCAGAAGCCGGTTAGCAACAGCAAGCCCGGCCCGCCGCGCCATCAGGAACGGCGCCTCATCGCGGGTATAAACCGTCGCAATCGCATTGGTTGCCGCAAAGAGCGGGGCCGTTGCCAGACGGTGCGTGCGCTCGAAACGCGACAGAACGGACGGATCGCCCGCATCCCCCGGACCGTCGGCAATCGCCCGGGCCAGAACTTCCTGCCCCTTCAGCCCCAGATTGAAGCCGTGCGCCGTAATGGGGTGCATTCCCACAGCCGCATCCCCGATCAGGGCAAGGCGTGGTGCCTGGAAACGGTGCGCATAGACCGCCTTGAGCGGATAGACACAGCGTGCGCTCTCCAGCGTCATCTGCCCCATACGACCCTGCGTCCGGGCAGTAATGTCTTCGCTGAACGCCTTGCCATCCAGAGCCTTGAGACGTGCGATCTCATCCGGCTCCAGCGTCAGAACGAGCGACGAGCATGATCCGGACCGTCCATCAGGCGCAACCGGCAGAAGGGCAATCGTCTGCCCCTCATCGAACCACTGGAGCGCCGTATTGGCATGCGGCTCCGGATGGCGCAGGCGGCAGACCATGATGTTACGCTGGAAATCATGGACGATCGCACCAATTCCGGCCTCGGTCCGCAGGCGCGAGAAGCGCCCGTCCGCCGCAACCAGAAGATCGGCCTCGATCCGCTCCCCACTGGCCAGAACAACACCCGCCGACCGCGTATCATGCCACGAACTGACAATGCCTTCCCCGGCCCGGATGTCCACACCCGGCGTCCGCGATGCGACGCGATACAGGGCGCGGCGGATCAGATGGTTCGCCACCATGTGCCCGAGCGCATCAGGCCCATCGGCCGGGGCATCGAACAGAAGCGGCGGATTTCCTGTCTTTCCGGTCTCGATCCGGGCCGTATACATGGGGCAGATACTGCCATCCGGGATTTCATCCCACGCACCAACAGCTTTCAGCCATTCCGACGCGTGATGCGTCAGCGCGATTTCCCGGCCGTCAAACGGTGGATCCGCCAGCACATTCGCTGGCGAGCGCTCGACAACACAAACCTTCCGGCCATCGCGGGCCAGCGAAATGGCGCAGGCAAACCCGACTGGCCCACCACCCGCGACAATAACGTCGTAACGCATCAGATCAGCCGGCATCTGCGGAGAACTTGATGGCGTCGCCCTTCCAGACAGCCATGTAATCGTCAATATCCGGGCGCTTGCGCTCATCCGAATGCTTGGCCGGCGTCCCCACGAACAGGAATCCTGCCAGACGGTGCGGCTCGGGCAGACCCAGCGATTCCAGAAGCACACGGTCCTCGCAGAACGGCCCCGTCACCCACATGCCACCGAATCCCGCAGCATGCAGCGCGTTCAGAACGTTCATCGCCCCTGCCGCCACGGCCATTTCCTGCTCCACAACCGGGATCTTCCCTTGCGGCTGCAAATGCATGCCCAGAGCGATGATCATCGGCATGTTGGAAAAGCGGTGATGGCGCTTGGTCTTCTTGGCGTCAGGCGCATCAGGCTCCTGCCGCCCCATGGCTTCCACCACGAGATCCGCAAAGGCTTCGCGATGCTTGCCCTTGATGACCGTATAGCGCCAGGGCCGCATCTTCCCGTGATCCGGGGCCCGCAGCCCGGCGGACAGGATGGTTCGGAGTTCATCCCCCTTCGGCGGAGGCTCGACGAGATGGTCCGTCGAGGCGCGGGAGAGAAGGACGTCGAGGGGGGAATGATGATGTGCCATAGTCAGGAAATATGGCCCGATCTCCCCTCCCCGCCAAGGGCATTTTCCAGACTCCGCCATTCTCAAGGAATAGTGACGCCGCCCCGTCCCGGTCGATACGGATCGGCATCTTCTGCGTACGGGATTTTTCTCGCTGTCTGCCCACGAATTTTGCAGGCATGTTGACCAGACAGCGTGGAAATCCGCGCCGCGCTGGTGTAGCAGGAACGTCATGAACGAAATCCGTCACGCCCGTCTGCATCGCGCAACCAGCGAAACCGACATCACCCTTGCCCTCACTCTTGATGGACAGGGCCGCTCCGACGTGGACAGCGGCATCGGTTTTTTCGACCACATGCTGACGGCGCTGGCCAAACATGGCGGTTTCGACCTTGAGCTGAAGGCCAAGGGGGATCTGCATATCGACGGACACCACACCGTCGAGGATGTGGGCATCGTCTTCGGGCAGGCCTTCCGTCAGGCGATTGGCGACAAGCGTGGCATCGAGCGGTTCGGCCATGCCCTCGTGCCGCTGGACGAAGCCCTGTGCGAAGCCGTCGTGGATATTTCCGGTCGCCCCTATCTGGCCTGGAATGTCGTTTTCCCACGTGAGAAGATCGGCGTGATGGACACGGAACTGTTTGAAGAATTCTTCCGCGCCTTCGCCATGTCCGCCCATATCGCCCTGCACCTGACCTGCAAGGCCGGTACCAACGCGCATCACATCGCTGAAAGCGGCTTCAAGGCCGTAGCGCGTGCCCTGAAAGTCGCGGTTTCACATGATCCCCGCTCGGCAGGAGCCATCCCGTCGACCAAAGGCGTGCTGTGAAGCTCTATATTCCCTGCACGAAACCGGATGCGTCCGACCCGCAGATGCCCGTCATGGTGCAGGACGGTTTTTCATGGCGCGTCCTGTTCTTTGGCTGGTTCGGGCTGCTGACCTACGGCGCGTGGATTTCCGCCCTTCTGGCCGCAGCCGCCACCATGATCACGCTGCATGTTTTCATGGGCTTCTGGTCCCGGCTGGACCTGATCGTGGCCATTCACGCCGTACTCGCCAGCTTCACGGCTGAAATCCGTCTCTGGGAACAGCGTCTGAACGGCCGTATCACGGGCACGCCCATCGCAGCCCCCAGCCGGGATATCGCCCTCCTGCGCTGGATGGACCAGCAGCCATACGCAGCCCCTTACGGCAGCACATCTCCGGAGTTTCCATGCGCGTCGTCGTAATTGACTACAATGGCGGAAATCTCGCCTCGGCCGCACAGGCAGCCCGCAAAGCCGCCACCCGCAAAGGGATCGAGGCAGACGTCGTCATCTCCCGCGACCCAGACGATATCCTTGGCGCAGACCGCCTGATCCTTCCCGGGCAGGGCGCTTTTGCCGACTGCGCACAGGGCCTTGGCCCCGAACTGCGCAACATGCTCGAAACAGCCACCGCAAACGGCACACCATTCCTCGGCATCTGTGTCGGCATGCAGCTCATGTGCGAATACGGACTCGAACACGGCCGCACCGAGGGACTGGGCTGGATTTCAGGCAATATCCGCCGCATGGATGAAGCCGCTAGCGCCGGCCTGCGCCTGCCTCATATGGGCTGGAATACTCTGGACTTCACGCCCGGAGCGCATCTGCTGACAGACGGACTTACCCCGGGCAACCACGGCTATTTCGTTCATTCCTATGCCCTGCATGACGGCGCGGACAGCGATCTGGTCGCAACCGCGCAGTACGGCACGCAGGTTCCAGCCATTATCGCGCGCGGCAATCGCTGCGGCACGCAGTTTCACGTCGAAAAGAGCCAGGATGTCGGCCTGACCATCCTCGGCAACTTCCTGCGGTGGACCTCATGACCATCAGCTGCGAACGCGTCGTCTCCGCCCTTTCCCCTGAAGATCTGGACGCCCTGATTGAAGCCACTTCCGCTGGGATTCTGGATGGCGGCGGCTTCGGCTGGCTCCAGCCGCCCGGTCATCAAGCCCTGGCGCGCTATTTCGAGGGTCTGCTGCTGGTGCCGGAGCGCAGCTTCTACGTCGTACGCGAGAACGGGGTGATCTGCGGTGCGGGCCAGCTCGTCCGCCCCCCGGCCAGTTACGAAGCCCATGCGGCAACCGCCAACCTGACCGGCTTTTTCGTGGCGCCCTATGCCCGTGGCCGCGGTCTGGGCCATGCGCTGCTGGAAGGCATGCTCAGGGGCGCAAGAGCCATTGGCTGCAAGGTTGTAAACTGCGACATCCGCGAAACGCATGTCGCCGCTATCGGGCTGTTCCGGGCGTTCGGTTTCGAACACTGGGGCACCCATCCTTATTATGCACGGATCGGAGGGCAGACGGTGCGCGGACTTTTTCTCTCAAAACTTCTGGCAAACGAGAACGAGGCCGCCCGCTGGCAGTCCAGCATCGCCATGCCTGACGCCAGCGGCTCTTCCTCCAGCCCCGCCTCTGAGCCAGAATCTCAGACACCCACACAGGGCCTGACGCTTTATCCGGCGATCGACCTCAAAGACGGCGCCTGCGTCCGCCTGCGTCGCGGGGAAATGGAAGATGCCACGCATTATTCCGACGATCCCGGAGCGCAGGCCAAACTCTTCGCCGAAGCCGGTTGCCGTCACCTGCATGTTGTGGATCTGAACGGTGCGTTCGCGGGCCGTTCCACCAACATTCCGGCGATTGAATCCATCGTGAAGGCCACAAGCCTTCCCGTGCAGCTCGGCGGTGGCATCCGGGATATGGCCGCCATCGAACGCTGGCTTGAAGCGGGTGTCTCGCGCGTCATTCTCGGCTCCGTTGCGGTCAAAGACCCCGAGCTGGTCCGTCAGGCCGCCCGTGCCTTCCCGGGCCGCATCGTCGCTGGCATTGATGCCCGACAGGGGCGCGTCGCCACCGAAGGCTGGGCCGAAGTTTCCGAACTCGAAGCCAATGACCTCGCTTTGCGCATGGAAGATGCCGGTGTCGCCGCCGTGATTTTTACCGAGATCACCCGCGACGGGATGCTGGCCGGGCTGGACCTTGAACAGACCGCGGACATGGCCCGTCGCCTCTCCATTCCCGTCATCGCCAGCGGGGGCGTCGGCAGTCTGGAACACCTTAAGGCCCTGCGTGATGTGGCCCGCGAGGTGCCCGGCATTTCCGGCGCCATCGTCGGCCGCGCCCTGTATGACGGCCGCATCGCCCTCAAAGACGCGCTGGACGTCCTCGGCTCATGCTGAAACTCCGCGTCATCCCCTGTCTGGACGTCAAGGATGGCCGCGTCGTCAAAGGGGTGAACTTCGTCTCCCTGCGTGACGCCGGTGATCCGGTCGAACAGGCCAAGCTCTACGACGCCGCTGGTGCTGACGAACTCACGTTCCTCGACATCACGGCAAGCGTCGAAAACCGTGACACCATCCTCGACGTCGTCCGTCGCACGGCCGAGGCCATCTGCCTCCCTCTCACCGTGGGCGGGGGCGTGCGAACCTGCGAAGACATGCGCCGCCTGCTTCTTGCTGGCGCAGACAAATGTGCCGTCAATTCAGCGGCCATTAAAAATCCGGAGCTGATCCGCGAAGCTTCCGAACGCTTCGGCAGCCAGTGCATCGTCGTCGCCATCGACGCCCGATCCAACGGACAGGGCGGATGGGAAGTCTATGCCAAAGGCGGTCGCGAACCCACGGGGCTGGACGTCGTGGAATGGGCGCGGAAAATGCAGGATCTGGGCGCTGGTGAAATCCTGCTCACCAGCATGGACCGCGATGGCACACGCGCAGGCTTTGACCTCGACCTCCTGCGCGCAGTCTGCAACGCCGTGACGATCCCGGTCGTCGCCTCGGGCGGCGTGGGTGAATTACAGCATTTCGTGGAAGGCGCGGAAGTCGGCGCAAGTGGCCTTCTGGCGGCAAGTGTGTTCCACTTCGGTCAGTTCCGCATCGATGAAGTCAAGAACGCGCTGAACAAGGCCGGCCTGCCGGTCAGGCTTGGAGAGTAAAATCATGGGAAAACCCGCAACCAAACCGGCCCCGAAGCCTTCAAAGCAGCAGGACGACAAGAAGTCCGATCTTCTGCAGGAACAGGTTCTTCAGCGCCTTTACGACACAGTTCAGTCCCGTCGCGGCACCGACCCATCCCTGAGCCATTCCGCTCGCCTGATGTCCCGCGGCCGCAACAAGATTGCCCAGAAATTCGGCGAAGAAGCCGTCGAGTGTCTGATCGAAGCCGTCAACGGCAACCGCAAGGAGTTGATCGGTGAAAGCGCTGACGTGCTGTACCACCTGATCGTCATGTGGGTGGATGCCGGCGTGTCTCCGGAAGACGTCTGGACAGAACTCAAGCGCCGCGAAGGCACGAGTGGCATCGCCGAAAAAGCAGCCCGCCCAAAGGAAAAGCTCGGCTGAACAGGAGCCTGACCATGGCATACGACCCCGATAACATCTTCGCCCGCATCCTGCGCAAGGAGATCCCCGCGCGCACGGTCTATGAAGACGACTTCGCACTCGCCTTCCACGATATCGCCCCTCAGGCCCCGATCCACGTTCTGGTCATTCCCAAGGGGCCTTACGTCTCCATCGCCGATTTCGGTGCGACAGCCTCCCCCGATGAAATCACGGGCTTCTGGCGCGCCGTCTCGAAAATCGCCGAAGAGCAGGGCCTGACCCACGAAGGCTTCCGCCTCATCAGCAATTCCGGCCCCAATTCCGGACAGGAAGTCCCCCATTTCCACGTCCACCTCTTCGGCGGAGCAGGCCTCGGCCCACTCCTGACACAGAAAAGTTCCAAATAACACTTGCCAAGTCCCGAAGGGCCTCCTATTAAGCCCTTCGCCTCGTCCCATTCGTCTAGAGGCCTAGGACACTGCCCTCTCACGGCGGCAACAGGGGTTCGAATCCCCTATGGGACACCAATCTTTCCAGTGACTTAGTAGTCACAAAGCGAAACGATTGACTGTTTTTGGGCCCAGCTTGGGCCCACTGTCAAAAAAGACGATAAGCACATGGTCCCAATGGGCCCATGAAAAGGCTATGCTGGGCCCAAGCGAGGCTCACCATGAAAGACCGAATCACTTCTGATAAAACTGACCCTGCGACAGGCCGCCCGCTACCCGCCGGAGTCGAATATCGCGGTAAAGGCCAGTATCGGGCACGCAAGCGCATTGCAGGCGGCGAGAGAATCCACCAGACCTTTTCGTCAGCCAAACTGGCCCGACGCTGGCTGGACACGACATCTGCTAAACTCGAGCTAGGGCAATTCCAGGATACACGTCCGCTTGAGCGCCAGACCCTCCGTGAACTGGTCGACCGCTATGTACGCGAACAAATGCAGACACGGGACAACGACCGCAAGGGGCATATCCCGGCCATCCTTCAGGATCAGGTCGCCCAGCTCACTCTGGTCGACCTGACCTCGACGGCAGTCCGTGGTTTCCGCGACCGCCAAGCTGAGAAGCATAGCGGCGCCACTGTCGTCAAACGCCTCAATCTTCTTGCCGCCATCTGCCAGCACGCCATCGCGGAGTGGGACATTCCCTTCGCAAAAAACCCCGCTGCCGCAACATCCGTCAAGCGTCCGGCTGGCGCAGACAAAAAGCGGAACCGGCGTCTTGTTGGCGACGAATACGATCGCCTACTGGCGGTCATGGCGCAGTCGCCATGGCCGGACGACGTCGCATTCACGCAGTTTGCCATCGAACAGGGCACGCGACGGGAAGAAGCTCTGACACTTCGTTGGCGCGACGTCGATTTTGAGCGCCATGCCCTTTCATTTACCAAGACAAAAACAATGCATCGCGCGGTCGAGCGAGGTCCGGAAGTCCGTCCCCTCACGCCGGGCGCCACCCGCTTGCTTCGTGCCCTCCAAGCGCAATGCAAGACGGTTAAAGCAGACGATCTGATCTTTGATGTAGGCAGCATGAACGCGTTCTCCGTCCGGTTCGGACGAATGACAAAGAAGGCTGGCCTTCAGGACCTCACGTTTCATGATTTGCGTCACGAAGCAACGAGCCGTCTCGCACGGATCTATACCAACCCGCTCGAACTCCGCCGCGTAACGGGACATAAGGACATCAAATCCCTTGATCGTTACTACCAGCCCCACACGGAAGACCTCGCCGCTATGGCACTAGCCTACGAGGCAATCAACGGACCGGGCAAAAAATGAAGGAACCCGCTACCCGGAGGAGCCTGAGTCGGAAAAGAGCGATCAGGCCGGTAATCACGGGCCTGATATCCAGATTGCGATCCAGCAACAGGCACTCTCCCCGACTGCGCCGCTTTCTTCTCTGAATCTTCAATTCAGTTTCACAGAGTTTCCGCTCGATAAAATCGTCGAGGTCCACAATACGAAAACATCGGGCCCGACCGATTTTGACAGAGCGTATCCCCAGCGTATCGACCTGATTGCGGAGAGTTCCCTCGGCAAGGCCAATATATTCTGCGGCGGCCGGATAGCGAAGCAATCCGCGACCTTCCAGTGCCAGACATGATTCTTTCCGGTCACTCACCATCGTTCTTGCCCCTGCTTTCATCTTTACCCTGCGGGGCTAAAAGAATAAGCCCCAGCACCGACGTCTAACGTGCGAGTCAACCGAATGAGGCAATACTGTTCATTTCCATCATATCGACGATATATGCGTCATCTCTCTTTTTTTATCAAGAAAATATGCTACAATGTTAGGAAGCAGAGACTCTCAGAGGCATTATGCGCAAATCACCTCAAACATTCTCAGATCTTCCGCTATTCAGCCGTGATTGCCGGGCAGCGCGGAGCATTAGAGGCTGGAATCAGGATGACCTCGCACAACGAGCCCAAATTGGCCGCGCCACGATCATGCGATTTGAGTCAGAAGCCAGCGTACCTACGGAACGGGTTTTACGCGAGTTACGCAAAGCGTTCGAAGAGGCAGGCATCATTTTCGAGACGACGAAAGACGGCAAGCGTATCTTGATCGACAATGCATCATGGCTTGTTTTACTAGGGAAGAATGCGGATCAGACCGTAGCAGGTGATGAAATATCCGTTATGGAGGGAGCTGATGGCGCACTTGTATGTGTCAATCAGACCCGCAGCGTGATCATCTCAATGGCCACCCACCCCAGGCACGGACAGCATGCTCCCTCCTATGCGAAAAACGGAGATAAAGGAGTGGTTTTTGATGTTCAGTCCCGAGCGGACCCGGACTATGGCCGGATCGCCGAGATTTCGTATTCGCCCACCGCACACAAAAAAGGTGACATAAGCTAATTTGAGCTCCATAATGATTTATTATGAATCATTACTCTGCTATTTCTGATCCGCTGGCATGTCATGATAGCGCCTTCGAGAATCTCTGGGCGGCACGCGCCATCAGCGAGCATCTGAACGCCTCGACATCTTGTCCTGAATTCTCAACATTCAGTTCACAAATCCTGGGGCGATGCCCACGATATGTTCTGGCATCCCAGACGATCCGAAGCACAGTCCTGCAGAAATCTTCCTCGCTTATGCGCTTGCAGGACGGCGTCCTGATGCCGTGGATATGTCTGAACACCAAGGATTTTGTAAATGTTCTTGCTTTCGACATAGATCACACCTGCGCCCGTGAATATCTTGCGAATATCCCGGAAGAAATCCGCCCCACGCTTGTTGAAGATCCAGTATCCGGACGTGCCCATGCTTTTTTATTACTACGCAGTCCTGTCTATATTGGACCTGAAGCCCGTCAAAAACCAAAAAAACTACTGTGGCTTGCCCATCAACTCATGGCTGCTGCGCTTGATGCCACCCCGCTACCATACAAAAGTCTCATAAAATCTCCCTGGGGTCTCGCGGAGAACCTTATCGGCGACCTCCTACACAGAGATCCCTCACAGAACAATCGAGTTGCTTTGCCCGATACCTCAAGTCCTGAAGGCTTGAAACTTCTTTGGAAAACAGATCCTGGAACCAGTTCAAGTAAATTACGCGATGTTGTATCGTTACTGATGCCGATCTGGCAGGACAAAATACAAAAACCTGCCAAAATCTGGCTACGATATGCCGAGCGTGAGCCGTCTTCTCTCGGTCGGAACTGTTCTCTTTTCGATCAGGTTAGATGGTGGTGTTACGCAGGTCTTGTAAAAGACCTGCGGGAAATTTCTGCCTACGCGCATCAGATCAACAGAACATTTCCTGCTCCTTTGCCTAAAAGCGAAGTTGAAGCCACGTCCCGCAGCATTTGTAAGTTCATGAACTCCCGACATTGCCCTGCTCATGGCATAAAGGGATTTTCCATGTCGTTCAGCGCCGAGAACCTGGATACAACACAAAAGCAGCGCGAGTCAGCACACCGCACATCAACGATCAAACAACAGAAATCTTACGCCCGCATTGAGAATGCGCTGAAAGTTTGGCCCAGGAGAATGCTGCTGACCCAGCCTGCGCTTGCATTACAAACGGGCCTGTGTGTCCGAACCATCGGTCGCTACTGGCATGTGGACTGGCCAACCGGACTTTCGGTCATCATATCAGGTAGTAAGGGAAACCTTGCTCATTCTGCGCATCCGCTTCGTCCGTTGCGGACGCTAAAGGAGTTGGCAGATGCGCATGAAAAGGACTGTCTGTGGCTTACATATTACGAGAATCATATCGCCGCACAGAGGAAGCCCGGTGCGGAACCATGCTGGCCCGAAACGCCAACCGACTGGCTGAATACAGAAGTGGCTTGGGGATATCATCACGCGGAGGAAGCTACCGAGAACGCATTCAATCGACAGGAAAGAAGGCTAAAAAATAAAGAACGATGCGAGCGTCGAAACAGACTCATAGAGGCTGGAAAAAACAATGCGATCTCAGTTCGTTCCGAAGAAACAGGTCGAATTGAAGGCCAGTTTGACGGGCTCATATTGCGTGCTGAAAAAGAAAAGTGGAAACCCGACATTAAGAAAAAGCTGTTCTTCGGTCGGACTTCATCCCGCAAATTCATAAAACAGGCATATGAAGAGGGGATATCTCGGAGGTTTTCAGAAAGGTGCGTTTCTGACCGACCAGATAAGGAATCCGACAGCAACTGTCATGTCGACGAATTCAGCACTTCTGTCAGGACCAGAAGTCCACCCGATAAAGGCCACTGAAGCTGTAGAGCCTCTGTTGCCGGTGCATTCATCCATACATCCAGATCATCTGGTTGCGTCAGGATCACAGGCATAGCCTTCGAATGAACCGCGCCCACTTCCCTGTTGGCTTCCGTGGTCAAAAACCCGTACAGATCATCCGTCGTCTCCCCGTCCGCCAGTTTCCGCACGGACGTCCACCGGCACCAGATCCCGGCAAAGAAAGCCAGCGGCTCTCCGTCGCTGCGGGCAAACCACACGGGCCGTGATTTCCCGTCGGGCAGGCGCTCCGGTTCCGAGAATGCCGTCAGAGGGACCAGACAGCGATGCGCCACGCCTTCCCAGCGTTTCCACCATGTCGAGGTCGGATTGCGGATATTGGTCACACGCCGATCGACCTTATGTCCCCTGAGATAGCCGGGCGGTGTCGGCATGCCCCAGCGCGCCATGACCAGTTCACGTCCGTTGTCTCCGTTCCGAACGATCGGCGCCATCGTGTTTGGATAGATCTCATCTCGGGCTGTGGCTGGAGATTACCCGTGCGATCCTCAAGGACTTTCGCGATCTCCCGGATCGCCTGCGGGTTCGACGTCATGGAATAGAGATTGCACATCGGCCCTGCTCCCTTACGACCACATGCCACGTAACCTGGCGGCCATATCGATCCGCACCGACTTCACCGCATCCTGCCTTTCCTGTTCTTCCGGCTTCACGACTGGCCATGACACAGCTTCGAACAAAGGCAGCATGTCCCGGTCGATGAAACGGCTGCGCGAGGCATAGACATGCCGGTCGCCCCGGCTGTGCTGGCCATGCACGTAAAAACGCTGCGGTACCATGATATCGAGACTGTCCTTCGCCCTCGTCATGGCGACGTAAAGCAGCCGGCGTTCCTCCTCAATGTCGTCCTGCTCGCCTGTCGCCAGATCAGACGGAATGCAGCCGTCGACGGCGTTCATGACAAAGACATTTTTCCATTCCTGCCCCTTGGCGGAATGGATCGTCGAGAGGATCAGATAGTCCTCATCCAGTAGCGGCACGCCAGCCTGATCGGACGTGGCATCCGGCGGGTCGAGCGTCAGTTCGGTCAGGAATTTCTCGCGTGAGGGATAGCCGCCAGCGATCTGTTCCAGCTGCACCAGATCGGCCAGACGGGTGGAGGCATCCTCATGAAGCCGTTCCAGATGCGGTTCACACCAGTAGCGCACAGCGGCGATCTCGCCCGGCCAGCCGACCTGATGGCTGCCGAGAGCGGTCAGCAGATTCACAAACCCCGTCCAGGCCTCGCCACTGCGCGGTGGGGCTTTCACGTCCCGCAGCGCATCGAAGGGATGGGCATTCTCGCCCACCGTGTCCAGCACGCGCCGGGCCGAGGTCGGCCCCACGCCCGGCAGAAGCTGCAGGATCCGGAAGCCCGCAATGCGGTCGCGCGGGTTCTGGGCAAAGCGCAGCAGGGCCAGCACATCCTTGACATGGGCGCTGTCGAGAAACTTCAGGCCGCCGAACTTCACGAACGGAATATTACGCCGGGTCAGCTCCACCTCCAGCGTGCCGCTATGATGCGAGGCCCGGAACAGCACCGCCTGCTGCTTCATCGCTGTGCCGGCCTCACGCTCTTCCAGCACCCGGTCGGCAATATAGTTGGCCTGGGCAGTATCGTCCCAGATCGTGACCAGTCGTGGCTTTTCCTCTGAGGCCCGCTCGGTCCACAAATCCTTGGTGAACCGCTCGGCCGCCTCTCCAATCACCGCATTGGCCGCATCCAGAATGGGCTTTGTCGAGCGATAGTTCCGGTCCAGCGTCACGATGCGGGCTTCGGGTTTGAACTGTCCGGGAAAATCGAGGATGTTGCGCACGGTCGCGGCCCGGAAGGCGTAGATGCTCTGCGCATCGTCGCCCACCACCGTAAGGCCTCGCCCGTCCGGTTTCATGCCCAGCAAAATGTCCGCCTGCAGCCGGTTGGTGTCCTGATACTCGTCGACCAGCACATGATCCCACTTGCCGCCGATGTCAGCGGCCAGCACCGGATCGCTGACCATCTGTGCCCAGCACAGCAGCAGGTCGTCATAATCCAGAACGCCCTGTTCCTGCTTCGCCGTGACGTAACCGGCGAAGAGCTGTCTGAGCTGCGCTTCCCAGCCCGCGCACCACGGATAGTGCTTCAGCAACACATCGGCGAGCGGCGTGCCAGAATTCACCACACGGGAATAAATGGCAACGCACGTGCCCTTGCCGGGAAACCGCTTCTCAGTTTTCGAAAACCCCAGATCATGCCGGATCAGATTCATCAGATCGGCGGAATCCTCTCGATCATGGATCGAGAAAGCCGGGTCCATGCCGATCTGCTGCGCATATTCCCGCAGCAACCGCGCGCCAATGGAATGAAACGTCCCGGCCCAGGCCAGCGCATCGGCCAGTGGGCTGGCCTTGTCCCCCAGCACCGTCCTGCAGATGCGCTCCACCCGTCGCGTCATCTCGACACTGGCCCGCCGCGAGAAGGTCAGCAACAGGATACGGCGCGGGTCCGCGCCGGAGTTAATCAGATGCGCCACCCGATGCGCGAGCGTGTTGGTCTTGCCCGATCCGGCACCGGCGATGACCAGCAGCGGGGATGAATCCACCCCGCCTGCCAAGACTCCGGTCCCATGCGTGACGGCCTGTCGCTGGGCATCGTTCAGACGGGACAGATAATCGTCGCTGTTTGGGATGGGAGAAGTCTCTGAATTCAATTCCTTAAGGTACCTTCGCCAATAATTCGGGGTGGTTATGCGCCCTGCATCATGCCTGACGCGGTGCGAATTTGCATTGACTTCCATCGCTGCATCAGAACAAATCAGGAACATATAATCATGAAATCCGCCTGCACAAGGGACGCCAGACCGTGACATGACTGCTGAAACCGCGAAAAAACCCGGTCTGGAGACGCTGCGGGCCGCGATCAATCGTCTCGAAGGGCACAGCGACAGGCGCCGCAAGGTGCTGCCCTTTGGCGTGCGCGAGATCGATGCACGTCTGCCTGGTGGGGGTCTGACGCTGGGTGCGCTGCATGAGGTGGCAGGAGGCGGGAATGATGCCCTGCACAGTGCGGCGGCCGGACAGTTCTGCGCCGGGATTGCGGCCCGCACGCGCGGCAAAGTGCTCTGGATTGTCACCCGTCAGGACGTATTCGCTCCCTCCCTGAAACAGGTGGGGCTGTCGGCACGGCGGACCATTTTTGTCGAGGCGGGATCGGACGTCGATGTGCTGGCCTGTTTCGAGGAGGGGCTACGGCATGGAGGCCTCGGGGCTGTTGTCGCCGAGGTAGCCCGCCTCTCCATGACCGCCTCACGTCGCCTGCAACTGGCGGCTGAAACGTCTGGTTCGCTTGGCATTGCGATCCGCCGCTGGCGGCGGCAGACGGATGCAGCGGATTTTGGCCAGCCAACTGCCAGTGTGACCCGATGGCGGGTCTCCGTCCTGCCATCCGTGCCGTTGCCGGTTCCCGGTGTCGGAAGACCGCGCTGGCTGCTGGAACTCATCCGTGCCCGTGCGGGCGAATGTGCTGATTTTGAAGTGGAGGCCTGTGATGCCAAAGGGAGGCTCGCCCCCTGTATCTCGGTCGCGGATCGTCTCTCTTTACCTGCCGCTCTGGCCGACCGACCGGATCAGGAAGCGGCTTGGATCAGACGCGCCAGCGCCTGAGGCGCCGCTGGCGCTGGCCGGGCGTGAAGGGCGACGACGGGTTGTCTTGTCGGTCGATCTCACCGCCCGGAAACTGGGGATACGTTCCGGCACGCCGGTGGCCAAGGCCCAGGCACTGTATCCCGATCTGGTAATGATGGACGCCGATCCCGAGGGCGACCGGCTGGGGCTGGAAAAGCTGGCCCTGTGGTTCCAGCACCGTATTGCGCCCATCGTGGCCGTCGATGCGCCGGACGGGCTG
>CALFLO010000148.1 GCA_937880175.1 uncultured Gluconobacter sp.
TTCACGTCTCTCAGCCATGCCCGACAGGTTCTGGCTGACTGACGGGAAGACTACAATACGGTGCGTCCCCATTCCCAGCTGGATGGCAGGACACCGGATCAGATCGCCAGACTAGGGTCTCGGGGGCATGCCCCCGAGACCCTAGTCATTCCATCAACCTCAAGCCATAAAAAACGGGAACTCTCCTTTTAAGTGGATACAAAAAAGGGGGCACGTCATGTGGAATCACCACAGACGTCTCGGATAAGGCCAGCGTTGAAGATTGTGTCCCAACTCGACTGTAGAGGCCGAAATATATTTCGAAGACGACCTTCTGCATCCGAAACCCGCGAAATGGCTATACGGAGAGCCTCTGCTATACCGTCTACTGTAGGAGGAGCACCTATGATGTTTTGTGAAATTTTCTCAAAATCAGCAATGGATCTATTTTCATAGGTATTTGTGACTACAAGCGCGCCGGTCGTGGCAAATTCAAATGGCATGACGCTAGGGTGAGGTGCGTACATGAGACTCAGCCCAATATCCATCGAGTTGATATACGTAATATATTCTTCTTCGCTCATTTTGGCACGAAAAAGTAATTGATGGCCATTCCCGAGAGAAACAGCCGGAAGATCGGTCAAAGCGCCGAGCCCTATAAATTGCCAATCTGGCCCGAAAGCACCTTCTGAGCATATTTTTCGTAGCGCGAGGATAAGGATTTCATATAAATTACGTGCTGCATGAGCCTCCGGTCGTGTATAGGCAACGAGAAAGCGCGTTTTACGCGACCGAATATCGTCTACTGATTGGGGGCAGAGCTGATTGATCCGGTGCTCAAAAACCGTATAGTCTTTTCCGATTTTAGGGGAGGACTTACCCTGACCAAAAACGCCAATACGGTGTGTCTTGAAATATTTTTTCAAAAAATCACTATTAATTAAGGCGTAGTGAGGAATTTTGTAGGCTTCTTCCAGAAAAGCCCTTGCTGAACTGTTTTCATGAAAAATAGGTTCATATTCCTGAGAAAGTACAACAATCCTAACCTCGGGAGCGAGGTGACGGATGTGGGCAGCAAAATAGAGATCCCACATGGAATAAACAATAAGTACATCTTTGCTGCCAATCGAAACCGGTTCACTTACGATATGTGGAACAAAGTGAATCTTACGAAATAGATCTAAAAAAACACTGGATTTTTCACGAAGCATAAAATATTCAACGCTGGCGCTTGCATCCTCTGTACAGAGAATAGTGATCTTCCAGCCTTCTTCATGTGCGCGCCGTAAAAATTCAAACGCACTTCTATAACCTCCGAACGTAATGTCTGGATTTATAGTGGGTAACATCATTACGAGGCGTTTAGGAGCTAGCGCGTCGACTATAACTTGACGATATTTCAATCTCTCTTCAATAGAAAACGCGTTATCTGCAAGAACTGTTCTTGTTACACCAGGTAGTCTGGCTTCTAGTACCTGCTTGCGCTCGAAAGCGGGTAAACGACATTCATTCCGCCCTGCGAGGATGTAATGGTAAAACCCGGAAGGGATATCTTCTTTTTCGATGGCTCTTTGTATTTCCGGGTAAAAGATACGGTAGAAAGTTTCATCGAAAGAGTTATTTGGCGAATTCCCAGCATGCATTCCATGAACTAGGTAATGCATCAGTGGATCAGTTGCGAATTTCTTGTCATTTATTCCTGTTAGATATTTACTGGTATACCAATCGGCGTCAAATTGTCTGCAAATTTCCTGAAACGTTTCTTGTCGTTGTTTACCAATGTCGCGATGGTCTTC
Organism: uncultured Gluconobacter sp.; assembly: GCA_937880175.1. Classification (GTDB taxonomy): domain Bacteria; phylum Pseudomonadota; class Alphaproteobacteria; order Acetobacterales; family Acetobacteraceae; genus Gluconobacter. The sequence continues at coordinate 1,776 of CALFLO010000148.1, forward strand.
AATTAACCAACCGAGCTTTCGTCCATAAATATCTAGGAACTGTTGTATTGTGATGACGGGAAAGGCTGCGACAAACAGTGCGGCATCTGGATAGATTTCTGCGTAACCTCCGCAAGCTAAAGATTTTTCTTCTACGGAGAGATTATATAGAGGAAAGCGTCCCTCTGCCATGGTAGCTGACGGAAAGCGACCTTCAAAAATACCGTGTTTTATAAAGTGTAGAAAAGCGGACTGAATTCCACCACCTTCAACTGCACGTCTAACGTCGTCATATTGTTCGAGATACCATGCTTCTTCAAAATACGGATTGGGACTAGTGCTAGAGACTTTCTTATCTGTGTAATATATTCGCGCAATTTCAATGTCTTCTGACGATTCGATATTATAACCACATGTCGTTACCGTTTCACGTAGCAGCGTTATATCTACACAGTCCAGAAAAATGCTTTCAACTGCAGGCATATCTGTGGAAGCTTCCATGGTCCTTTCCGACCTGAATGGAGAAATTTCATTTGTCATTTTAAAAGGATGCCCGTATTGCGAGGTCCACGATGGAAGAACTTTCCTGTAAGAGTCTAGTCAAATCGATATTACGAGAAAATAAAGATTCCTGTATATCTATTGATAATGAGGAAATGTACAGCAAACTATCTGGATCATGTGGAGAAATCTTGCTTTCCGGGATATGATAGCGGTGTCGTTCATTCTCAATTTTTTGCAGGAGTTCATGAGCTCGAAGAGCGACATTACGTCTGGCTTTAGTCTTCGGGATGCGTGCGGTATGCAGAGCATCTTTCTGCAATTTACCGCATTCAAAACGAGAGCGGCATTCTTGTCGGCGCACTTTCCCGCTAGTCGTCTTAGGAAGTGTTCCAGGTATCATAATCAAAAATTCAGCGACTTCGAAGGCAGTTTCTTCTTTTATGATTTGCCACAGGGCGTCAAAATCCGGTGCAGGGGAATTTCTTTTTTCCCTATCTATCTCTGCTGCAATTATCAGAAATTCTTCACCGTGAAGTCCGATTGAAGCTGCAAAAGCTGCGACATGACCGGGCTTTATAAATTCGACATTACGTTCGAATGACTCCTCTATCCCGAATGGTGACAACAGGACGGGACCCATTCTGATGAGATCTGAGTTCCGTGCCGTGGTATAAACGTCACCGTTGCAAAGAAAACCTTGATCTCCCGTCAGACGCCAAGGATTTTGGCCATCAGGATCAGGGAGTAGTGTACATGCGTCATCACTAGGTGACGAAAACCGGTTTGTAACTGATGGGCCACGCACAACAATTTTGCCAATCTTGTTATTTTCGGCCAAAGTTCCATGATCGGTAATAATTGCTATTTCGAGCGAATCTAGAGCTTTTCCGCAGTTTGTAATACGCCGGTAGGGTCGGCCGGATTGTGCCGGAATTGCATAACCAAGTTGCAGGCCAATGGCATCCAACTCAGTAAAGCTCGGTGTTTCCATATAGATTTTTGTACTTGCAACAAGTGTACATTCGGCCATTCCGTATCCAATACGTACGGTTTCTGGAGTAAAGCCGTACGGCTTCATGTGCTCAATGAATGTGTTCATTGTCTCGGTTTTGACGGGTTCACCGCCGTTAAGCACCAGTCGCCAAGCTGAGAGGTCGAGCTCATGGAGACGATCTGCAGGAATGCGCTTAAGGCAAAGATCAAAACCAAAATTAGGTGCTGCAGAGAGCGTTGCGCGCGTATCGGAGATTAGTTTCAGCCAGCGATGAGGGTCCTTCACGAAAGCCGTTGGGCTCATCATATGACAGGTTATGCCACTCAATAACGGCCGAAGAATTGTAAAGATCAGCCCAAAATCGTGAAAATGGGGGAGCCACGATGCCATAACGTCTGTGTTTTGCACGCCATAACGCGCTGATGCCGCAGCGTGTTCTGCAAGAATGTTCTCATGGGAAATCATGACGCCACGCGGGAAGCCTGTGGAGCCCGATGTATATTGAATATGTGCTATCTCGCCGGATATCGAAACATCTCTAGAGAATAGGATGTCTGGGGGAACAATATCCAGAGTGACAGTATCAACTGGAATGCCGAACGTGCAAAGTGATACAAAGTTGACTGTGGTGAGGATTAATGAAGGCCTGGCATCGCTGGCAATTCGTGCAAGCGTTTCGTTTCGCCGACGTCCTGGCGGATACATGGGTACTGCCACAAGGCCTGCATAAAGGCAGGCACAATAAGCGACAATGAACTCAAGTCCAGGAGAAAAACAAAGCAGAATGCGTTCACCGCTATTCAAGTTTTCTCCCAAACGTTCTGAGAGCGCCATTGCATGGCGATCGAGATCTCCGAAAGTGAGGTTGTCACAGTGGCCGCTGATCTCCGAGCAAAACGTAAATGCGAGTAAATCCGAATGAAGCACACACTGGGCTCTGATCGCGTTCCCAACGTTGAAACGCGATGCGTTGGCTTCTTTCACGTTATCATCCTCTGGTAATGGTCAGTGATCGTGGCGTTGAAGGGAGCTTTTTCTGCAGCGATTTTAGCTGCATTTTGAGCGGCCTCGCTGTTACCCAGCTCTCCTTCAGCGAGGCTGAGTGTATAATATAGGCTGGGGTATGCTTCGCCGCGCTCTAGCAGAGTATGGATGAGTAGCCGAACGAGGAAAGGATTATTCAGTCGAAGCAGGACCCCCACAACCGACATCATGATCGTTTCGTTGCCAGGTGTAATGCTCGCAGCAGCGACAGCAGCGTACAGTGCATCGCCAAGACGGCCTTCTTCCAATCGAGACAGGCCGTGATTGTGAATCATCACGCTGCGCTCTAAGGCGGCATGAGTGACGTCGGCACCTAACCCGGAAAGGTCTGGAAGCTGGCCATCGGCTTGCAGAAGATTATAGAGCTGTTGGCGTACATCATGATCATTCTGGTTGAGAAAATAAAGCTTCCGCAACAATATGATGGCTTGTTGTGGATCGCCGTGTATCTCTTCAAAATCAGCAATTTCTCGCAGCAAAAGGGGGTCTTGTGTGTCGCTATCAATATATGTTTTTGCGAGGGTCTTGGCTTTTTCGAACTGCTCTGTGTGGCGATAGAGCGAGAATGCACGACGAAAGAGATTTTGATCGGCAGGGTCGAGGCGGAAAGCCAATTCCGCGTTCAGGACGGCCTCGCTTAGGTGACCAACGCTTTCATGGACTAGGCTAAGAACATGATGGCTACTAGCGTTTGCAATACCAGTGCTCACGGCTTGATCGAGAATGTCCTGAGCTTGAGTGGCTCGTGTGAGCCGATAGAGCATGGCGGCATTCTGATTGGTGTAAGAGATGTTCTGGGGCGCAAGCCGATTTGCCTGCTCTGCATGGAATAGTGCATCATCAAATTGCCCAGCCATGTCTTCGATCTGACTTTTAAAATAATGAAGCTTTGCGCGATCCATGTCTGTCCAACCACTGGGGTCAGGATACCGCTGAAGAAGCATGCGAGCATGATCGGGTGAGGAGAATTTAAGAGCAAGCGCCGCAGCGTGTGCGACGATTTCGGCGTCATTCGGGAGAAGTTCTAACGAACGTTCTGCGAATTCTAGAGAGGATGACTTTGAAACTGTACTGCCGTCGTGTGCAGTACCATGGAAAAAACGCAACTTGCTTTCCGTATAGTGCCACCAAGCCTCATATTCGCGGATCAGATTTGTTTTTGTTCCGACGTCATTGGTCGAAAAGGTATCAGGAAGAGAGCTAAGAAGACCCTCATCATGTAAAAATGCAAGTGTTCGATCAACATCTAATAGGAAGGGCCCTGTGATAGGCTTGGATGGAAGTGCCAAATCTGTCTGCACAGCTTGTAGATATGTTGCATCAAGTCCCATTAACTCGTCGAGCAGGTAGTAGGCGCGATAGCCTTCGCCTCTACACAGATGAACGACTTTATGCCCTGGCGACGCAAAAAGACTCAAATGGAAAGCGCTACCCTGCATGCCCAAGACAACGGTATCGTTACTGAAAAGTTCTGCTTGCGCTCGTGCTGAAAGGTTTTCAGGATAAACGATTTCCCAGCCATCTTGGTTGAGAACAGTTTCCAATTCCCGTTCACCTACAGTCCGGGCAATAGTTGAGTTTTGGCGAGAAAGGAAAATACGTCGCGTGTGTGTAGATGTTGGGCGCAATTGTGCAGCCCTAAATGTGTCACGGTAAGCATGTGTCGCGTGATGATGATATGTAAAAGATGGCTGAGGAATAAGCAGCCTCTCTACTTTCACGCAACCTGGTACGACAATCACCCGCTCACGGGGGAGGCCAAGAATTTCTAAAAAGCCAAGCTGGTATTCCGGAAGGGTTTCCCGATCAACTGAGATGAAGATCCAGGGCAGCTCATGTGTCTTAGGGAGGGCCCAGAGGCGAGCCGTACTTTCAAGTAGGAAATGGCCAAAGTGGTCAAATGCTAAACCGCCAAACACGGCTTCGGGAATACTTTGTGCGGGGATACGCGTACAGACAGGTTGTATGGATGCAATGGCCTCCTGTCCATCGGAACGCGGTTGAAGGCAGTCAGAAATGAGATTACCTGATGTATCAAAGGCACCGCCACTTAGAGATTGTAGTTTTTCACCGGGCCATGACGGCCGAGCACCTACAACACGAGCGTTGAGGTGCTGAGAAATTTCTAATGTCTCGTTCGTGATAGAATACTGGCGAATGTACTCAAAGGAATCTTCTTGAAAGCCAATGAATTTCTGGTGCGACATCAGAGAGCCCTTGCGGCAGAGTTAGAGAGACGATAGCGATTAATCGACAGCTGCTAAATTCTTAACAAAGGCCACTACGTCTTTCTGGCTTTTAACTCCAAGTCTAGAAATCACTTCTTTCATATTTTGTCGGGCCGTAGATTCTTTAATACCTAGAAAAGAGGCGGCATCTTTTAAAGATAATCCATTGGAAATAAGACAAGCAATCCTTGACTGCGAAGGAGTTAAAAATAATTCACTTAGAATTTTTTCTGTTTTTAAATCAACTTTACCTGAAGTGAAAACTATTATGCTAAAATCACCTTCATCTGATCCCTGATTTATTTTTTTTATACGCAGAATTTTAGCGAAATAAGTTTCGCTATTTTTTCCGTTTATGTGAGTTATTATTTTCCTATTACATTTAGATGACCCTTCACGACCGCTAGATCTTCTATTATTATCAATAGAAATAATAGAAGATAATAGGCTCTTATAATCTATTTCATTTGTTTTCAATAGACGTTCGGCAATAATATTTTTGAATGTAATGTCATTTTTTTCATTAGCTATAATAACACCGAATGGAAGGTGTTTTACTAAATATTCGAATATTTCTTCTGAGGTTGTCGCGCATGTAGATTTAAACAAAATGGATGTTAATTGAAATGAGGTAGACAAAATTTCTTCACTATTAGATAACATGGTATTTTTCAATCCTGGGCGCGATCCAATGAGTTTGAGAAATTATCCATCGGGGGATATTGGGTGAAAAAAAAGTCAACATGCCTAACATTTTTTATGTTTATGTTTTTAACCGATAACTTATGAATCCTTTCTTAACTACTGCCGTATGGTAGTGGTGTGTCGCTCTCTTGCTCAGTTATCGTCGATGTCTAAAGGGAGGTGAGCGTATCCTTAAAGCTTCCCTTTAATTTTTCTGTGAACAGAATCTCAAGGAGCACGGTAATAATGAGTAAAGATCTTTCCGCTTCAAACATGTCTCGTGAGGGTCTAATTTGGAACCTTATGTCATCGATTGCTGTGGCCGAGGGTAAAGCTTTGGGTGATGAGGGTGTGTCCGGTATTGATCGTGGATATGTACTCGAGCTTTTCCACGTTGTGCGCTCTGTTATTGACGCTCGTTGAGATAAAACCTGGGCGATATCATTTTCGCTCAGGTTTTTAATTATATAATTTGAATATATCGGTGAGTATAAAATGTCGTCCGTATCATTGTCGTGGCTAAATCGGCACGCAGATTTGCGGGCTGCTTTACGAGGGCTTCGCTCTAAAGAAAACGAAGACGCAGTTTCTTTAGTAAAGTCTTTGGCAAAGTTTGATATGGATTTTGTTCAAATAAATTTTCTTGATCAGATTTGGTCCGATATCTCTCAGAGTAAACAAGCCGAGCCGGACGGTCTTGTTGCAATCCGTTTAGCCGTTCTTGGTTCCAGTACCATATCACATCTTCTGCCCTCTATCCGGGTAGGAGGTTTGAGGCACGGTTTTAATATCAAAACATGTGAAGGTGATTACGGATCATACCAACAGGATCTTTATAACTCTGAAAGCGCAGTTCGGAAATTTAATCCAGATGTTGTACTTTTTGTCTTGGATTCGCATCATATTCTAAAGCTTGCCGCAGGAGATGCGTCCCTTGCAGTGGCATCCTTTGTAAACATTTGGTCTCACGTCACTCATGTCATGAAGGCCATTGTTCTTCAAAACTGTGCCCTTCCTGTTTTTCCGAATGTAATAGGAGAGAATGAGAGCCGATACGGAGCGTCTTCGTCGTTGCTCTTAACGCAGATTAATCAAGCATTGCGGGCTGCAGCAGATCTCGAGGCCGGAGTTCACCTAGTTTCTCTTGACTCTCATGTGGCGCAGCAAGGGCTGTCGTTTTGGTACAGCCCCGCTGTATGGCACCGTGCCAAACAGGAAATTAGCCTTCGTGCCGCGCCCTTTTTCGGTGACATAATAGCACGTCTCATTGGTGCTTGCTTGGGGCGCTCATATAAGGTCCTGGTACTTGATCTTGATAATACTCTCTGGGGTGGCGTGATTGGAGATGATGGTCTTTCCGGGATTATAATGGGACCTGGAAGTAGCGAAGGCGAGGGATTTTTAGAGTTTCAGCGTTATGTTTTAGAATTGAGTGATCGTGGAATAATTTTGGCAGTTTGTTCCAAAAATGATGATGCTGTTGCCCGTGAGGTGTTTAAATCCCATCCAGAAATACTTTTAAGGCTGGACCGTATTGCGTGTTTTGTCGCGAACTGGGAAGACAAAGCAACTAATATCCGGCGGATCGCTAGAGAGTTGAACGTTGGTTTGGATGCGATTGTTTTCGTTGATGATAATCCGTACGAACGCGAACTGGTTCGCGTTGAGTTGCCAATGGTTGCAGTTCCAGAAATCCCGACAGACATCGCTGATGTGCCTTTCTGTCTTGCCCAGGCAGGGTATTTTGAGGCGGTTAATATTAGCGATGAAGATCGGATCCGTACACGGCAGTATCAAGAAAACAGACTGAGGCAGGCGCATCGTGAAGCCGCGACAGATATGGAAAGCTATTTGCGTGGTCTCGATATGCATGTGTTGTGGAGTCCATTTCGCTCAATTGATCTCCCACGGATCGTGCAGCTTGTTAATAAAACCAACCAGTTCAACGTTTCTGCGCTGAGGCTTGATGATATCGGTGCCCAGAATTTTCTGACCTCACAGTCGTTATTCGGACTCTATTTCCGTCTGAGCGACAAGATGGGTGATAATGGTATTATAAGCGTTGTAACAGGTCGAATTGAGGGTGACCACATACTTACACTCGATCGATGGTTGATGAGTTGCCGTGTGTTGGGACGCAAAGTTGAGAATACTGTCATGGACGTCGTTGCGGAAGTGGCTCGTTCTCGTGGTATTTTGACAATTGCCGCTGAATATATACCGACTTCGCGAAACAGTATGGTTAGCGACCTCTATGATCGGTTGAGCTTTTCGTGTGTTTGCCGTCAAGAAGATGGCCACGCGCGCTATGTACTTGATTTATCGCACTATGTTTCGAAGACAGAATTCACAAAAATTGAAAGAATGTCGTCATGAAAACACAAGAAATATATGAAATTCTCACTGAGATAGTGAGGGATCTCCTTATGAGAGATGACATCATTCTTTCCTCTGAGACGTCGGCCAAAGATGTCGATGGCTGGGATTCTTTCAAGATGGTCGAGATTATCCTAGCGGTTGAAGAGCGTTTCTCTATCCGTGTGCCTAGTAAGGCTTTGGACGATATCGAAAATGTCGGAATGCTGGTGCAATTGATCCAGCAGGATTCCACTCGGGTTTGAGGCTTAGTTGATCCTTTATGTCGGAGTGGATATGCGATGAATGACACTATGAGCACGCAGCTCAGAAAATTCCTGGCAAAAGCCGTCTGGCCTGCAGGTGTTATTCCGGAAAAGATGACGATTTCGGAAGAGCTTTTCGATTTCGCATTTCTTCAGCAGGCCGCCATTGATATAGGCCTAGAGATTGAATCGGCCGACAAAGGAATGCTCTTTGAGCTTTACCTCGTGACACCGGAGTTGTGTGCTTTAAGTCCATGCCGCCTTTTTGATGAAACGTGGTATCGCTATCGTTATCCAGATGTGCGTGAAGCTATCGAGGTTGGTCTCTTTCCGAGTGGGTTTTTACATTTTTTGGCTACCGGCATTCATGAAGGGCGTCTTCCAGAAGAACATTATGATCAATCTACTGAGATTAACCAGTGTTTTGATAAAACGTCGAGCGTAGACTGTGATTATATTCGTAGACATCCTAAGTCTCGAGAATTTCTGAGGATATTTAACTGGATTGATCCAGCTGAATACTACAATAATTTCGGTAGACTCATCGGCATTCCTCCTGTGGCGCCTTCGGGAAGGCTCCCGCAGGCACTGCTTCAGATGTACGATATTGTATTTTCTGAATTTAATGAAGACTTTTATAGAAGCGCCTACCTTCCTGGACAAGATAACGAAGATGCGTTCTCCCATTATGTTCGGTATGGGCAAAAGCAGGGACATTCACCAAATGGTTGGTTTCAGGAAGAGTGGTATCGTGCCTTTTACTGGGATGTAAGGGAATCTTTGGACAGCGGTGGTTTGCCCTCAGGTTTCTTTCATTATCTGACGGTGGGACGCGCAGAAGGTCGCCTTCCTGCGTTTGATCTTTCTCGTGCCTTGGAGGCACGTATGCCTGGAGTAACAGATCCTGCTCTTCTCCGGCGTGTTGATTTTCTAAAAACACGCGTCCGGCGACCAGTTGAAGTTCCTATTCCCGGGATTTCAAACAGACACCCGAGGACTATTTGGTTTATTCTACCAACCTTGAACGTCGATATTTCATTTGGTGGGTATCAGGCCTGTTTCGCGTTAATGAGTGCCGTCGCTCTAATGGGATTTCGCCTCGGCGTTATCTGTATGGAAGAACAGCGTCCTAATCTGGCATATTTTTTCTGGCGCTCTAATGATCCTGTACTTTGTGCTGCGTTGCGAGAAGGCGAGGTGGTGGGGCAAGACGCCTTATCCGAGCTAAAGATCTGCATTGAAGACAAATTTATAGCCTATTCCGTCTGGGATCTTGCTGTTGCTTCTGTCTTCGCGGCTCGGACCCATGGGAAGCTCCCATTCCTGCTTGCTCAGGAATATGAGCCGGTTTTTTATGATAACAGTGCAATGAAAGCCATCTGTGCAGAGCAGTATCATTATAATCACATTCCGATCATTAATAGTAATTTCCTGCTGGATTATTTTAAAACTAACGGTGTTGGCGTATTTAATTCGACACGGTCTGGCGTGCCTCTTTATTATTGTTTCGAACATCGAATCAACGTCTTACCCTTGTCGAATCTCAAAGAGATGAACGCGCGTGGACGGCGAACTCTGGTGGCTTATGCTCGTCCCGAAGGACACGCTGCACGTAATCTGTTTGAAATGGTTGTGCTGGTGCTTCAGAGGCTATGCACAGCTGGTGTTTTTGGACCTGAATGGGAGTTCATTGGGCTTGGTGCGCTGAGTAAATTGCCGGCAATTCCTTTAGGTAACGGGCATAGTCTGTCAATGCACATGAAAATGGAGGAAGTCGAATACGTCCGCTTCATGAAAACCCTCGATATCGGCGTTAGCATGATGGAAGCACCGCATCCAAGTATTATGCCCTTTGAGTTTGCCACAACGGGTGCTTTGGTGGTTACCAATACATTTGAAAACCGGACCAAGGAGCAACTCGTAGATATTTGTGGAAACTTCATTCCATGTAGGAGCACTCTCGCGGATATGGAGCGAGCCATTCTGGATGCGCTGGCTCGCGTGCCAGATTTCGAGAGGCGACTTCAGAATGTGTACCGACAGGAAGAAAGACATTGGAGCGAGATTTTTTCAACTGATTTCCTCACGTCAATTTTTGGCTTGCCTGACGCGTCGGTCAAAGGGTTACAATTTGCCGGTCAGATGGAAGCTATCGATCCATGTGGCGCGTCATGAAGGCGTTCAGTGTCATCGCTGCCGTTCAATGCGTATTCACGGTAATCCCGGATTGTGCCGCATCATCTTCGCTTTATCCGCGTATAACCGTTTCTTCCGCAGGTTCTGTCTATCCGGCTCTGCTGCAAACTCCTGGTTGGGTATCGCTTGCGTCTCCTTGGCACGCTCTGACGGCTGGTGCGCAAGAAATCGTAATAGATCTCGGTAGCCCTACCAATCTGCGCAATCTCCGCATCTCCTTTCCGCCCAAGGCGTGTTGGGGTTTTATCGTGAGTGCTTCGGAGAGCGGCGCCACTAGCCATTCAGCTGAGTGGACCGAACTTTTGCATCATGAAGGGAAAAATTGCGCTTTCCGATATAACGATCGACTTCGGGCGAGATTTCGTTATCTCCGCATCTCCATTCCAGAAGGAAATTTCTCCAGTATTGACCGCCTTGATATTGGTGTGGCGCCAACGCTCCCCGGTAAAGAGGTAGCCTTATCCTCTTTACCGAGGTTAAGCGCATCTCCGGTTGTCGTCATGGAGACATGCGACCTTTGGTCTTCTACTGCGATGTGGCAGTCCGTTTTGTCCTATCACCCCAATAACCGTCCGCTCAGCGGAATTTATGATGATGCCGATCCAAGTGTGACAGATGCAAGGATTTCTCTTCTCCGTCATGCCGGGATCGGTGCCATACAGAGTTGCTGGTTCCGCCAAAAGGGGAATGCGGGAAAGCCTGTAGTAGCGGAATACGAAGGTGCTATCGCTGCGTTATCTCGGTTGGCCAAAACACGCAATGCCATGAAATGGAGCCTCTACTGGGACAATACAAATCCGGCCTCGGATGCCGTCTTAGGGATCGATGATTTTTTAACGCATCTCACCCCTTTCTGGATTGAGGCTTACTTCAAGCGTCCGAATTATCTTGAGCTGGATGGCCGCCCCATACTGACGATTGCCGATCCGGTGGCGCTGATCGCTCAACTTGGTGGAATGATTTCGGCGCGACACGCAATCGACGCTTTCCGCGCTCAAATCCGGCAGGCAGGATTTCCTGATCTTGTGCTGTTAGGGTGCAATAACGGCGATCCCCGTGCGACCAATGAAATTGCGCGCGAACTCGGTTTGAATGGGATGATGAGCTATGCAACACCGGTCTTTACCGGACTTCTGAAGCAGGATGCACCGGCATCGGATGTTGTGTCACAGGCTGAGCGGGTATCCTGGGAGTTATGGTCGCGTTTCTCGCAGTTGCCGACAACACTGACTGTTTCCATTGGCTATGATGCTCGTTTATGGGGTAACGGCAAGATGCATTACCGCCTGAAGTCCGGCCAGTTCGAGCAGCTTGTAAAACAGGCTTTAGGTTATGCGCAGGCATCACCTAGAGAAAACATACGCAGCCGCATTATGTTCATAGATAACTGGAATGAATATGGCGAAGGGCACTTCGTAGAACCCAGCGTGGCTTTTGGAAAAGATGACCTTTGCGCTCTTACGCGTGCCGTGATGGCAACGGGGTCGCAGGTCAGTAAATCATGTGGGTCCGGAGCAGGACGATGAGCGGACAGGCGGAAAACGGGATGAATTGGACTGCAGACACTGAAAATGGTCACTACCGAAGAGAGGCGAACTGCACGGTACTGACTCCTCTACTGTTTCTCAAAAAGGCGTCTATGGCCAGTCCTGAGCGGACGGCGATTGTTTATGGCAACGTCCGGCGGAACTATCGTGAGACCTATCGGCGGTGTTGTGCCTACGCTTCGGCGTTGAACCAACGAGGCATAGGGCAGGGTAATACAGTCGCAATTATCGCGCCGAACACGCCGGCACTCTATGAGTCCCATTTTGGTATCGCAATGGCTGGGGCAGTTATCAATCCCCTGAATATCAGGCTTGATGCAAAAAGCCTTGCCCAGCAGATCGAGTATGGGGAAGCCTGTATTTTTCTTGTTGACCCTCAATTCGCTGAGGTTGCCAGAGCAGCCCTGTCGATGGTTCGCCGCCAAGTGCTAGTGATTGACATCGAAGATCCTGCTTATGCGCCGGATATACGTGTGGGAGAACTAACCTATGAGGAACTCCTTGCCGAAGGCGATCCCTTGTTTGATTGGGCACTTCCATCAGACGAATTCGCACCGATTTCCCTGAGCTTCACGTCCGGGACGACAGGTATGCCCAAAGGCGTTGTCGCCAATCATCGTGGGGTGTGTATCAATGCTTTTTCACAACTCATCTGCTGGAATGTGCAACAATATCCGGTTTATCTTTGGACGTTACCAATGTTTCACTGCAATGGATGGGGATTTGCCTGGTCTATCGCAGCTAAATCCGGTGTTAACGTCTTTATGCGGAAGTTCGATCCCGAACGTGCTGCGACGCTCATTTTACAGGAAAAGGTAACACATCTCTGTGGCGTTCCTATCGTCTATGACATGCTGCTTAAGGTCTTCCTACTAAAGGGCTTGCAACTGTCGCATACCGTTAATGGAATTGTCGGTGGAGCTGCTCTGTCAGTATCTACAATAAAGGACGCAGCACAGGTTGGGCTCGAGCTGGTGCACGGATATGGATTGACGGAAACTTACGGTGGTCCGGCCCTTTTTTGTTACAAGCAGGAGGATTGGTCTGAACTTCCTCTGATGGATCAGGCACGCCTTAACGCACGACAGGGGCTTGTCAGCCTTGGTGTGCAGGATGTCGCCGTCATTTCGGATCTTGAGACAATGACCCCGTTGGTTGCAGACGGTGTATCTGTTGGGGAAGTCATGATTCGTGGCAATGCGATCATGAGTGGTTATTTCAAGGATGAAAAGGCGACTGACGCCGCGTTCGCGGGAGGGTGGTTCCACACAGGCGATCTCGCGGTCATGGATCCGGATGGTTATGTCCGGATTGTCGATCGCGCGAAAGATATTATTGTCTCTGGGGGGGAGAATATTTCTTCAATGGAAATTGAAGTGGTTCTTCTCTCTCACCCACTGGTGGAATATGCGGCTGTTGTAGCCAAGCCGGACAGTGTTTGGGGAGAAGTCCCCTGCGCATTCATTCAGCTTCGCAGCGAGCAGGTCGTGAGCGAAATGGATATTCTGGAGCATTGTCGCAAGCATCTCGCGGGTTTCAAGATGCCCAAGGCTATCGTGTTCGGAGTTTTACCGAGAACGGCAACTGGGAAAGTCCAGAAACATGAATTGCGTCGTCGTATTGCAGATTTCCCTGCAGAACAAATTTTTGCAGCGTAAAGAAAATAATTTTTTCGGTCGACACGATGTGGAGTCAAGATGAGTGATATTGACAACGAGATTAGGAGCCCGGAGGACACGATACGCGCTATTCTCGCAATCCCGCATCCGGACGAGGCGTTAGAAGCCTGGTGCAGTGCTCGTCTACAATTCCCTCAATATAGCGTATTCTGGGCGCACGAAATTGCCTCTCTTCTGGTGGTAGGTCGCCATGAAGACGCCGAAAACCGTGCTCGTGACGCACTGAAAAATTTCCCCGGCCATATTGATATCATTGCACAGGCTATCACGGCGTTCATTTATCGTCAGAACTGGGTCGAAGCGACCTGTCTCGTCAAGGCGATGTCCGAAGAGTTTGCGGATCATCCTTATGTCCGTAAAAATGGAGCCACAATACGCAGAGACGTCGCTAGAGGTTTGTCTGGTATTTCTGATGAAACCCTCGCTAAGCTAGCACTGGAAGCCGAGAGCAAGAACGACTGGAGCATATCAGTCACAATCCGGGAAATATTGCTCGACCGTCGTCCATCCGATAATATCCTTCAGGCTGTATTGGCGCGTGCACTCTTTCATGCGGGAGAAGTGGCGACAGCCGAGACATATCTCGACAAGGCTATAGAATTTTTCGTTGATAACGAAGAACTAGCTGTTTTGCATGCTCTATGCGCCACTCGAAAAGGCGATACGGTTGTCGCCTCGAAGCGTTGGGACGATATATCTGTCCGATTTCCACAATCTCTCTTTGTACTTCGCAAGCAAGTCGAGACTCTGGTCGAAAGCAAGGCTTTCGATAAAGTGCGCCCTAAACTTGCTGCACTGCTAGAGAGTTCTCCCGATGATATTGAGCTGCGCATCTGGGAAGTCAAAGTCGCTGAAGGGCAGGGGGAGTGGACGCAAGCTGTTTCGCTCTGGGATCGGCTCGCAATGCGCTATCCGGACAATCACGATTTTAGAAACGGTTGGGCAAGAGCCTTGGGGCAAGCTCAGTTTTTATCATTTGATGCCGCCAGCACGGTTCTGTCTGCTCCTTTGGAGGGAACGGGCAATGCTGCTGACACACCGGCGCAGAAGATACTTGCGCTGCGTTTCGAAGGGCTTGGTGACCACTGCGAATTTGGTCTGGTCCAGCGACATATGGGAGCAGAGCCGCTTAGTCTTTTCCGTTTTACGGCTGTCTCTGCGGCAACACTTACCAAGTTGCTTGGGGAGTCTCTGGAACCTCTGGGTGATCCAGAGTTCACTGAAGTCGTTTTGACGCAGCAAAAGGAATACATGCTGCGTGATACACGCGATTTTTATATGATGCACTGCTTTCTTCATGAAGGTGAGATCGAGGCAGAAACCCTCCGTAAGCAGCAGATCCGGCGTATTGGCTTCCTGCGTAGAAAGCTGATCGACGATCTTGAACGCGGTGATAAGGTATTTGTTCATAAATCTTCGCATTCACGGATTGAAAACGATGTAGCGGTGGAGCTGCAATATTCTCTTAGAGCCTATAATGACAATAACGTTCTTCTTGTTATTCGACATGAAGAAGTTGGTCATGAATCGGGAACGGTCGAAGTATTGAGGCCTGGTCTCCTCGTGGGTTATCTTGGTGGTTTATACGGGCAACCTCTGGAAGATATTGATTTTCAATCCTGGCACAAAATTCTTGTACGCGCGGATCAATATCGCGCTGCCTATCAAGGCGAGCAAACTGAAGAGCAGGGCGAATGAGGAGAGATGTTTTGATGCACGTCATGTCAGAAAAGACCGCCGCGCCCGATGCGCTGAAAGTGTTGACGGCAATTGCCTCTCACGCTGCGGTCATGCCAAACAAAGCTGCGCTTCATTTGCTACGCGATGGAGAATGGTCCACCATAAGTTACGCGGGACTTCTTGCTGAGACTGAAGCCTGGGCGCGCTATTTTCTCAGTTTGGGTTTGCCTGCGAATAGCGTTGTATTTTTCGTTCTCCGTCATCGGCGTGAAGCCTATCCAGCTTTTCTTGGCGCCATGCGGGCAGGGTTGATTCCATCTTTTCTACCCTTCCCAACACCGAAACAGGATCACGAGACGTATTGGAAGGGCCACGCCGTTCTTCTCGATCGTATCAAACCATCAGCAATTGTCTCTTACGGCGATAATGTTGCTCTTCTTGCGGCATTGGTGTCACAGTTATCCTGTGCTGTTTTGGATATTGAGGAGATTTTACCACTCCCTATTCTCACAACCTTACTTCCATCTCTGGATGAGGTAGAAGGAGATAAGGCGACGGCGCTGCTTCAACATAGTTCTGGCACCACAGGCCTGAAAAAAGGCGTCATGCTCGATTTCGAGCAGATCCGACTGCAAATTAAAGCCTTCTCGACAAGCTCCTGCATTGATGAAAGGAGTGTGATCGTCAGTTGGCTTCCGATCTATCATGACATGGGTCTTATCGCCTGCTTCCTGCTGCCCTTTACGATGGGAGCAACAATCACAGCAATTGATCCATTCGACTGGCTCAAGCGGCCAGACATGCTACTGACGTTGATCGAAGAGTATGGAGGAACACATTGCTGGCTTCCAAACTTTGCCTACAACCACCTTGTCCGAACGCGCAACCGCAATAGAACTTATGATCTCTCGTCAATGGTCGCCTTCCTGAGTGGTTCGGAACCGGCGAAGCCTGAGACTATGGATCGTTTCCGGGAAATATTTACAGCACAGGGGTTGCGCTCCGGCGTTCTTCAGGTCGCTTATGGGATGGCCGAGACTGTATTGGGTGTTTCACAGACAAAAGTTGGCCGTGATCCGAAATGCGTTTATCTGGAGCTTCGTCCTTTAGTTGAAGCTCGGAAAGTCGTGCAGGTTGCTCCTCAAGACAAGACTGCGAAGGTCGCTTTTCTGTCATGTGGCTTGCCTTTGAAAGATGTGAGTTTTCAGATTGATTCGCCTGAAGGGGAGGACGTCGGGGAAGTTCTCCTGCGTGCACCGTTCATGTTTTCTGGATATTATCTCAACGAAGAGGCTACGCGTCAGGCTTTCCGAGATGGGTGGTACGCGACTGGAGATTCAGGATTCATCCTGGATGGAGAACTTTATATTTGCGGTCGCCTCAAGGAAATTTTGATTGTTCACGGCCGCAATTATTACGCGACGGATATTGAAAATATTGTCTCGGCTATTCCAGGGGTCAAGCCGGGACGTGCGGTCTGTTTTGGCTTGTATGATGCCGGATCTGCCAGCGAAGAAGCTGTACTTCTGGCGGAAAGCGAAATTGAGGATCCGGAAATGCTTGAAAAGCTGCGTCAAAGCATTCGTGAAACGGTATTCAACCGACTTGAGCTGACAGTCAGGAAAATTGAAATATTGCCGCTTAGCCAGATCGTAAAGACGACAAGTGGAAAAATTAGCCGTGAAGATAACCGCACACGTTATCTCGAACGCCTGAACCAGGGCGCATGATTGGGGCGCCCTTTCTTCAGGTGCCACGAACATTTGAATGCCTAATGATGTTATCCTACTTTTTGGGCGGGATTGCAGTTGTGTCATGCAATGCGCGCGCCTCCGAAACTGAAAAGTCGGTGGGGGCGTGCATCGTCTCAACGCCTGTTACTCAACGGGCGCCGACCCCCAGAGATGATACGCAGCGCGGTTATGCAGCGGGAGATCTGTGGAATTGGCCGGGTCATGGATTATGGCGCTGTACCGATCCTTCGCCTGACGCCGCGCGTTGGGTCAGGTTACCCACGGGAATATTGCCTCTTGATGCAGTGCCTGGCCTTCCGCTGCATGGTTATGGGACGCGCAGATTACGAAAAGAGTATAATGGACCCTTGCTTACGGTTAAATCTGTTGTAGGGAAAGCGATAGAAATCGGTGCTCGGGCGGATGGTAATGTCGATATTGGTGCACTGGCAGAAATACAACAAGCTCAGGTTATAGAAAGAGGTGTAGCTCCCAGAGCATGGAGTATCGAGGTTACTAAGTGGTATGATCAAGGTGAACAGAAAACCGTCAATAACCTGATAGTACCGAATGGATCTTATTCGCCGCAAATATCTACACAATATATGACGGCAGGGTCTCCGCATATTGCTTTTGCATCAGGGTCTGTCAATTACCTGACGGCATCTACTCCGCAGATGCCGCGTCTTTACGCGTCCGGCCTGAATGCGAATACAACCGATGCTTCTGTCGTGGTCCTTATGCGTTCAGCTTACAACGGTGTGAACGCAGCGGCTGTAAGCTTTTCCGATACTGCGGGCTATCCGTTATTTTTGGCTTCAAGCTATCTGGCGTCAGGGCATTCTGATGCCAAAAAGCAAGTTTATGGGTCGATCGCCGTTGGTCTGGCGGGTATCGGAGCAGAAACATATCAGACTCCTCTTTTCGCGCCCCTGACGCCTGCCGTTATCGCCATGACGGCTTCGGGGAGCAATCTTTCGGTTTCGGTCAATGAGCAGAACTGGCATTGGGCGACTGACCATGCATTGAAATTGAGCAATGTTTCTTATAGCGCGGGGCAGGCCTACGCGACCCTCTCAGGCGTTAAGGGCCTGACCACTGGAATGGCTGTGAAAGGCAAGGGACTTCCTGCGCATGTGATAATCGCGGCGCTCCAAGCTTCGCCTCCTATGATACAGTTTAACCAGAATGCCTCGGAAGCACTTTCTCAAGGCGAAATTAGTGTAATCCCATTTGCGGAGCACAAGACGTCCGGAGGGCTAGTGCTCAATGGTGTGGATTCCCATGGTTCGGCAGGGCAAGGCGGCGAAACCTTTTCAGCCGTCATCGTTGGCCCCGCCTTGACGACGGCGCAACAAGCCGCAGTGTATGCAGCACTGGTTGAAACTTTTGGCCTTACACCACAGGTTCGTGACCGATTGCTGATAGTGGGGGCGTCTACCGAAGCGGGTGTTGGTGGCTGGGCGGATGCTAATCCTGGTTTGGTGGCGACTGAAGAGATGAAATGGCCCGTTGTTGCCTATAATCAAGCGATCGGTGGTCAGCAGCTTGAAGCCTTAGATGATTCTTCTGTGCTGTCACTTTTTTCTCACATGGAAGCACCACTTTATTCACCGTATGGGCTCAATCTCCTGTATCTTGGAGAAGGTGCAGCCGGTAACAGTCTCCTAGCAGGACAGCAGCCCGACGCTGTTCTTGCGAGCTATCAGCACTGGGTGGCGAAGGGGCGCCACCTTGGTGGTAATATCATGCTGGGGACAGAGACGCTGGTTCCTGGTGTGAAGAACTCTTCTATTCGGAAGTCGTATAACACTGGCCTTAGAAGTCTGCGACCAAGCTATGACGGGCTTCTTGATCTTGCGGATGATCCCATTCTTGGTTCTGATAACATACTGAGCGACCGCACGTTGACGGCTCCTGATACCATTCATCACACGACTTATTACCAATCGGTGGAAGGTAAACTGATGGCATCCGTGTTTGATGCAATGTTCAGTGATGCCACCATCCAACAACACCCCGGTTGCCCCTGAGGCAAGAAGATTAAAAAATTATGATAACCAAAATTTTCACAACAGTCGATCAGGACGCTTTTGCAGCTTTGTCGGGCGATTATAATCCAATGCACATGGATACAACTGCTGCAAGGCGAACAGTTGCGGGCGCGCCTGTCGTGCATGGTGTTCAGGTGATGCTCTGGGCGTTGGAGGAAATCGCGGCAGAATGCCCCATGGCGCTTCTTTCCGAGCTTGATGCCGATTTTGCACGGTTCGTATATGTCGGCGCATCCGTGTCTCTAGACTGGACATTCGGGTCAGGGGGCGACCTTCGAATTAAAGTGACTGATGAAAGTTGCTGTCTGGCACAATACCGGCTTCGTTTTGGTGTGCGGCCGGCAGTGGTGGACTGGTCGCCTTGCGCTTCTACCGACGAGCTTTATGCGGCCCATTGTAATGACCCATTAGATAGATCGTGGGATCATATCGGGACAGTGGGAGGACGGGTTGCGTTTTATAAAAAACCTGGCACTGCTTGCGTGGCTTACCCAAAACTCGGAGATGCCCTTGGCGGCGAACGTATCGCGGGTTTTCTTGCAATGACACGTCTGGTTGGAATGGTAGCGCCAGGTCTGCATTCGACGTTCCACAAGATCAGCGCAACGCTTACCGATGAAGAATGTTCACCTGAAATTCTGGAATTCGCACCATTTCAGGTGAACGAGCGTTTTCATCTGGTGTCATTTTCCGTGCGCTCTTCCGGTGTCTCGGGAATGCTCAGAGCTTCGCGTCGTCCCCTTCCATTACAGCAGCCGTCAAGCGCTGAACTGGGTCACGTGGTGGGAGTATCTAATGCCGAAGCTTATGTGGGGCATGTTGCACTTGTGGTCGGAGGGTCACGAGGAATCGGCGAGGTTGTCGCAAAGCTTCTGGGTCTTGCGAAGGTCGAGGTTATCGTCACTTATGTCGTGGGAGAGGATGACGCCAATGCCGTCGTCGCCGATATTCGCAGCGCCGGGGGTAAAGCACATGCGCACAGGCTTGATGTTAGGGAGGAGTTTGCCTCACAGATCATGGATCTTCCAGCAACGCCACGTTCTCTGTATTATTTCGCTACAGAGCGTATTGTTCCACGTATAAGTCGGTCATACGACCCAAAGTTATTTAACAGATATTGTGATATTTATCTGAATTCTTTCCAGAAATTATGTCAATCTCTCATAGTTAAGGGTCAGACACTTCATGTTTTTTATCCTTCGACAGTCTATGTTGAGTCTGCTCCTGCGGGTTTGGTAGAATATGGAATGGCAAAGGCTGCCGCCGAGATTCTGGCGATTGATCTGTCGCGTGCAGGAAGTGGTATTTGCGTTGAGACAGTCCGGCTGCCACGTCTGCCAACTGATCAGACAAACAGCCTGATTAAAGAGCAAGGAACAGAATCCATAGCAGAACGTCTCTGGCCGATTATACGTCGTATTGAATCTTTCGGAGGCAAATAGGTCTTCTATATTGTATTGAGAAAAGATTTTTTGAGCGG
>CALFLO010000149.1 GCA_937880175.1 uncultured Gluconobacter sp.
TTATGGAGAGGGCGTGGGCGCGGGTCAGAGTGTGCGTGAGCATGGCTCTTTCCCTACCTTTGGGCCTATCTCCGGAGTCAACCGCCAAGTGGAAACCGGAGATCAGCCCTCTGATCCGTATCCCCCCCTGATAACGTCGACAAACGCTCCCAAGCAAGCCCCTCTCTCCCATCGTCACAATAGCTTACCCCGCTCCGGCTGGCGTCAAGGTCCGATCCTCGCAGTCCTCGCCATGCTCGCAAGCTGCGCGTGGCTCCGGGCTACTCCGGTTCTCCCTTGACCCCATCCTACGCTTGCGGGTGGCCTGAAATTGTCGATAGGCCGAAAAACGTCGTTTCATCTCCGAACCAAAAAACATGGTTTAAGACAGTGCATCCCGAAGAGCGGCCCGACGCTGCTTGCCCTGCTGGATCAGGCGCTGACGAGCGGCCTTGGCTTTCTCAATCTCAGCTTCTTTCTCAGAAATCACGACAGCGCCTTTCTTCCGAACGTGCGCCAAAAAATCGGCAGTAACTTCCGTTTGTCGCCACATGACGAGACCCACGAGCAATTCTTTATTCACACCATCAACAAATTCCAAAGTCTTTCCGTCTACCACTTCACCTTTCACAAGAAGATCGACCAAATCAAACGCACGACGGACCCTTTTTTTCTTGGCGTCTGCTTCCACGCGTCGAGTTTTGAATCTGGCCTTGCCAGCGACCTTCAGCGCTTGAACCACCTCATATTCCGCATGAAGCAAGTCATTCAGTGTATTTCTCTGATCGTCAGAAAGACTTTCAGCAATCAACAACGACGAAATACGTTTTTGACGCACATTTAACTTCACACCCGGCGAAAGAACATGCTGCTTGAAGGCATTTAACCACTGTTCTTTTGTATTATTCGTTGTCATGACTCGACCTTTTGCAAAAGTGATTCGCAGTTTATTGTATCACTCTTGCACCAGCCGGTGCGCTCTCTGACTTCATCTGTCTTTTAGACAGATGCGCGCTTAGTTGTTTCCCAATCGGGAAACGCGCATTTTTCTTTTTGCAGGTGTGCTATGGCAATTTTTCATCTGTCTATGAAAATCGGGCGCAGAGGAAAAAGCAGCGCCGCAGCCCATGCGAGCTATATCTTACGGCAGGGCCAATATGCCGCCCGCATCGAAAGCGGCAAAGAACGGCTCGAAGCCAGCGGCAGCGGCAATTTGCCAAGCTGGGCCGCATCCGATCCCTTGGCCTTTTGGGCTGCATCCGATGCCTATGAACGCGCCAATGGCTCAGTCTACCGCGAAATGGAATTGGCCTTACCTCGCGAACTGACACCAGATCAGCGCAACGAACTTCTGCAACAATTCATCCAACAAGAAATCGGAACCAACCACGCTTACAGCTATGGCATCCACAACAAGAGCGCCGATGATGGAGAGGAGCAGCCACATGCACATGTCATGTGGTCCGAACGCCAAAACGACAATATCGAGCGAGACGCTGCCCAATTCTTCAAACGCGCCAACAAAAAAGACCCATCCCGTGGCGGAGCCGTCAAAGGCTGGGGAACTCATGCAGGCCAGACTCTGACACCCGCCGAACGCGCCGCCGACCTCATGGCACTTCGAACCAGGTGGGCCGACATGACAAACGATGCCCTGGCTAAGTCCGGCCATGAAGAGCAGGTGGACGCCCGGAGCAATCTGAAACGTGGCATCATAATACCACCGGAACGCAAAATCGGACCGCTTGGCAGTCCCGAGCAATGGCACCACATTCGCCAAAAGCGGGCCGCCAGAGCCGCCAGAACGCGCCCAAAAGCCGCCAGACCAACGCAGCACCAGACGCCACCACAGCCCCTTCAACGTACCCGTGGCTACGTCCTACGTCCCGTCATCAAGACCATCACCAGCGACGATATCTGGCGTCGGAACGAAGACGAGAAAATGCGCCTTGAGCGCGAGGCCCTACTCGCAAATCACGACGCAGCATTCACCGCGCAGCAGAACCGAAAAGAATTTGACCGAATGCAGCGTCGGACCACCAGCGACGTCGAACGCGAGATAGATAGTTGGGAGCTATAGTGGGTCACATCGGCCCAAAGTGACCCACTTTTCAGAGCTTCACCCCTGCCAATAATCGACGCAACGCCATAACCGGATGCCGCATACCGCCCGGTTCAAAGTCCCGCCGATCATCCCGCAATCGGGCCAATCGCCGCACAACGACCGGCCACGGCTCCCCCTCTTTCAGCCCCTTTCGATAGATGAGCCGAGCAGCAGCCGGACGCTTATCCGCGCCAATCGCCCCCCATGCTTCACCTTCAACACGGCCCATCTCACGCCAATCATCTGGCACCAGATCCGGGCACACATCATCTTCCGCGAGATCCTGAACATCGAGACCAAGCGACCGTTTCAACTTAGGGCCGAGAACAAACATGCGTTGCCCAGCCAGCGCCTCGACCGCTTCCGCATACCGTCGAGCCGCCCATTCATCCCCCACATGGGCAAGCGCCAGTAACTCAGGCACAGACAGACGATCCGGACGGCGACCGGATTTCACCCAACCAGCCGCCATTTCCGCCGCAACACCCCAGCCCTTCATATCCTCAGCGCCATAAGCCCCGAGCTGCTGGAAACCCTCGGTCACTGGGCGACTATCCTGCACGGCAAGGCTCGACTTCCAGCCTCGCTTTGCCAGCAGATCGACCCAACGCCCCTTGAGGTGTTGGGCCGCTTCCTCGCAGTTTTCCGCCGTTTCGGAGATCACCAACACATGGGCATGAAGATGCCAGCCGGTCTTTGGCCCGTCCGTCGTCTCCCAGACACGTACCCCACCCAGAAGCCCTTCACGCTTGAGCCGGGCCATGCCTTTTCCGTCCCAGCACCGCCGATAAACATCACCCAGAGCCGCCCGCATATCGACCAGCCGCGTCCGGATCGTATGCCGGGCCGTCAGGGTCACGAACTGGACGTGCAAGCCCTTTGCCCGCGCAGCATTGAGCACCAACCCAACACGCTCCGATAACTGGATTCCCCGAACAGGCGCACACTTCGGGCAACGCGGTGATCCGCAGTTTTGCAGACCCGAATATCTGAGCCGCGTTCCATCGGTCGAAACCGACAGCGGAACACGAGGCCGAAACTCATCATAAGCCGGATCATAATCCGCCTGCATGTCCGGACGGGCATTGCCACACGTCCGGATGGAGGTTTTGACCTCATACTTCGCAAGCACCTTGCGCGCTGTCAGAAGCAGCGAAAACCGCAGAGAACCGCTATTTTTTGCCTCGTTTTCGAGGGGGGGGGTAGGCGGATTTCCAATACTACCAAGGCCGGGCCTCTGGCCCGTCTTCAGCCGACTAACGACCACCGCTGCCGCCATTCATGGCGGCTGATGGTTGAAACCGCGCGCGGTCCTCTGTTATGGAGA
>CALFLO010000150.1 GCA_937880175.1 uncultured Gluconobacter sp.
CCTAACCCCAGTCAACGATGACAAGGCCATCCTGGCCGGATGCGCGAAAGGCTGGCGGCCCACAGGACTGGACAAGCGCTGCAAGCCCCCCCCCGAAGCCAGCCCCTCCCGCAAAACTCACAGGCTCATGCGCCCGGGATGGCAAAGAGGGTCCGACGCGCTCAAGCGTCACTGATCCGACAAGGCCGCTGCCGTCTATTTCGCCACTTCGCGGGCAGATACGCACGACGGCAGACCCCGTATCGACCTCCCGGCAACTCCATGACAACGAAGCCGCCGCCTCTCCGCTGCGATTGATCGCCCCGATAATATGATGACGCTGAAGGTCGCTCAGCAGCGTTGTTTCCAGAATGATGTCGACTGCACCAATCCGGATCCGGGGAGACAGGGCCTCATGCCGTGTCACCGGTACGGTCGCCGGGATAGGCGGCTCCCACGGTGAAGCGGCTTCCCCCTTCGCGGAGACATGCGACGTCACCAGCATCATAGCGGCGAAAACCACCCCAAAACCCACTCGCATCTGCGACACTCCACGCGCGCCCTGTCGCCTCTATCAATGACGGAACGGACGCCTGCATAAAACAAAAAAAGGGAGACAGAACACCTGCCTCCCTTTCCCGATCCATCAATCCCGCAGACCTTACCGCAGGATGCCCGTGTGCCCGACGCT
Source organism: uncultured Gluconobacter sp. (assembly GCA_937880175.1). Taxonomy (GTDB): domain Bacteria; phylum Pseudomonadota; class Alphaproteobacteria; order Acetobacterales; family Acetobacteraceae; genus Gluconobacter. The sequence goes on from CALFLO010000150.1 coordinate 671, forward strand.
GTAACGTCCCGGCTGCGGCCAGACCGTCAGACCATGCGGCTCCGCACCCACCGGGATCTTGCGCATCGCCCCCGTATCGGTGTCGATCGCATAGACCACATCGTCGAACCGCCCCGAAAGCCACAGCAGCTTGCCGTCCGCGCTGACATTGCCCATGTCCGGGCTGCCACCACCGGGGATCATCCAGGTCTTGATGACCTTGTCCGTCGCGAAATCAATGATCGACACGCCACCCGGCCCATGCTTGGGACCATGAATGCGGTGTGACCCGCGATTGGCGACATACATCACCTTGCCGTCACGGCTCGGATACAGGCCATGCGTGCCGATGCCTGTCGGGATAAAGCCGGTTTCCGTAAAGGAATCCCCGTCCACGACAAACACGCCGTCCGCCATCATGTCCGCCACATAGAACTTGTGACCGTCCGGCGCAGTCAGAATGTCCTGCGGCATGCCGCCCTTGGACAGCTTCAGCATCCCGATCATCTTCAGGTTCACCGTATCGACCTTGGCGACATAGCCACCAAACTCGCAGGTGAAGATCGCGTATTTGCCGTCGATGGAGAAATCGGCGTGATTGACGCCCTTGCATTCCGGCGTCTCGACCGAGCCCTTCAGCTCCATCGTATGCGGGTCGCGGAAATCCAGACGCTTGTGCGCCTCGGCCACCGTGATCGCGTATTTGCCGTCCGGCGTGAAATACATGTTGTACGGATCATCCACGGCAATGGACGCAGCCGGCTTGGCCGTCGCCGGATTGATCGGCGTGAGCGACCCGTCCGGACGGCCTTCGCTGTTATTCGTCACCCACAGCGTCCGCAGATCCCAGGACGGCACCACATGCTGCGGCGAATGCCCGACCGGGAACGTATCCACGACCTGAAACGACACCGGATCAATCACGGAAACGCTGTCGCCACGCAGGTTCGGCACATAAACGCGGGCCGGATCATGCGCGATCGCAGGCGAGATATGGGACGGCGTCGTCTCGCTGTAGATATTCTTCGGATCAATGACCGGCGGCATGCCCGGGATCGTCTGGATGCCCGACGACGCTACGGGTGCCGGGGCCGCGACAGGCGCGGAGGCGTCGGCCGGAACCGGCACCATCGGCGCACTCGGGGAGTATTCCTGCGCATGGGCCGCGGCAGCTCCCAGCAGCGTCATCGCCACCAGAAGAGGAGTCTTGAATGTCATGGATGGCTCCTTTGGAAAGACTGGATTGCCGCAACCGCGGTCCGGATCTGCATCTCCGTGCCGATCCGGCCGAGCCCGGCCGATGCACGCCGTGGATCGCCACCATAGACGCCATCGGCCGCACCCGGTTTCGGAGCCGTACGCAATGCATCCTGACGCACAAGCGACGGATCGACCGCCAGCATCAGCGACGTATCGCTCAGCTCCGCATGAAGCCCCACCTCGGCCGCATGCCCCTGTGCCCGCAGGGCCTCGGCATACTGGTGAGGAACGACTTCATAATAATCACGCAGATAAAGCACAGCGGCCTGACCCTTCCAGGTCCGGTTCAGCTCCTGCGCCACCTGCGCCATAAAAGACTGGTATCCGCCGTGGTCGCCCAGCAGCACGATCCGGCGGAAACCCTGAACGCGGAAACTCTCCGCAGCGCCTTTGAGCAGCCCCTCGAACACGGCGGGCGGCACGGAAATCGTGCCCGGAAACTTCATGTGGGACGTGCGCGGGCTCGTAGACCCTTCCGGCACATACGCCACGACAGGCGCCACCAGCGTATGCCCGGCCTGAACCGCGATCGCATCCGCCAGCACCTCAGCCCGCACGTTATGCTTGCCGACCGCCATGTAAGGACCGCTCTGCTCGGTCCCGCCTACGGGAATGATGACGGTATCCGTCCCCGCCTTCACATCCTGCGCCACCTCGGTCCAGCTCCGGCACGCAAACTCGGCCTGAAGCGCCAGACCGGCGCAATGCGCCCCCTCGCTGAGCACGCCCTGCGCGTGCGCGATCGAGACAGACAGCCCCATCCCGGCACAGAACAGGGCGACACGACGGGACAGGCGAAACAGGTTGAACATCCGGGCCGGGACACCTCTGGCAATGGCTGCCCTTCCCTACTCCATCTTGGGCTGCCTTTTCCAGAGCCGGGATTGCAGCCTTCCGGTCTTTCCGGAAACGGATCATGCAGTATAAGACCCTATGCCTTTCCCGATTTCCTATGATCCCGATCCTGTCGACAGCGCCGCACACCTGATCCAGGTCGCGCTTACCCCCGTCTTCATGCTGTCGGGCATCGGCACCCTCATCAACGTGTTCAACACACGTCTGGCCCGCGTCGCCGACCATCTCGAAGACGTGCGCAAGAAACTTGGCACTCCGAAAACGGACGACACCCCCGTCGATCCCGTCGACACCCCCGCACGCCTCAGGAGCCAGCAGACCCGACTGCACCGCCGCGTTTTCGTTCTGGACGCTGCGATTCTCCTCAACGCGATCGGCGGCGCATCGACCTGCGGCGCGGCCATGGCGCTGTTCGTGGGCTCGATCCGGGACGCTTCGACGTCAGCATGGCTGCTCGCACTTTTCGGCATAGCTCTTGCCTGCACCGTCGGATCGCTCATGTTCTTCCTCGCCGACACCCTTCTGAGCTGGCACGGACTGCGCCGCGACAGCGATCTGAGCCTCGACGCGGAATAGTACTCCGCGCAACTTTATTTCAAAAGACACCCGAAACGGTACTGTTTCCCGAAAGAAATCGGGATCAGGACGTGACTCCCGCTTTACTTTAACAAAAGCGCAATAATCGCCCGTCGGGAACAAAAACGCCCTCTGCACAAAGAAGGCAAAAGTTTAAAATGCCTTTATGCATAGAATGCAGGGCTGACCCCGCATCTGTATTTGTTGCTTCAGACCCCGGTTCCGGAGTTTCTCCCGCTGCACGCCGCAAAACGGCAAACAGAACCACACGGAGATTTTCCAAATGACGTCCATGACCCTGATCCACCTGATCGGCCTTCCCACCAGCCTGCTCGCACAGTTCTCGATGGTTGCCTTCGTACCGATGATCGGTGCCCTGATGATCGCCACGGTTGCTTCCGACCGCGTTTCCGAGAGCTGATCACAGTTATCTCGGGACAAGCCCGGCCATCGTGCCGGGCGTCCCGCTTTTTCCTCTCCCGGCTGACGCGTCTCGCGCTCAGTGCCGGACAGAGAGATAGGATTGCGGATCCAGCCGGCGGCGCCACAGATCGCACAGCCAGCAGCAGCTGATCCCGACCAGCATTCCGATCGATGTCGACCCGACCCAGTGCGTCGGCAGAAATGACATCATGACGCCTGCCAGACCGGCAATCGTCCAGTTCATCGTCCCCATCAGTGCCGAAGCCGCGCCCGCCTGATGCCCGTGATGCGTCAGTGCCAGAATCCCCGCATTCGGCCCGATGAAGCCCAGCGAAAACGTGGTGCACCAGATCAGCGCACACAGGATCCACGGATTCTGAGGCCCCGCAAATCCGCTCAGACACACCGCCACGGCCAGCACACAGAACACCAGCACCGCCAGCATCCCGATTTCCATCACCCGCGTGAACAGGAAGCGCGTGGCCAGCTTCGCATTCACCTGCGACCCGATGATGAAGCCCACCCCGTTCAGCCCAAAGAAAATGGCGAACAAATGCGGCGAGAAATGCAGGATGTTTTCAAACAGCGCTGGCGCGTTGGACAGATAGGCGAACATCGTGAACGTCCCGAAGCTCACGACCATCACCGCAGAGCAGAACAGCGGCTCCCGTAACAGGTCCCGGTAACGTGCCGCCATGCCACTGACCGGAAGCGCAAAGCGCCGCTCCATCGGCAGCGTTTCAGGCAGCAGGAACAGGGTGCCAAAGAACATCACCGTCCCGAAGACGACATTGGCCCAGAAAATCAGCCGCCAGTTCCCCAGATCCAACAGGAAGCTTCCGATCGAAGGCGCCAGAAGCGGCCCCAGACCAAAAATCAGCATCAGCTGCGACATGAGCTTCACACCTGCCGCCCCGGTCGCCACGTCCCGCACCATCGCACGGGGCGCCACGGAGCTGATCGCGCCTCCCAGAGCCGCCACGAAACGCAGCACACAGAACATATGAAAGCTGGTCGTCATCGCCAGCCCGACAGACGCAAGGGCATAGACCACAAGCCCGCACAGCAGCGGCAGCTTGCGTCCATAGCGGTCACAGAGCGGCCCCAGGGTGAACTGCCCGATCGCCAGCCCCGCCAGCCACGCCGTCAGCGTGAGCTGCGCCGATCCTGCCCCGTGCCCCAGATCATGTTCCAGAGCAGGAAAGGCCGGCAGATACATGTCTGTCGAGACCGGCCCCAGAATAAAGATCACACCGATCAGAACACGGGTCAGGGCGTTCATCCCCGCCGGGGACGACGTCTGTTCGGAAAGCGACGTAACGGACACGCAGACACCATGACTGGACAGAGCAGAAAACCGAAAACGGGCTTCCCCTGCTGGAGAAGCCCGTTTCCATACTCAACGCCTTTTTGTCCGGACTGACCAGCCCTCAATTCAGGGCCGGTCCGTCATTGCGGACAGGGACGCAGACCTTACTTCGGCCAGTTGGCCAGAATGTCCGTCTTCACGTTCTGCGGCAGACCGACATAGTCAAGGCGGGCATTATCCGCGTCACCATGCTGGAAACCCCAGGCGAAGAAGTCACGGACAGCCTTGCCGGAGTCCTTCTGGGCCGCATCGACCGGCACCAGAACGAACGTCGCCGTCACGATCGGCCAGGAAGACGCGCCATCCGTGTCCAGCAGGTTCACGGCATAGTGATCCGCGTGAACCCAGTCAGCGGCCTTGGCGGCTTCGGTGAAGCTCGCCAGCGTCGGGGCAACAAAAGCACCGCTGTGGTTCTTCATCTTGGCGATGTTCAGGTGGTTCTGCGCGGCATAGGAATACTCGACATAGCCGATGCCACCTTCGGTCTGACGCACCATGGCGGCAATGCCGTCATTGCCACGTGCACCCGAACCGCCCGGCCATGCAATGGACGTACCAGCGCCGAGCTTCTGCTTCCAGGTCGGGGAAACCTGCGACAGGTAGGACGTGAAGACGAAGCTCGTGCCCGAACCATCGGCACGGTGGATCGGAGCAACATCCGTGTCCGGCAGCTTCAGACCCGGGTTCAGGGCCTTGATGCGGTCGTCATCCCAGGTCGTGATTTCGCCGTCATACAGCGCAGCCAGCGTTGGGCCATCGAGACGGAGCTGGCCCGGAGCCAGACCCGGCACGTTCGCCACAACCACGATGCCGCTCATGACGGTCGGGAACTGGTACAGCTTTTCCTTGGCCAGACGCTCACCGCTCATCGGCTTGTCGGACGCGCCGAAATCGACGGTACGGGCGATCACCTGATCCTGGCCAGCGCTGGAACCAACGCTCTGGTAGTTCACGGCGATACCGGCCTGGCTCTTGGCGGCCGTGCCCCATGCACCATAGATCGGTGCGGCGAAGCTGGATCCTGCGCCAGTGATGTCCGCAGCCTGCGCCGACGACACAAACGGGGTCATGGCAGCAGTGCCAAGGGCCGTGGCGACGAGAAGACCGAATAGCGGAGCTCTGCTCTTGATCATGGGAATCCCTTATGGGGCGTGAAAACTGGCTCTTTACTAACGCCAGGCCAGACACAGAAACAGTAGGGCATGCGTGATAGTTTCATGACACCTCCCCGACACGGGGAGTGCCGAAATGTCACACCCCTTCTGCCCAGAGACCGGGCCACCCGCGCACCACTGCAACAAAACTTACACAGCCGGTCGGGAAGTCGCTGTTTTCCGCCAATTTTTATGATGACTGTCATGGAACTGTCATGCTCCCGTCATGAAACCTTCCCATTATTTCAAAAGTAAGCGTCCGAGCGTGACACGCTGACGGCGGCGAATAGGCTGTGCTTTCTTCC
>CALFLO010000151.1 GCA_937880175.1 uncultured Gluconobacter sp.
GCCGCGACCAAGGGCAACCGTGACGAACGCATTTTCCTGCGTGCGGACAAGACCGTGGATTATGGCACGCTCATGGACGTCATGGATCATCTGCGAAACGCGGGCTATCTCAAGGTGGCGCTCGTAACGCTTCAGGGCCAGACGACGGGAACAACGCCCTGATGTCAGACGGGCTGATCTCAGCAAACGTGCCGCTGCCAAGGTTTCGGGAATGGTACGCCGCAACCTGCCGTGTGGAAGATCGCCGGAGCGCACGGCTCTGGGGCGGCTCCGCCCTTGGTGTGGTCGCTCTTACGGGGGTGGTCCTGTTCTGGGCGGTGACGTCCGCGCATCCCCAGCCCATTCTGGCGGCTGAACCGCCTCCGGCTGCGATCAGCATCGATCTTGCGCCCGTCCCCGCGCCGGTTCCGGCCCCGCAGCAGGATGTCGATCCCGGTCCGCAGCAGGCGGTGGCCTCGACGGAGCCGCAGCCGGAAGATCCGCCCAAGGTCGAAGCGCCTCCAAGCCCCGCGCCCAACCCGCCGGTCCCCGTGCCTAAAACGGAAAAGATCAAGCCGCACAAACCGAGTGTGCACAAGCCGCTGCCGCCCGTTCCGGTGAAGGCGCCGCCTGCGGAAAAGACCACGGCCCCGCGCAACGTGGAAGCGCCCCCCACGACCAGCCCGAGCGCCGCTTCGGCCACCACGTCCAGCCATGCATCGCATGATCCTGTCACCTGGCAGGGCGAGCTTCTGGCGCGTCTGGAGCGGTTCAAGCGCTATCCGGAAGCTGCCCAGTCCACGCATCAGGAAGGTACGTCCCTGCTGCATTTCGTCATGGACCGCAAAGGCCATGTTCTGAGTGCCAGCCTCAAACGCAGCGCAGGGCATGAACTGCTGGATGCGGAGACGCTGGCCCTGATCCGCCGGGCCGAACCGCTGCCCATCCCGCCTGACAGCATCAAGGGCGATCCGCTCTCCCTGACGGTTCCCATCGAGTTCTATCTGGAACACTGATCCGCTTTCCCCGTAAACATCGCGCAGGGAGAGACGACATGGATCTTGTTCTGGGGGCCTCAGGGCATGTAAGTGGCACAGTCGCCCGACGACTGCTGGAGCAGGGGAGGGCGGTTACAGTTGTTGTGCACTGTCCGGAACAGGCGGCAGAATGGTCCGCCCGTGGGGCCAGCGTGGCCGTGCTCGATGTCCACGACACGCCAGCCCTGACGGCGGCTTTTTGCAAAGCCCGGCGCGCATTTTTGCTGAACCCGCCTGCCAGCCCGTCGCTGGATGTGGACCATGAAGAGCGCCGCACGGTTCATTCCATTCTCAGGGCCGTTCAGGGGGCCTCGTTGGAAAAGATCGTCGTGCAGTCAACCTGCGGCGCGCAGGACAACCCGCATTGCGGGGACCTCGGAAGCCTGTACGCTTTCGAGCAGGGCGCACGGGAAACGGGAGTGCCGCTCTGTATCGTGCGGGCAGCGTATTTCATGAGCAACTGGTTTGGCGCCCTGTCCACTGCACAACAGTCAGGAGTATTTTCCAGCCTGCTTCCGAAGGATTTCAAAGCTCCGATGGTCGCGCCGCAGGATGTTGGGGAACTGGCGGCCCGTCTTCTGGTCGCCCCCGTGGAAGAGACGGGTGTTTACAATATCGAAGGCCCCGAACCCTATACGCCCGAGGATGTCGCAACAGCCCTCGGTGCCGTGCTGGGGCGGCATGTGACTGTGGACGAAATCCCGCGTCCGGAATGGCCGGAATTCTATCGTCGTAACGGCTTCTGCCCCGAAGCCGCACGCTCCTATGCCACGATGACAGGGATTTTCGTGGACGGCCGGTATGACCGTCCGAGCACGCCCTTGCGGGGTGCAACGGACCTTCAGACCTGCCTGCGCCATCAGGCGTCGATATCATCCAGATAATCGGCTGACGGGACGAAGAACAGCGAACCCGTAACAGGGCGGCTGTAATCCAGCAGGCGGTCGTAATTCCCTTCCGGCTTGCCGACGAACATGTTGTGCAGCATTTCCTCGGTCACGGACGGGGAACGGGCATAGCCGATGAAATAGGTGCCGAACTCGCCCTTGCCGGCTTCGCCAAACGGCATGTTGTCGCGCAGGATATCGACCTGCTTTCCGTTGCGCGTCACGACGTTCAGCGCGTTATGGGCGTAAGCGGGCTTTGTTTTGTCATCAAGCTCGACATTGGAGAGCTTTTTGCGGCCGATGATCTTTTCCTGCATCTCGATCGGCAGGGTGTTCCAGGCGTCGAGATCGTGGAAGTATTTCTGGGTGATGACGTAACTGCCGCCTTTGAAAGCTGCGTCTTCATCGCCGATGATCGCAGCTTCGCAGGCTGCGGCGTTTTCGGGGTTTTCCGTGCCGTCCACGAAGCCGATCAGGTCGCGGTCATCGAAATACTTGAAGCCGTGGACTTCATCGACAACCGTGCACACGCTGCGCAGGCGATCCATAACCAGCTTGGCCATCTCGAAGCACATGTCCATGCGCGTGGCGCGGATGTGAAAGAGCATGTCGCCGGGCGTGGAGACTGCGTGATGAACGCCTTTGATTTCCTGAAACGGGTGCAGTTCTTTGGGACGCGGGCCGGGGAAGAGACGGTCCCAGGCAGCAGAGCCAAAGCCGAGAACGCAGGAAAGCTGCCCGTTCAGGTCCCGGAAACCCACCGTGCGACGCAGGCCCGAAAGATCCGCGCACAGGCTGCGGATGGTTTTTTCCGCATCCGTGCCGGGATTGATGTTCAGGACCAGAAAAATGGCGGCCCGGGTCAGGGGCGCGGCAACGGGCTGGGGCGTAGCGTCGGACATCGGAACAGTCTTTCCATCAGCGTGGCAATCTATGTCTGCCTGTTGATAGCGCGGTCCATGTCGAGAGAACAGGTTATGAAAATGGTCGCTCCCCGTTTTGAAATACGGACTGCGTGCAGTAGTGTCCGGCCACAAACGGAAAAAGGTCATCATGGACAGTAATCTGAAATGCCCGGTCTGCGGGTGCGAACACGTTTATCCGGATGGTGCGCTGTGGATGTGCCCGGAATGTGCGCATGAGTGGAACCCGGCCGAGACGGCGGCGGAAAGCAGCGAGGCTTCCGGCGAGATCCGTGATGCCAACGGCAATGTTCTGGCCGATGGCGACACCGTGACGGTCATCAAGGATCTGAAGATCAAGGGCTCGTCCATGGTCGTCAAGGGCGGCACCAAGGTGAAGAACATCCGCCTTTCGGACGGTGGCGACGGGCATGACATCGCCTGCAAGATCGCCGGGATTGGTGCGATGAACCTCAAGTCCGAGTTCGTCAGGAAGGCCTGACACTCGGCGGGGGCACAGCCGTGTCCCCAAGGATCTGGTGGGCGGCTTTCAGCGCCGTGTGCAGTTCGGCGTAGATATTGCCGTCTCCCAGCGCCGGGGTGATGTGATGCCGGTCCATATCGGCTTGCAGGTAGACGCTCACCCGTCCGAAAATCAGCGCGATGCCACGCTGATGCAGTTGCGCGATCAGGTCCCGCAGATCGGCGGCGGCAGAATAGTCGATATCCGTGACCGGGCTTGCATCCAGCACCACGCAGCGGACCGGATGGGGAGCATGGTCCACGAGACCCAGCAGATCCTGCCGGAAACGCGTCGAATTGGCGTAGAACAGATCCGCGCAGAACCGGAACACCATCAGCCCCGGCGCACTTTCCAGCCCGTCCTTTGCGGGTAGCGCTTCCAGAACACCGGCCGTCGGGGACTGTTGCAGGACCATCGTATGCGGCTCGTAGCTGTGCCGGACGTGGCGAAACAGCGACAGCGCGATGGCGAGGAAAATGCCTTCCTCAACGCCCACACCTACCACGACAGCGGCTGTCGAAACGGCGAGCCAGAACTCGCCTGGGCTTTCCTGCCGGATCGCACGCAGGCTCTTCAGATCAATCATGCCGACCGCGACGGTAAACACGATGCCCGCCAGAACGCAGCGCGGCAGGGCTTCGAGCGGGCGTGTGAGGAACAACAGGACCACGAGCGTCACGCAGGCGAACGTCACCTGCGCCACCTGCGTCCGCGCGCCGGAGCGGACGGCCATAGCCGTCTGGGTCGGGCTGCCATTGACGGTGAAAGTTCCGCTCAGACCCGCGGCCAAATTGGCCGCTGACAGGCCCAGAAGATCGCGGTTTTCATCAACGGTTTCATGAAACTGCTCTCCGAAGACGCGGGACGTGGCCGCACTCTGTGCGATGATGACGAACACGCAGGAACCCGCGACGGGCAACAGCGCCAGAAGTTCGTTCCACGAAACGCCCGGTAGGCCGAAATGCGGCAACCCGCCCGCGACATGCCCAAGGGTGGGAACGCCGTGATGGGGCAGGTTCAGCCCCATGCTCAGCGCAATACTGCCGATGACGACGCAAAGCCCGGCGGGGAGATGCGGCGCAAGGCGCTGCCCGGTCATGAGGATCCCGACCGTCACGGCCGAGAGCCCCGCCACCATGAGGCTCCCATGCGGAATCTGCCGGAAGGTTTCGTAAGCCTGTACAAGCGGATTATGCGCGTTGACGGACACGCCCAGCATATCATGCAGCATCGCGATGCAGACCTGCACGCCCACCCCGGCCAGAAATCCCGTCAGCACGGTGCGGGAGAGGAAATCCGCCAGAAATCCCAGCCGGAAAACCCGCGCCACCAGCAGAAGTGCCGCGCAAAGGAGTGCGGTCATGCTGACGAGCGCGATGTAATGCGCACTCCCCGGGGGCGCCATCTTGCCGATCGCACTTGAAAAAATGGCCGCCGTCGCGGAATCGGCGGCCACGACCAGATGCCGCGATGATCCGAAAGCCGCGAACGCCACAAGTGGCAGCAGGACCGTATAAAGCCCCGTGACTGCCGGCATGGCCGCAATGCGCGTATAGCCCAGAACCTGCGGAATATTCACCGAGGCGAGGGAAAGACCTGCGACAATATCCGTCCATCCGCGACGGGTTCCGGTAGGGTTCTGCTGTTCCGACATGACCTGTGTTCTAGGCCTTTGACGAAGGGATGTCTTCACAATGTCAGGGGGGTGGTTGGGTCCGGCCCGAAAATGCCTCATGATCCGGCAGCTCAAAGACGGATCTTTCGTCAGCGCAGTCAGGAAGGAACAGGATCATGACCCAGAGAGTAGCGCTCATTACCGGCGGATCACGCGGCATCGGTGCGGCCATCGCGCTGAAGCTGGCGCAGGATGGCTTCGATATCGCCATCACTTACGCCCGTAACGAAAAAGCCGCGCAGAAAGTTGTCTCGGACATCGAGGCACTGGGCCGCAAAGCCGTCGCCGTTCAGGCCGATGGCGGCAGCACGGACGGCAATATCGCAGCCATCACGAAGACGCATGAAGCGTTCGGTCGTCTGGATGCGCTCGTATGCAATGCGGGCATCTACCCCTATGGCCCGATAGCCCAGATGACCGTCACGCAGATCGAGGATGTCCTCAACCTCAACCTGCGCGCCGCGATGATCGAGACGGTCGAAGCCCTGAAATACATGAAGACGGGTGGCCGCCTGATCTATATCGGCTCGGCCTTTGGTGAGCGTGCACCGTTCCCGGGCATCTCGCTTTATACCGCCACAAAGGCCGGTCTGATCGGCTTTACGAAGGGTGTGGCGCGGGATCTCGGACCGCAGGGCATCACCGCGAACATCGTCGAGCCCGGCCCGATCGCAACCGACCTCAACCCCGAGGACGGCGCAGCCGCTGCCGTCATCCGCAAGTTCACGGCCACGGAATCCTACGGCAAGGTCCATGACATCGCCCGTACCGTGTCGTTCCTCGCCAGCCCCGATGCGTCCTACATCACGGGCGCGTCCATTCTGGTGGACGGTGGTCTCGTCGCCTGAGACTGAAAACGGCTCCCTCGCTGTGAGGGAGCCGTCGTTGCTTCAGAAGCTGGTGGAGAGCGAACCCATCATCGAGAAGGGCGGCTGGATGTAATAGGACGGTGCGGAATCCGCGGCGATCTTGTTGCCATAGACCCCCGTCGTGGCCCGGGCGTTCTCCGCGAAGTAATACACGCCACCCAGCTTGTACTGGCCGGTCAGGTTGGTGAAGTTCAGCTTGAAGACCGGCGCCTGCGCGATGAAGAACTTCGGCAGGTGATAGCCCAGAGACAGCGAGTCCGAGAAATAGGACGGCATCGTCTGGTCGTTCATGAACGTCGAATACTGCTTGTCCGTGTAGCGGATGCTGGCATTGAGGAAGAACGGACCTTCCGTATAGGTCAGGCCGATGCTGCCCATGAACTTCGGCGTCATGATCGGCGTCTTGCCCTTGGTCTTCAGATAGTCGATCGACCCGTTATCGGCGGCGATGGGCAGGTTGTTGTCCATCGTGGCATGCAGGTATTCGAACGACAGATACGGCCGGAAACGGTGAAACAGCGGCTTGGTGGACAGCATCAGGTCCACACCCCGGATCGTCTCGCCACCCGTATTGAGCGTCTGGCTGACCGGCACGTCATTGCTGTAGGTGTTGAGGGACAGCAGGCGGTTGGTGACGTTGAAGTTGTAGACGCTGACATCCGCCAGGAAGATGTCACCCGTATAGCGGTATCCCAGCTCTTCCTTGATGGAATACTGCGGCTTCGCATT
>CALFLO010000152.1 GCA_937880175.1 uncultured Gluconobacter sp.
CGTCCGACATGAGACAAATGCTGCCGTCAATCGTGCGATCGTCGGACGCTTACTTCTTTTTCAACCTTCTGTTTTTTCTTCTTTTTTTCAGGTTGGCCCCCCGCCCTGCCCGAACGCTCCGGCCGGGGTCTCCCAGGCTGGTGTGAAGACAGTCGGGATCGGACGCGCCGAGAGGCACGCGCGGGCCAGCTCGGGCGCTGCCAGGGCGGCGGCATACGGCCTGCCCTGCTCGGCGATCTGCTCCAGCGACACTGTGCGCTTGATCGTGCAGCCAAACTGCTGCTCGTACTGCACGAGACGTTCAAAGCGGGCAGGATCGAGCCAGCGGATCGTTGCAAACTGCCGCGCATCGCCAAAAATACAGGTGGCACAGGACAGTCTGGAGAAGCCGATGCGGTATGGCAGCGCCGGCATCACCTTCCAGCGTTTCAGGCTGTCCCAGACCTGCGCCTCGCTCCACTGGTGAACGGGCCGCCAGTGATCGACGTGACGGCGACGTCGCGTGCCGTGCCGCGTATCCGTGCGGTGCGGCTCAAAAGCGGCATAACGGGCACGGTTTGGGCTTTCCTCGGCGCGCTCACCGGTCACGAACAGGGTGCGGCAGTTCAGGAAGCGGTCCTGGCCGCGTAGGGCGCGGTCGGCGACGTCGATCTTGGTGACACCGGAGCACCAGCGTGTCGTCAGGCTGGCGGAGACCTGGGGAAACCGCAGGCGCGTCCCGTTCGGCCCCTGCCCGCCTGTGCGGATCAGACCCTCAGGGCTTTCGAAAAGGACAGGGGCTGTCGGTGCGTCCTTGCGGAGCATCTCCCGCTCGAAGCCGCCCTCGCGCCAGGAGCGATAGAGCGGCAGGCCGAAGTCCCGCGCCAGGGCGCTCACATAGGGGCTTGTGGAGGGCCAGTCCATGAAGGACGGCCCCTGCCCGTCCACCTCGTGGTGCCACAGTTCCAGGCGGTCCGTCGGGGCACCGCCTTCAAGGAGGGCGAAAAGGCAGGCGAGGCCGTCTTTGCCGCCCGACACGGCCACGATGATGCTGTCATACGACGTCAGATCCGGCGTCATGACACGAACCTGCTGACCGGGGCACCTGTCCGGACAGAGCGGCACATCAGGGCACTGGCGATCGGAGCGTCCCGCAGGAGAAGCGGCTTGACGTGCCGGTTGTCCCAGCTCAGGCCGTCGCAGCGTGAGAGGAGTCCAAGCTGGGTTGCCGCCTCATCCCGGCACGCACACACCCGCTCATTGCCCCCCGCACTGCGACGGCAGGGCTCATGCGCCGGCGCGTTGCAGCCCGTACACGGGATCGTCAGGGCCGGATCACCGCCAGCCCAGTGCTCATTGCATTTGCGGCAGGACACAGGCTCCTGCGTATCGGTCCACCGCATGGGCGGCCGACCGCGTGGTGTTGGGACATAAGGAAGGTAATGACGGCGCATGATGCTCGATCCATTTCTGGTTTTTGAACATCGTCGCGTCCGGCTGGGGGCTGTTCAGACTGCAACAGTGCCGCGCAGCGGCAGGATCAACGCGGCCCGCAGCCACGCGCAGACGGCGTAGCCGGCGAGCATGGCGAGGACACGCGTTGACCCACCTGTTGCGGGCTGGGCGGCTTCCAGTCAGCCCTTTCCTACCCTGCTCTCCTTTTATCCGGTTTATTTCTTTATCAGGTTTAAATTATTACCGGGTTTTTGTTCATATCCGGTTTTGTGCCTTAATCCCGCTTCAGAAGCCGCCAGTAGAAGGATAAGTTGGAACACTCTTATTGGGCTCCTATAAAATATTATCCGGTTATAGTGATTACCGGATATATTTTTTAATCCGGTTTTAACATTTATCCGGTTTACTAAACTACACAGCGGCACTACCAACGTAGGTCAGCACGGCTTCTTTGAGCGGAGAACACAATGCCTGTCATCGCTATCGCGTCCCCCAAAGGAGGCGCTGGAAAATCGACTACAGCTGTCATCTTGGGGACCCAGCTTGCACACTATGGCGCAGAGGTGACTCTATTAGACTGCGACCCGAACGAAGCGTTGACTTTATGGGCTGACCGCGCGCCAAGACCGCCGAGAATCAGCCTGATAACGAAGGTCTCTGAAAGCGACATTATAAAGACGATCAAAAGGCACGACGCTGACGGGAAAATCGTCATTGTCGATTTGGAAGGCGTCGCGTCGAGATTGGTGTCGCGCGCAATTTCTCAAGCTGATTTGGTGTTGACCCCCATGCGAGGAACCACATTAGACGCGACAATAGGAGCGAGAGCCCTTGCTCTAGTAGCAGAGGAAGAAGAGTCTTTAGGGCGTAAGATTCCTCACTCAGTTGTTTTCACAATGACGCGGGCAATTCGCTCCAAACAGCATTCAGGTATTGAAGCTTCACTTAGGGAGTCAGGCGTGGACGTGATAACGCCCCCTCTAATGGAGCGTGCTGCGTTTTCCGCTCTTTTCGAGTTCGGTGGAGATCTGCACTCAATCCCACCACAAGGTAACATGGTGGCAGCGATCGAAAACGCCGATGGCTTTGCACAAGCTGTGTACCGACGCCTTACAGGAGCGGCAGAATGACCGAGAAGAAGCCTTTTGCGATTGATGTAGGAAAGCTCCGGTCGCGAGAAAAAGTCGCATCGGCCTCCGCCGTCGAACGAGTTGATCGCGTCGCTGCGGATCATGGCTTCATAGCCAGAGAACCTGCAAAACGTAGAGGACGCCTACCCAGCCCTCGAACAGGACAACTGCACGCTAAGGTATTTCCCGATGTTTCCGACGAAATCGCTAAGGAGGCGACTAGGCGAGGCGTTACCCAAGGCGTCGTCATAGAAGAAGCTTGGAAGCTGTATAAAGAGAATAATCCGGTTTGATTGTTTACCCGGTTTTATAAGTAACCGGGTAATATATTTTACCGGATAACCCTAAAAACGCTTGCAATGGAATTAGACTTGTTCTCTTTATGTTCTCGTTAAGGAGAACATAGATGACAACGGACGCCCTGGCGCGACTGCGCGAGCAGGTCCGACGCCTGGAGCGTCGAGACCTGTCTCACTCCCGTAGTGACACACTCGCCACCGGACATTCTGCCGTCGATGCCCATCTCGGCGGCGGTCTCAAGACCGGCAGCCTGCATGACTTTCTGATTTCTGATCCTCTGGAGATCGGGGCCAGTCTCGCCATGCTGCTGCCCATCCTGCAAAAGGGCAGGGGGCCGGTCTTCTGGATCAGCGATACGCCTGCCGCACTGAATGCTTGGGGACTGCATCAGTGCGGTCTGTCTCCAGATACTCTGGTCTGCATTGAAACGGATCCCGCCAGCCTGCTCGCTGTCGCCGAAGACGTGTTGCGCGGACCAGAGCGCGCATTGGCCGTCATCACTGGCAGCCAAGTTCCAACCCTTAAGGAAATCCGTCGCCTCAATCTGGCAGTGGAAGCGAGTGGCAACACAGGCTTCTTCCTGCGCTTTGCACTGCTCGCGCGCGCTCCCGGGAAAGATCCCTGCGCGTGCGCCACGCGCTGGCGGATCCTCTCTCATCCCTCATCACCACGATTTTTTCCGGGACTGGCCATGCCGCTTCCCGGTTCCCGACGCCTTTCTGCCGCGCTGCTGCGGGTGAGGGGAGGCCGCCCTGCTCACTGGATCCTCGACTGCACCGATCATGCGCCGCTTTCTCGCTCTCTGGATGCCCTTCTGGCGCACCGAGCGCCTTCAGCTCTCCCGCTCGGAAGACTTCCCGCCCGACAGGCCCCTGATCGTGCACGCGCCAGCGCATAACCGTCAGATCGTCACTGGTGTCAGTCCGGCTGCGCTCGCAGCCGGACTGACACCCGGAATGCCGCTAGCGCAGGCCCGCTCCCTGGTGCCGGATCTTCTGACCGCAGAAGAGGACGCCGACGCACAGAGGGCCGCGCTGACAGATCTGTGCTCCTGGCTGATCTGGCTGTCGCCGCTGCCTGCGCTCGACGCTCCGGACGGTCTCTACAGCGACACCACCGGATGCGCCCATCTTTACGGCGGCGAGGCGGCCATGCTGGATCTCGTCAGGGACCGCCTGAAGGCGAGGGGGCATTCCTGCTCCGTAGCACTGAGCGATACCGCCGCTGCCTCACGCGCTCTGGCCCGTTCGGGGATCGACCAGATCTGTCTCGTGCCTCCCGGTCAGCAGAAACAGGCGCTGCACCCGTTGCCCTGTTCAGCACTTCCCTTACCCGAGAAGACACTCTCCAGCCTCACCCGACTTGGACTGAACACGATTGGCGCCCTTGCAGACCTCCCTCGCGCGCCTCTGGCCAAGCGTTTTGGCGCAGAGCTTCTGAGCTGTCTTGATGACGCTCTGGGACGGCAGGCCAGCCCGCTCAGCGTGTTTCAACCTGTGGACCGGATTTCCCTGACCCGGTCTCTGGTCGAGCCGATCAGCACACCGGAGGCCATTGCCACGGTGATTGCTGCCCTTGTGCCGGTTGTCTGCGAAAAGCTGACGGCGCGAGGGGAGGGGGCGCGGCAGCTCGACTTTCTCTGTGTGCGCGTGGACGGATCCATCCAGGCCGTCCGCGTGGGGACGTCCGATCCGACGGCTGACGTGCCGCGTCTGACGCGCCTGCTGAAGGACCAGATCCCGCAGATCGCGCCCGAGTTCGGAATTGAAACCGTCATCCTGACTGTCAGCGCGAACGAACCGCTGGAAGCGGGACCTGAGCGGTCAGTCCTGCCGGACGTCGGGGCATCCTCGGAGCACGCTCTCCCGGCCACTCTGATCGACCGGCTGCTGAACCGTCCGGGGATTGTTTCTGTCCACCAGCTCGCGCCTCGGTTTTCCGCCTGGCCAGAGGACGGACAGTCTCGCGTTTCTCCAGGCAACATGGCAAACCCCCCTTTCGCGAGCCAGATGCTCTGGGCGCGGCCGAACATTCTGTTCGATCTGCCCGTCCGGGTGCAGGTGACTGCCCTGCTTCCGGACGGTGCGCCCCGCCAGTTCGTCCTGAAGCGACAGACGCATCGCATTGCGGCAGCCGATGGCCCCGAACGACTGCTGGGCGAATGGTGGCAGACGTCCGAAAGTTACGGCGCGATCCGCGACTATTGGCGGGTCGAGACCACGACCGGCCTGCGCCTGTGGCTGTTTCGCAAAGGCGACGGAACCCATGCCTGGTCCGGTTCAGGTGACTGGTTTCTTCAGGGGGTCTTCTGATGGACCCCCGCGATGACCTGATCCCGGCCAGCACTTCGGACGTGGCCGAAGTCCTGATGCACGCGTTGTGCTATGACGGACGCAGGCGAACGCATGACGCCGCCGAGCTGATGGCCCGTCTGGTGGCCGAACGGCTTGTCGCCTATCTCGAACGCTCGGGCTTCGTGGTCATGCGCGCGCCCACCAGCAACGCGCCTGATAGCAGCCGGCACCCCCATCCCCACCGCCGCTAGGCCATGAGCGCGCCTTACGTCGAATTGCAGGTGACGTCCTCGTTTTCGTTCCTGCGCTCGGGCAGCCAGCCGGATGAGCTGATGTTCCAGGCGAAAGCCCTGGGCTATGACACAATTGGTCTGACCGACTGGAACACTGTGGCCGGAGTGATCCGCGCCCATCTGGCGGCGCGGGAGGCAGGTCTTCGTCTTCTACCCGGATGCCGCCTCGCTTTGCGCGATGGCAGTGCGCTCCTGGCCTATCCTCGCAACCGTGCGGGCTGGGCAGGTCTCTGCCAGCTTTTGACGCTTGGTCATCACCGGGGCGAGCGGGACGTGTTTCTTCTGGGCTGGGAGGATCTCGTCGGAGCGGCATCGGACCTCGTCCTGATCCTGTTACCGCCCGAGGATCTGGCAGCACTTCCGGAGCACGTTCAAAGCCTGCTGGATCTGCCTAGACACAGGGAAGGCGAAGAAGAGACCCGGTTTCTTGCGCTGAAGATGCTCCGGCAGCCCGGGGATGTGGCGCGGCTTCATGCGATTGCCGCTTTCTGCGAAATCCGGGGACTGGCCTGCGTTGTGACGGGAGATGTTCTCTACCACGATGCACGCCGGCACATCCTTCAGGACGTGGTCACGGCCATCCGGGAAGGCTGCACCGTCGATGCTCTCGGCAACCGCCGTCACGTCCACGCCGATCGCCATCTGAAAGCCCCAGAAGAGCAGGCACGCCTCTTCGCTGCCTTTCCGGACGCCCTGGCCAACACACGGAGAATTGCCGAGGCCTGTACCTTCAGTCTGGATGACCTCACCTATCAGTATCCGACCGAAACCGAGCGCACAGGCGAAAGCGCGCAGGACACCCTGACACGCCTGGTCGAAGCCGCACTGCCGCGTCGCTACCCGGCCGGGGCGCCCCCTGACGTCGAGGCGCAGATCGCCCATGAGCTGAGGCTGATCGGCTCTCTCGCCTACGCTCCGTATTTCCTGACCGTGAATACGATCGTGCGTCATGCCCGCTCACTCGGGATTGTCTGTCAGGGGCGCGGATCCGCCGCGAACTCAGCGGTCTGCTATGTTTTGGGCATCACGAGTATTGATCCGGTTCGCTCGGGTCTGCTGTTCGAACGGTTCATCTCGGCCGAACGGCAGGAACCACCCGACATCGACGTCGATTTCGAGAGTGACCGCCGAGAGGAAGTGATCCAGTGGATTTACCGGCATTACGGCCGCCACCGCGCGGCCTTGTGTGCGACCGTGCAGCGCTATCAACCCAAAGGGGCGTTGCGGGAAGTCGGCAAGGTACTGGGCCTGCCGGAGGATCTGACCGGCCAGCTTTCAAAACACATCGCCTCATCGCTGGCCGATCCCGATCTGTGCAAGGCGCGTTCGGCCGATCTTGGCCTGAACCTGAAAGATCGCCGCCTCAGCCTCACCTTTCATCTTGCCCGCCAGCTTCTCGGCTTCCCGCGCCAGCTTGGGACGCATCCAGGCGGCTTTGTGCTGACCGAGGATCGCCTGGACCAGCTTGTTCCCTTGATGCCGACGGCCATGGACGGACGGCAGATCATCGTCTGGGACAAAGACGATATCGACATTTTGCGTTTTATGAAGGTCGATGTCTTGGGTCTGGGAATGCTCGGCTGTCTGCGTCGCGGGTTCGAATTGCTGCACACCGTGTATCAGACCCGCATGGATCTCGCCTCGATCCCGGCCGAGGATCCGCAGACCTATCGCATGATCCAGAAAGCCGACACGCTCGGGACATTCCAGATCGAAAGCCGGGCGCAGATGTCCATGCTGCCGCGCATGAAGCCCCGGACCTTTTACGACCTGGTGATTCAGGTGGCGATCGTCCGGCCGGGTCCGATCCAGGGAGATATGGTCCATCCCTATCTCCGCAGGAGAGAGAAACTGGAGCCTGTCACCTATCCGTCCGAGACCCTGCGCGGCATTCTGGGGAAAACACTGGGTGTCCCGCTGTTCCAGGAGCAGGCAATGCAGGTGGCCATTCATTGCGCGGGCTTTACGCCAGGCGAGGCGGACCAGCTCCGCCGTGCGATGGCGACGTTCAAAGCGACAGGCGGGGTCTCACCGTTTCGGGACAAGCTGGTGAACGGGATGCTGTCCAATGGCTATGAGCAGGGCTTTGCCGAGCAGACGTTCAGTCAGCTTGAAGGCTTTGGCAGTTACGGCTTCCCCGAAAGCCACGCCGCCTCCTTTGCCCTGATTGCCTATGCGTCCGCCTGGATGAAATGCCATCACCCGGATGTGTTCTGTGCCGCCCTGCTGAACTCTCAGCCGATGGGGTTTTATGCGCCCTCGCAGATTGTTCAGGACGCGCAACGCCATGGGGTCGAGGTCCGGCCGATCTGTATCAATGCCTCCCGATGGGATTGCACCCTGGAGCGCGGCCGGAATGGACGGTACGCGGCGGTCCGGCTGGGGTTCAGGATGGTGCGCGGGCTGGCGAACGGCCATGGTGCCGCCCTGATCGCGTCTCGGATGCCGGATTATGAGAGTATTGACGATGTGTGGCGGCGTGCCGATGTGCCGGTCTCGGCCCTGGAATGTCTGGCAGAAGCAGATGCCTTCCGGGTGTTCGGACAGATGCGCCGTGCTGCGCTCTGGTCAATCAAAGGGCTCGCGGACACGGCTTTGCCATTGTTCGAAGCGGCGGATCGGGGCCGGAACTTTCCACTTCCGGAAATGATCGAGCCGGAAATTGCCCTGCCGCAGATGTCAGAGCGGGCGTCGGTGCATGAGGATTACCGGGCCACTGGCCTCAGTCTGACAGGTCATCCCGTCGCGTTTCTGAGGGAGGGACTGCGAAAAGAAGGAATCGTTCGTTGCGGGGATCTTCCTTATCTACGGGATGGGCGCCGGATCCAGCTTACGGGTCTTGTCCTGATGCGGCAGCGGCCAGGAACAGCGAACGGCACCATGTTCGTCACGATCGAGGACGAAACGGGCACGGCCAATCTGATTGTCTGGAAGGATGTACAGGAGAAATACCGCCGTCCTCTTCTCGCCTCCCGTCTTCTGGCCTGTAAGGGCAGGCTTCAGAAGGAAGGCGAGGTGATCCATGTCGTTGTGCTCAGTCTGGAAGACCGCACGCCATTGCTCCAGGGATCGGAGCTGCTGAAGGCACGGGACTTTCGATAGGAAGCGTAATCGGGTCGACCGATCTTATTTGAAAAATAGAGAGATGCTTGTTGATATTGAACCTGTGGACTTGTGGGCAGAGCCGCACCCTGTGGTCAGCCGGCAGGGCTGTCCATCAGGACGCGAGCGACCGCGGAGCGGCTGTCCATAAGTCCATGGGCGGCTCATGCCGGTATAGCCAAAAGCAGTGATACACAAACATAGGCGTCCTTCTCCTGACGTCCCGGCTTACCTTGTCATATGTGACACACGGTTGCAGTAATATCGCCAGTTGTTTGATCCTGCTGAACTCTGCTGCACACCAAGGCCCGACATGAACCCGACTGAAATCTACGATGCCCTCTCCAAGATCGCAGAGGTGTCCTTTGATGCAGAGGAATTTCCCTTCTCGTTTGCTGAAGCAACTGATGCCTCACAGGCAGCGATATCAAAGCTTCGTAACGGGTCGACCAATAAATCTGACCTTCCGGGCGGGGTCTTGTTCGGCAAGAGATTTCATTATGCACCGGCCCCAACCGGGAAGAGCGACACTACTCTTGAGCAGTTGAGAGCATCGAAGAAAACCAAATCCTCCAAACCCGCGATTTTGCTGGCAACAGATGGTGAGATGATTGCCGCGGAGCATACTCCCTCGGGCGAAACACTTCATTGCGCCTTCAAAGAGTTGGGGGATCAGTTCGGCTTCTTCCTCCCTGCTGCGGGCAAAGAGCGGTATCGAGCTGTTGAGGAAAACCCGGTCGATGTGAAGGCGACTGGGAAACTTGCCAAGCTTTATGACGCGTTAATCAGGGCAAACCCCGACTGGGGAACAGATGCACGTCGTCATGAGATGAACCAACTCATGATGCGACTGATCTTCTGTATGTTTGCCGAAGACGTCGGCATCTTTCCAGAGCAGCAATTTTCCCGCCTAATTTTCACCTATGCTGACGATAAAGGTGAGGAAGCCCATAAGGTCCTTATTGCCGCCTTCCAGGCGATGAACCTGCCCAGGCATAAACGAACAGGTCTGCCCGCATGGACCGGTGAACTGGACTATGTGAACGGCGGCCTGTTTGCTGGCACCATTGATGCGCCAAAATTCGATGCTGCTGCTTTCCGTTATCTGCGTGAGGCCTGTGGGTTGGATTGGCGTGAGATCAATCCGGATATTTTCGGTTCGATGATCCAGTCTGTTGCAGATCCAAAGCAACGCTCTGAACTGGGAATGCATTACACGTCAGTGCCGAATATCATGAAGGTCATCGGGCCGCTTTTTCTCGATGATCTGGACGTGGAGATTCATAAAGGCTGGGATCGTGCTCGCGCACTTCAGCAAACTCTGGGTCGTATGTCGCACATCCGTGTGTTTGACCCCGCCTGCGGATCGGGGAACTTCCTTGTTGTGTCTTATCGAGAACTCCGGGCACGCGAGACGCGTATCATGCAGCGCCTGGAAGAGCTTGATGGACGTAATGCCATGGGTACGAGCGAGATGTTCTCGCGCATCAAGATCGACCATTTCTACGGGATTGAGATCTCGGATTTCGCAGCTGAAACAGCAAAACTTGCACTCTTCATCGCTGAATATCAGGCTAATGCGAGTTTTAAAGCCATTTTTGGACGATGTCCTGCGGCTCTACCTTTGCGAGATGCTGCCCGTATTCACAGAGGTAATGCTCTAGAGATTGAGTGGGAGGCCGTATGCCCACCTCCCAACAATGATGAGGAGATTTTCATTGCGGGGAATCCGCCGTTTGTGGGATCAAATTTTCAAACATCAGAGCAAAAGAGCGATCGAAGCGAACTATTTAAGAGTGATTTTAAATCTTATAAGAATTTAGATTACGTAGCATCGTGGTTTTATTTGGCAACACTATACGCAGAAGCATTCTGTCGAACGAATTTCGCCTTTGTGTCGACAAATTCAATTACGCAAGGTCGTCAGGTACCTTCATTTTGGCCTCGGATACTTGAAAGTCAAAAAATAAGATTTGCACATACGTCATTTCAGTGGAGAAATAATGCATCGTCAAATGCAGCAGTTATCTGCGTTATAATTGGTTTGTGCCCTAAATATATTTCTGGAGCAAAATTATTTGATGGAAAAGTAATTAGCGATGTATCCTCTATCAGTCCGTATTTAATACCAATTCCTCCTGTATATGTAGAAGGTTCTGGAAAATCTATATTTGGTCTTCCCCGCATGGACTATGGGTCAAAGCCAGCTGATGGCGGAAACCTTATATTATCGACTGAAGAAAGAGACGAAATCGTTCAATTATATCCAGATTCGAACCGATTCATCCGTAAGTATCTTGGGTCCCAGGAGGTCGTTCGTGGACAGGTTCGCTATTGCATGTGGATCAAGGACCAAGAAGCATCAGACGCATATCAGTACCCACCATTCCAAAAACGAATAGACGCGGTCCGTCAGTTTAGGACCGAGAGCAGTAATCCTGTTACACGCCCAACTGCTGCAACCCCGTATAAGTTTTGGTTTACAGGACCAGAAACCAAAACCCACGCCATCCTCGTCCCCCGCGTTACTTCAGAGCGCCGCCCTTACCTTCCAGTGGAGCGAGTGGGAGCTGACGTGATTTCATCGGACCTCAATCAGGTACTCTATGACGCCCCTGAATGGTGCATCGCGCTCATTGCGTCACGTCTGCATCTTGTCTGGATCGCCACTGTCTGCGGCAAACTGAAATCCGATTTCCGCTATTCGAACACGCTCGGTTGGAACACGTTTCCAGTCCCGAAATTCACAGACGAGCAGTTGGAAGCCCTCTCAGCCTCTGCACGCCGCATCCTGAAATGCCGCTACTCCCACTACCCCAAAACGATCGCGGATTTATACGATCCGAACAAAATGCCTGACGACCTTCGCGCGGTGCATAAGGAAAACGATGACTTGCTGGAGAGCATGTATATCGGCCGCCCCTTCCGCAATGATACGGAACGCCTGGAAACACTCTTCAAGCTCTATGCGGCCAAGATCAAAACGCTAGAAACTGCCAGCAAAAAGAAAAAGGCCTGACCCATGGTTGAGATGCTCAACGTCACCTATGGCACGTCAACAGCCAAGACGAACGCATTAGGTCAACGCCCGATGCAGGCCCGCACCTACGATGCCCGTGCCGCGCAGTTTCTCCTTCTCAAAGCCCCCCCGGCTGCGGGTAAAAGCCGCGCACTCATGTTCGTGGCACTTGATAAACTACTACATCAGGGGCTGGAGAAGGTGATCGTTTGCGTTCCTGAAACGTCAATCGGTGGCTCTTTTCGCTCTACCAATCTGATGAGCTACGGCTTTGAGGCAAATTGGGAGGTTGAGCCGCGCTGGAACCTCTGCCTGACGGGCGATGACGCGAGCAAAGAAAAGGTCAAGGCGTTTCAGGCTTTTCTACAAAGCGACGCAAAGGTTTTGGTCTGCACCCATGCGACATTCCGTTTTGGCGTTGATGCTGTCATTGAGACCAGTGGTATCGAAGCGTTTGATCGGTGCTTCATTGCGATAGACGAGTTCCATCACGTCTCGGCATCGGACAACAATCGCCTCGGCGTTATTATGCGGAACCTGATTACCCGTGACGCATGCCATATCATGGCAATGACGGGCAGCTACTTCCGTGGGGATTCAGATCCGGTTCTCCGGGAGGAAGACGAAGACCGCTTCACCAAAATTACCTACAGCTATTACGAGCAATTGGAGAGCTACGCCTTCCTCAAGGCACTCGGCATCAATTACGATTTCTATAAAGGGAATTACATCAACGGCCTTGAGGGCGTTCTGAACCCCAATCAAAAGACGATTATCCATATCCCGCATCGCGGCTCATCTGAAGCATTTGATGACAAATACAACGAGGTGGGTCGGATCCTCGATTTCTTGGGAAAGCATGAAGGTCGAGACCCTGAGACCGGCTTTGATTTGGTCCGCACAGCAGAAGGACGGCTTCTGAAGATTGCTGATCTAGTGGATGATGGTCCGGGCCGCAACAACGTGAAGACGGCTCTATCCCATGAAATTAGAGGAACGGATGGTAAGCGTGATGATGACGCTGACAGAGCCAAAGTTGATATCATCATCGCCCTTGGCATGGCCAAGGAAGGCTTCGATTGGGTATGGTGTGAACACGCTCTGACCATCGGCTACCGCTCCTCCCTGACTGAAATCGTGCAAATCATCGGTCGTGCAACCCGTGATGCGCCCGGGAAGCCTCGCGCCTTGTTCACAAACCTTGTCGCTGAGCCCGGGGTTGAAACGGGCGCGGTTACTGATGCTGTGAATGATATGCTGAAAGCGATCTCGGGCTCACTGCTGATGGAGCAGGTCCTCGCTCCGAACCTGAAATTCTACCGTCGGGAAGATGGGGATGTTCGTGCACCGATTGGCACGGATGATGAAGGTAATGTCACCATCGGGATTAAAGGCCTCATGGAGCCACCCACAGACCGCGCGCGGGCGATTTGTGAAAAGGACATGAACGATCTGATGGCGACGGCCTATCAGGAAATGGATCGCCGTGTGCTGTCACCGGAAACCGCCCCTGAAGTCGCAACGCAAATGGTTCTGACGGATATCATCGAAAGACGTTACGAGACGTTGGACACAGAAGAGGCTGAATCCGTTCGCCAGCATCTGGCTGCGCATATGAACGTCCTGACATTGGCCCGCAAGCAAGCCGAGCAGGATATTACGGGCGCGCAATCCGTGCTTGGTGCTCCACCAACCGAAGGTGCCCCCACAACAGGCGAAGGGGACGATGGTGGTGAGGAGACACCTGACAGTGCTCCGAACACTCTGCTGGAGATGGTGAAGAAATTTATCAATGTTCGGGACATCGATATTGAGTTGATTGATAGCATCAACGTCTTTCAGGAGCGCTTCGAAGTCGCGTCTAAATCGTTGAATGCTGAGATCCTCGCGCATGTGCAATCCGCCATGGTTGCCTTGCGTGTGAATATGAGTGGAGACGAAGCACGGACTTTATGGCCGCGCATTAAAGCATTTCGCGCGACAGAAGGCCGCGAGCCCAATGTGAACTCCGCTAACACACTGGAGAAACGCATGGCCGAAGCGCTTGCCTGGCTGAAAGCCGAAAAAGCCAAGCGTCTACGCGAGGCAGCACAATAATGGTGCGCCCCTCTCTGGATGACATCTACAGCGAACACGACGAGTTTGGTCTTCTGGATCTCAAACAACGTGGTACCCGAAGTGGAAACACCACAGATCGTGGCGTCGCGGTGTTGCTGGACGTTACCCGTTTTGTCGAGCAGAACGGCCGCTTGCCGGACCCAGAGGCACTTGCCCATGACGAGATGAAGCTGGCGATGACTTGGGGCGCTGTAAAAACTTCACCAACCGAGAAAATGCGAGCAGCCGACCGCCTAGGACTTCTGGACGAAAAGTCAATCGCCCCGCCTCGCTCGTGGAAAGACGAAGTCCCTGAGGAGGCCATCCCGGAAAGTCTCGATGATATCTTTGATGATGACGAACTGGAGGTTGATCCCTCACTCGTCACCTTCCAACACACAACCCCCTCAAGCGAACGGGTGATACCCGATCATCGCGCTGAGTTTGTACCCTGCCGGGATTTTGAGAAATTTCGTGAGCGCTTTGAAGCAGTACAGCGTGCTCTGGAGACGGGAGAGCGAAAAGTAAGAGCGGTGAAGAAATGGGCCATTATTGAGCCCATAGAAGGGGATTTTTTCATCCGGAACGGTTTGCTCGCCATGATTGCTGAGAAGTCTGAGATGACCTCTCGCGGCGGCTCTCGGGATCACCGGTTACGGGTCATCTTCTCTAACGGGACAGAGAGCGATCCCTTAATGTCTTCCTTCCGGAAGTCGCTATCCGAAGACAAGACTGCGCGCACCGTGCAGAAGGTGGGTCTTGGTCCGGTTGATCCAGAATGGGAGAGTGATCAACTCGAACTGTCTGGCACAATCTATGTCGCCCGGTCGCGCTCAGAGGATCCTGCCATTCGAGAGCAGCGGATGATCTTACACAAAATTGGTGTGACCAGTCAGGATGTCGCCCGCCGTGTAGCTGATGCCCGTAACGATCCAACATTTCTACTAGCTCCAGTGGATATCGTCGCCACATACAGCCTCAAGAACCTCTCCCGCCATAAAGTTGAGGATCTTCTGCATCGCTTTTTTGTATCCGCACGCCCTGCCGAATTATTCGTCGTGGATCGTCTTGGAAAGAAGATCTCGCCAAAAGAGTGGTTTTATGTGCTGCCAGAACACGTTGGCCAAGCCGTTAAACTGATCGAGGACGGGCAGCTACATCTCTTCCACTACGATGTGGCGACGCAGAAAATCGTACCGAACTGAGGCGTGGAGCGATGACACGAATTCTAACGGTGCTCACCCCACGCGTACGTAAAATGCACTTTCGTGTGCGTTGTATAAATCTTCACATTAAATGCCCCAGTTTCTCATCACGGTATCTGGCCGCCTGCGTGGTGTCTCTCAGGCAGCTCTGGGGGGGGGAGCGGAAGGTCAGGTTTTGGCAGTAAGGTTAGAGAAGCGGCCATTTGCGTCGTCAGGTCGCACCAGCTTCGTCGGACGCTGCAGATGTGTCGTCCTCCAAAGTGATGATAGTCCTCGAAAAATAAGGCTGGAAGTCCGGCAGTAGCGACATGATCCTCCCATCTGGTCGAAGGAACTCGTGGTTCGCACCAGGAATAAGCTCAGGATCGAGCGGAATCCGTGCGTTGGGATTGTGCAGGACGACAGTGCCTTCCACCCAGCTTTCAGCATAAGCTAGGTCGCAAACGTCCTGACTGAAGTTGGTAGGGCGTGGGTCATTCCGATTCCGTTCGCCGCGAGCGAAACCGGACCGAATCATCCTGATGTCGCGGTTGCCGAAACCCGCGATGTAACCGAGCCGGTTGAACTTGGTAAGAGTGCCTTGCGGATTCAGCAATACAGCGCTGACATTCTCGGATTCTGGTAGCTTGAAGAAATTCGATGGCTCGCGAGCATTACCATACACGTGTTCAGTCAGGCGCTCGATATGGCGCTTTCCCTCGACCATTGAATGGCGCACGCCAAACACATATTCCGTTGCCAACGGGGTAATCCAGGTCATCGTTGCCGGCGCGTGAAAATCCTGCAGGGCGATCACGAATGGTGCGCCGTCGACCCTAGGCGCATTCCAGTAGCGCTGCTTGTGATAGAGTTTGCGGCTCAGAGCCCGAGCAAGTTTGATCTGCACATAATTTTCTAAATAGGCGCGTCTCTCTTCGTCAGAGGTCGGCTGCGGCACGGCTCCCACTTGCGGCGGGTTGGCGGTCGTGGCTTCGATAGCGATGCGGCCGCGCGGCCCTGTGAGCAGAAAGTCTGGCACCGCCACACCCTCTTCATGCGCATAGCCGAGTTCGGTAAACGTCGCGAAGAGATAGAGCTCCCATAGCCGCGGATCGAAACCGGTGGTCTGAAATTGTTCTACGAAGTTACCGTCGGCATCCTCGAAGAAAGGCATCATCGCCGTGATCAGTTCCCGCGCAGGGGAGAAGCGTTCCTGTTCGACCAGAACTTTGAAAGTCGGATTTAATTTAGCCGCTGCCACAGTCGGCGTGAAAAAATCGACTGACGGGCCCTTCTCATCACCCTGATAATAGCTCTCGTCCGGCAACGCCGCGTAATTCTCAATTGCCGCCGCCAGACGCTCCTGCGCCTCGGCGAAGGTTGGGTGCGAGACATCCTGATCGATGGCGCGGAAGCGTCCACGTTGGTCCCGCCCCAGAACGATCCATCCGTAATCATAGTCGAACCGGTCCCAAGTAATCAGCCCGAGCAACCGTTCGTCTAAGGTTGAGAACCATGCTGCTTCCTGAATGGTAAGCACGGTCGCTGGCAGCCGGGTATACCCGGCCAATGCGTCGAACCGTTTTTGGCTAATTGGGGTCATGGTATCCGCCCGTGGTAGCTCCGTGCTGCCCTTGCACGCTTTAGGGACCGCGGAGTGTCGAAGTTTCAGTGCTTTTAAACGGAACGAGCGTCCGCTTCAAAGCTGAACCGGTAGTTTTGTGAATGCCCGCGAAAGAAGCTTTTTTATCCGTAGAACAACGGTCAAGTTAACCTCCACTGAGTATTGTTAAAATGAATCGATAATTTCCCACTTTCCATAAAATCCAAACGGACCAACCCAACCTTTGGTAAGCATTTTCTTCATTTTTACTGTGTAAATATTCATCATAGAACAATATTTTTCCCAAAGCCTGACGGTGAACTGACCCTCCGGTTGGATATCGTCAGCATCACGTCCGCAAGGATAACGTGCCCAACTCTCGTTCCCTTCCGAAAGTGCCTCAAACACCCATCGGTCGCGTGCTTTGTATGGAATACATGATGTGCGGTTAGCCAAGCTCCAGAGGTTATGAGTGGTGATTTTTGATATAAATCCCTCTTCAATCAAGGAGGGATCCTCATAGACAAGGAATGCCTTAAGCATGTTCTCCATCGCGAAGGCCGCAAGCAAGAAAGTAGCTCGGTTAATTTCGTCCCAAGTGACAGGAGAGTGGCCAGGTTCAGATCGCGTAAGTTGACTCATACCGCGGCGGCACCAGAGCGCATGCGCTGCAGAGTGCAGGTTGTCGGCAGTGAGAAACCACTGATGTGGATTTGCCGCATCAACGAAGGCTTTCTTCTGATCCTGCGAGAATTGTTTTTTCATACGGATCATTCTCTTCACAATTTTAGCATTATAGAGTTACGCTTCGCGGCTTTTTATCAACAATGACTACCCGCTTTATACGAGCCCAAAAATCAATTCCGATTCCCTCCGACCATCCGAATAGTAATGTCCGCTTTCAGGTTAGCATCCTGAAAAGTCTTACGTCGTATGTGAGGGCGTAAGCGGAAGGTCTGCTTATCTCAAGCGGCTCCTCCTGGGGGTAAGTAGCAGTGGAACAGAAAACCTGCATAGGGTTACGCTGCGTACGGCTATCGAATGAGAACCACCTCAACTCCGATTGCGTCCGCAATTTCAGCCCATGCCCGATCGGCCGTGACAGCGGGGAGCCCCATTTTCTTGGCTAGTGCCAGACAGGCGCGGTCTCCGTGACTGAGACCAACCCGCTTAGTCGCATCGCGCATCAATCCGGCCGCTAGAGCCAGATTGTGATCAAGGGGCCGCACGTCGAGGCGTAGAGCCGCAATCAGTTCGGATATTCCTTCGGACGGGACGCCTTTATCAACAGCTTTAGAAACGATCTCCTGCAGGTTGATCGCGGAGATGGCTGCATCGCGCAGCCAGTACCGAGCTTCTTCAGCTCCTTTTTCTTCGTTTAGGTCCGCAAAGACAGCGGATGTGTCGATGACGCAAATCGGCATCAGCGCTTCGCCTCATCGTCATGGCTGTCGAGCGCATTTTCAGCGCGTCGCTCAGCAATGACTTCGTCGGATATCGAGGTGCCGGCCGGGACATATTTTCGGAACAGTGCTCTGGCCCGATCAAGCGAGGCATCAGGCGTCATTAAGCGAACCTGCCCATCTACGATCTCCGCCATGAGCTGGCCGCCTTTTTCGACGCCGAGCGACTTACGCAAGCCAACCGGCAGAACAAGTCGACCATTCGGCATAACGTTGACACGAATCATGCAACTGATCTCCTGTTCAAAAAGGCTGCAACCTTGTTTTGGGTCATTTTCCGAGTTTAGGTCATTTTTATTGTTGGTGCCATAAAATTCGGGTGTCCGAAAACGATCCTTTACGGACAGGGGCAAACCAATCTGTCCGCAAATTACCTTTACAGTATTTCGGACATAGTTCATATTTCGGACATCCTATTCGGACGAAATGAGCCCCATGCCACGCACCTTTGCCTATGTTCGCGTCTCTACAGTCGGGCAGACGACCGAAAACCAAATTCAGGAAATTGAAGCAGCCGGTTTTCGGGTTGAGCCGCGTCGCGTCGTTACCGAAACAATTTCCGGGAGTACATCCATCGCGCAACGGCGTGGCTTTGCTCGCCTTATGGATAGACTGGAAGCTGGAGATGTTCTGATCGTGACCAAGCTTGATCGTCTTGGTCGCGATGCGATGGATGTCAGCACCACGGTTAAAATGCTGGGAGCCATGGGAGTGAAGGTTTACTGCCTCGCACTTGGCGGTGCTGATTTGACCAGTTCCTCCGGCACAATGACGATGCAGGTTCTGAATGCTGTCGCACAGTTCGAGCGGGATCTGCTGATTGAGCGCACGCAGTCTGGTCTCAGGCGGGCAAAGTCAGAAGGGAAGACCCTGGGGCGGCCTTCCACACTGTCAGAAGGTGAGAAGCAAGGCGTCCTCAAGGACCTGGCGGAGGGTATGAGCGTTTCTGCACTTGCCAGAAAATTCTCCACAAGTCGGCAGACCATTATGCGGGTTCGGTCTGAGAGCTTTCCTTCCGGCTCTCTATAGCGGTAGTTCCGCTTCCGCCCTCATCTCAGACTTACAGCTGCCCAGACCGCTTTCCGAATAGTGGACATGACCAGTGCAAACTTCCGTTGCCATTTTTGGCCGATAGGCGAATGTCGGGTTTAATACTGGATTACCCAGATACCTGGCGTTCACGCGGCGTCGGTTGTCAACCATAGCCCGTTGTTCCTGCGTGGTTGCTGGCGGAATGTCGGTTCAACACCGGAAACAGCTATACGCAAGTTTGGCCACTATCAGGCAACAAAGCACTCCCTAAATAGCCGAGTCGCGGGGGACAGCGCGCCGATTGAACAGCCACGACAATGGTCACACAGGCAGCGCCAGCGCCGACGAGTGAGGCCAGGCTAGGTGGCCAAGTTTTCCTCGGCTTCCAGTTCACCGCAGCCAAGATATTTCTTCACTTTGCGCGGGGTCCGCGGCGAGCGGCAGACGCCCTTTAGCACGCGCAGGAAAGTCTGCCCGTTCATGTCGTCGTGCATGACCACCAGTTCAGCCTCCATCCCGTTCGTGAGGCTACTCGTGCTAACGATTTGCGCCCGTGCGTAGAGCACGAAAGAGTCATGCTTGAGGAAGGTATGTTCGTGTTTCTGAAGGATGCAGGTGGTGTCGTAGTTCGTGCCGGTGACCGAGCAAACGCTTACTAACGCCACGTTTCCATGGTCGTCTGGATCATTGCAGACCACATGAAGGTGCTTACGTTCCGAATCGTGCTTTGGCCCGGACACAATGAGCAGGGTGCCCTTCTTCGCGATCGCCATTTTCCGTTGGCCTACTTACGCTAACTCAGCGAGCAGTTTGGTAATCGACGCTTGGTCGCGAAGGAATTGCGCGTGTTCAACCGTGTTCTCAATGCCGACGGCGTGGAGCAGTCGCTCAAGCGGGATCGGGTTGGAACTGCCGTTCGGGTCTTCCCACTCGGGAATGTTGTCGCTTTTGTGCGTCCAATCGCTGAGTTGCCACTGCGTCATGCCACCGAACTCTTCCCAGACGCTGTCGAGTACTTCGACCTCGGCGTCGCTGAGTTCGTCGAGGTCATCCACCCCGATATCCGCCTTTACGCCGATCATATGGTTTGCTCGATCATCGAGGATGGTTGACCAGTTCGCGTCCTCGACTTCGCCCTTCGCGTTGTCGTAAGTCCACGAGTTCACTGGGCCATGCGGCAATGATGCTCGCGGCTCATCAAGCATGGGCATGGCGAAGCGCTTCAGCGCCTCCCTATCGCTGATGTAGACGAGCTTGATCGCCTTCAACACATTGATCGCGCGAGCCTCGGTTTTCAGTGCAAGATAAGCGATGATTTGCGCCGCCTTTGCTGAGTTATACACCTGAAAGCCTCCTGCAACCCACTGTCACGTAACTCATATAGCAAAACCCATTTTAATTTTCTACAACGCACATATGGGTCTCGTGCACCAAGGAAAAAAGCGTTTCGGCAGACAGGAGCACTACGGGCGTCAGTCGATATTAACATCGCCGCTAGGCTGCAATCGATCCAGCCTCGATCAATCGCCGACGGCATCCGTGCAAATCTAAGCTTCTGATTTAGCCGAAAACCGCCATTCCAGTCCCGAGGCGTGAAGGATGGCTTCATCCTGAACGCAGTCATGATTTGAATTCCCGCTTCCCGGCGCAGGAAAATCGCGGTCGAACTGCGTGGAGGCGCGCAACGGTCATTACACATAGCTGAATGAACGGCAGAAAATATTGTCTGGGCGCTCCAAAGCGGCCGGACCGCTCGCCCCTCATAGCTGCCGATAAGCGACCATATACCGTGGCTAAAAAGCGGATATTTAGCTGAATATCCTGAAAGATGCGTGAGCGGACATACCGCTAAACTTGTCCTCTAAGCACACCACAGACCTCTTGCCTCTGTCGGGGCACATCTGTTTCCCGACATGCCCTACGTCTCGGATCACGCTCATGGGGCCTCCTAGGGGTCGTTTGCGGGAGGGGGCGAAATCCTACGCTAAGGATTTAGGCCAGCGATA
>CALFLO010000153.1 GCA_937880175.1 uncultured Gluconobacter sp.
TCGTCAGGCTCATAACCTGAAGGCCGCAGGTTCAAATCCTGCCCCCGCAACCACTGATACCGACACTCCCGTGAGCACCGCTCCGGGAGTGTTCGTGTTTTTAGCCTTTCCAATGGCTTGCCGTTCGATCCAGGTCAGGATCGTGCCCAGTTCTCCATACAGCATTGCGTCAATCTCGCCTCGGTTCGGGCCGGGCGTGAGCACGACCTTCTCGATCAGCGCCCGCAATGCCTCGGCGGCTTCGAGCCGTTCCTCGGGACGGTTGAGAGCGTCGGTCAGGCGGCCGACCTTGCGGGCGTAGACCGCTGACGCACTCGGCAGCAGGTCCGGCACATCGTCGGGGGCGTCGGACAGCAGCGATGCCAGTTCGGCCTTGCGGGCTTCGAGCGTATCCATCTCTGCTTTCATGCTGGGATGGAACATGCCCTCCTTGATGGCTTCGATGATGCCCCGGATCTGCTTCTCGACCTTCACCTGTTCCACCTGCCAGACATCGGCGTTGGAGCGGCGCTCACGATTGAGGCGGTTGGTCTCCTCGGCATAGGCACGCATGGCCTCGGCCGCGATCTCCGGCGCCATCATCCGGTCCTTGAGGCCGGAGAGCACCCGGCGCTCCAGATCGGGGCGGGGGATCGTCCGGCTGTTGGTGCAGGAACCATTGGTGACGTGAGACGAGCAGGCGAAACGGTCAGAACCTCGCAGCGTGTAGGGACCACTGCACTGGCCGCAGAACAGCAGACCCGACAGGAGCGATTTCGGCCGACGTGTGCCATTCAGCCGGTTCCGCTTGTGATGGGCGCGAACAGCCTCGGTGACGTTGACGTATTTCTCGGCAATGACGTTCTGGCGAGCCTTGGTTGCCTGCCAGAGGGCGTCATCGACGATCCGCAGATCGGGCACGTCTGTGATGACCCACTCGGATTCTGGGTTCAGGCGTGAGACGCGCTTGCCCGTGGAGGGGTCTTTGATATAGCGCTGCCGGTTCCAGACCAGCCGACCGATATACTGCTCATTGTTGATGATGCCGGTGCCGCGCTTCACATGGCCCCTGATTGTGGTGTCGCTCCACAGCTTGCCCTCGGGGCCGCCGATGCCCTGATCGTTCAGCGTCTTGGCGATGGCGCGCGGACCGATGCCGACGGCGAAGTCACGGAAAATGCGGCGGATGATCTCCGCCTGGTGCGCGTCGATCTCGCGGTCACCCCGGATCTGTTCGCCTTTGGCGGCGAACTGTCGGACGACGCGAGAACCGTAGCAGAGACCGCCACCTGATTTGCCGCCCTCGACCCGGCCGCGCAGGCCGCGATGGGTCTTGGCCGCCAGATCTTTCAGGAAGAGGGCGTTCATGGTGCCCTTGAGGCCCACATGCAGTTCGCTGATCTCACCTTCGGCCAGGGTGACGATCGGCACACCGGCGAATTTCAGGTGTTTGAACAGAGTGGCGACGTCGGCCTGGTCGCGCGAGATGCGGTCCAGCGCTTCGGCCAGAACGATGTCGAACCGCCCGGCCTGGGCGTCCTGCAACAGGGTCTGGATACCGGGACGCAGGATCATGCTGGCGCCGGAGATACCCGCGTCCTTGTAGGTGCCGATGACCTTCCATTTCTCGCGTTTGGCATGTTCCCGGCAGATGCGGAACTGGTCCTCGATCGAGGCGTCGCGCTGGTTGTCGGAAGAATAGCGGGCATACAGGGCGACGCGGGTCATGGGATGTTCCTTATCAGGCGACCTTATCCATCCGGCTGGGCCGGATCAGCACCTCGGCCGAGATGCCGAGGCCATCATGCAACTGGCGGATCATGTCGATCGACAGGCCGCGTTTGCGGTTCAGCACGTCCGCCACCCGGTTGCGCGGGCCGATCATCGGCTCCAGATCCTTGCGCGTGAGGCCCTGCTGCTCCATGCGGAAGTGGATCGCCTCGACCGGATCGGGCGGGTCGATCGGATGGTGCTTCGCCTCATAGGCGTCGATCAGTGTCGCCAGCACGTCGAGGCGGTCGCCGTCCAGGGTGCCGCTTTTGGCACCCCACAGCCGCCCGACTTCTTCCAGCGCTGCGTCATAATCCGCTTCGTTGCGGATGGGTTTCAGATCAGCCGTCATGCTCCACCTCCGTCACGTCGATCCTGTCATACGCCTTGTGTGTGCCGATCCATTTGATCCAGACGATGCTTTTCTCGAAATCGACCGCCACGATCA
>CALFLO010000154.1 GCA_937880175.1 uncultured Gluconobacter sp.
AGACAGTCCATACACATAGAAGTATCATTATCATGGACATGCACATTCTTTACCCCTTCCTCAAGCAAAATACCCCCTTGATGAATTCCAAGAGGCTGCTGCCCAGATGCCACACATAGTATATTATCTGAAATAATCCCCCTTGTCGGGGTCGTCATACTTCCTGCAGGCGTAACATCAATAGTAGGATGCCTCATAGATGTACTTGTATCCGCCAAACTCGAATTAAAGTATTGGCCACCAGACAGGATAAATTCTGATACTCCAACAGACATCACTGAACCGCCAGAATTGCCAAAACGGCCACCTATCCACCGAAAAGCCTCAGCATAGGAACCCTTCGAAGAGGACGTTGCAGAAGTTCCAAAATTCGTGCTGTAAATTCTTACAACATTCTTGGACGCTACTCCCTGCCCCAGTACATAACCGGCGTGTATTTCCAAATCCTGTGCATCGGAGATATCCATACACAAATTACAATCTTCAAATTCCGGATCGTAAAAACGACCGAAGGCCGGACATGCCTCCCCGTTATTCCCCATCGATTTATCGCAAGATACTTGAATTCCGATTGCAGCGCTTTCACAAACCGTCTCACTTAGATCAAGACTTTGCGCGAAATCATGCCAATAGATACACCGCGCTTTATGCCCGGCTGCAGAATTCATGTTAATACGATTCAGCCGCAGCAGATCCGCTCGCTTGTTGCATGCCGCAAGAGACACAGTTGGATTATTCGACC
Organism: uncultured Gluconobacter sp.; assembly: GCA_937880175.1. GTDB lineage: Bacteria > Pseudomonadota > Alphaproteobacteria > Acetobacterales > Acetobacteraceae > Gluconobacter. The sequence goes on from CALFLO010000154.1 coordinate 743, forward strand.
CACAACGGGAAGCATCTCCCCAGAATTCAAACCGCGTGCCTCGCATACCCAGTACAACCATGTCCTCGACGAGGTTAGCCGCTCCCCCTTCTTCCTTGAAAATATTATACGGATTGAGGAGCGAGACGTCCCGGATTGTAGAATGCTGCGTCCAAGAAATATCAAAAACCGTCCCGCCTTCCACCATATTCGAAGCGTCAATGCCCGCATGGTCAAACGTAAATCCCGTTCCGTAATCAGAGCTACTAGAGGAGTATTTAAACATTACTCCGGAGTTGTTGGGTGTTGATATGTAAACAGTTCCCCTATAATCCAATCTTCCAGAATTCACATTTCCATTTCCTGCGTTATGGATATGAACACCATTGCAAGGAATATTTACCTGAGACAGAACGATTGCCAGAGCTGGAACATACAATTCTCCTCCTGACCTATATGGGGAGGCATTGGATTTTCCAGCACACACCGCATTTATCGCATTTTGATAACAGGCGGTGTTATCGTTGGAACCATTGACTAGCAAAACGGAACAAAAATCTAGAACGCTTACAACATCCTGATTCCGCGCCGCCTGCGAACGCGAAACTGCTCCAGATTCAGGCCGAAGCGCCAGAACCTTATCTGCTGACAGACCTATTCCCTGAGGGGATATGGGCGCAGCAGCAATGTCGTGTTCGCTGCCAAATACAAACAACAAGGAGATCAGAAACATCCATCCAGAAAGGCGCACTTTCAATCTCCCAAGAAAATTTATGTTAGACTGTCGCAGGTAAATTATAAAATCTCTCTGTCATCCACACATCTCAAGTCATTTTCAATGCTCTCAAGGGTCTTGTATATACTCTTTTCCCACCCGAATGGTTTCCAAGACTGAATACGGTCGATTTGATCGCGCCTACGCTTGCTATCATCCGTATAGTCCATGATGGCTTCTATCCAGGCAGGACCATCCAAAGGATCCAGATAATCTGCGATGCCAGCTCCCACCTCCCTCAGCACAGGGATGTCGGAGCACAATACCGGCACATCAAAGGAAAAAGCTTCCGCAAGCGGCAATCCGAAACCTTCAGAGAAAGTCGGGAACAGCAGAGCCCGACAATTTTTCAGAAGATGAATAACATCCTGATCCGGGAGTTCATTATACTCCAGGACATGCCCTTTCAGAGAAGGGCAACGATCCAAAAGATCAATGATATTTTCATTTTCCCATCCTCGTTTGCCAATGACAACCAGAACAGGTGCCCTGTCTCCCAACTGTTCCGCCAGGCGACGCCACGCCTGCAACAACAGCAGGTGATTTTTTCGGGGCTCAATGGTGCTCAGACAGACAAAATAAGGCCGTAAAGGACATGCCAATGTTGGGGGCAGCAGGTCTTCTTCTTTCTTTACATTAACACCTAGAGGAACCAGACCAATAGGAAGCTGCCGAGAATGTTTTTCCATATAAGGCATGAAGGCATCGCGCACAGCATGCGATGGAAAAATGATACCAGCCGCATAATCGAGAATTGTTTGCACCCGCACTGCGTGCCTCGCCGGCTCGCCAGGACGCGCATATTCAGGATATTCCAAAGGAATAAGGTCATGCAGGATGGGCACAAATTTTGCGCCTGTACGCTTGAGAATATTCCTGATCACCCTGGGACGCGTCAGATGATGATGGGACACCAAGATATGGACCATGCGAGGCTTTTTTGGGAGTGGAGAATAAAGGATTTTTCTCCTTATCTTTCTCTTCAGGCGTGATGCCGATGTAGAGACAGTAGAGCCCCCCCATTTTGCAGCAAGCGCCTCGATCATCTCCTCAGCTAACGGTGTTGGAATACCGCCTGCAATTCCTACGGGATGCATGGCACAGAAATAACTCTGTTCCCGTTTGTGTGTCAGAAGATACTGGGCATAGGACAGTTCGACCCGATCTATTCCTGTAGGAACAGCGTAATCCGCGCGGGCCAGAAGGCGGGAAATATCCAGAAGATACGAAACCGGGGTCACGTCAGTTCAAAAGCCTTCTACAATATCCGCCAACTTGGCTGACAGAGACAGGATAGGCCGCCTCATGCAGTCCCATGCGGCTACATCCGGCCCATTAGTCCTACAGGCTTCACGAAATTTGATGGGACAGTGTCTCTGAAGACGACTGATCACTCCATTAACGAGCGTTTCCAGTCCTTCTTCAGAAAAGAAGCCTCCCGGAACCAGACAATATTCTATCAACACACGCCGAAAAGCCATGAATATCTCAGGATCCGGACCTTTGGGAGATGTCCAGAACTTATCCAGACCATCCTGATGAGTAATTCCTGGAATATTATAAACGGCCTGCCCAATCGTAATCACTGGAATATTTTCGGCAACCGCCAGCGTTCCTGTCGTACTGTTGATGGTCACCACCCCTTTGGCCCCTCTTACCATCACCGCAATATCACCACGCTCGACATAACCCACCCGTTGGATAACGCCATATTTTCTGGCGATCCGACCGACTATACGGCGCCAGTCATAGATGCCGTTATCCAACGGATGCTCTTTGATGATCAGGCGCATCTCCAAAGGGGCGGACGTCGCAAAGGAAGCGATAACCTGGTCGATCGCATCCTCAATGCCACTAAAGCCGGAATGCAGACGCACCTGCGCATCCGCATTCAGTTGAAGTGGAAACAGCATATAAGGCGCCTTGCTTGCCGACAGTCGGCGAAGCACCTCTTCACTGCGCTGGATTGCAGCCTTGCGGTCAGAAAGTCTTCTGAGCCAGCCCACACCCTCGGTCAGCGGATGCCAGGGGCGATGATTGGTCCAGTAAGGATAATGCCATCGGGACAGAATATCCGCAGTATTATACGCAATTCCTTCCATAGCCCGCCGGCGGAACGAAGATGGCACCGGATGGTGGGGCTCAGGCTCTGGAAGATATGAGGCTTCCTTCAGATAATATTCCGGATCCTGTGGCAGTTTGGAATGACCGTTAACGCCACCCAGTTCCAGAG
>CALFLO010000155.1 GCA_937880175.1 uncultured Gluconobacter sp.
GGCAAGGCCGATCCTCATGGTGGCCCGGGTGATACCGACAGTTCGGACGAACAGTGAGGTGGTCCCGTCCGTTCGGACAGTTTTGCGGGCTTGATAAGCTATACCCGGTTGTCGTTATGCCGCCCTTCTGACAGCGTTGCTGTTGGCCATCTGGTCCGGGGTTAACCCCGGACCAGATGATGTCGGCACGTCATGATACGCCTCATCGGGCGTACGTCCAGCCAGCGCCATATGCGGACGCCTTTCGTTATAATGGGCGATCCATCTGCCAAGCCCGGCCCTCAGCTCTGATCCGGTCTCGAACGCGTGCAGGTAGACGCATTCATATTTCAGCGACCGCCACAGACGCTCGATAAACACGTTGTCCAGCCAGCGACCGCGCCCATCCATGCTGATGCGGATCTGACGCTCTTCCAGTATCCCGCTGAAACGGGGTGTCGTAAATTGCGACCCCTGGTCAGTATTGAAAATGTCCGGGGCGCCATAACGCATGAGGGCATCCTGTAGCGCCTCGATACAGAACTCCACGTCCATCGTGTTCGATAGACGCCAGGACAGGACCTTGCGCGTGAACCAGTCCATGATCGCCACGAGATAGAGAAATCCCCGTTTCATGGGGATATACGTGATGTCTGAACACCAGACCTGGTTGGGCCGGTCGATGACCAGATCCCGCAGCAGATACGGATATTTCCGATGCTCCGGATGAGACACTGTCGTGCGCGGCTTCTGGTAGATCGCCCGCAGGCCCATGATCGCCATGATCCGCCGGACCCGCTTGCGGCCCACTTCATGTCCCAGGCGGCGCAGATGCCATGTCATCTGCCGTGAGCCATAATAGGGCGTTTCCAGGAACTGGGCGTCGATCAGCCGCATCAGCTCCAGATTGGCCTCGCTCTGTGGCACAGGCCGATAGTAAACGCCCGACCGGTTGAGTTGCAGCAGCGTGCATTGCCGGATTATCGGCAGGCATGCTCTCTTCGGGTCAATCATCTGCCGCCTCTGATCACGCCCAACCGAGCAGAGGCATCCCGCAAAAAATCCCGTTCCACCAGCAACTGGCCGATCTTGGCGTGCAGTTTCTCTACATCAGCAGGGCTGACTGAAGGTTCCGTTACTGACTTACCAGAAAAAAGGCTTGCCATGCCCTCGATCGCCTGCCGTTTCCATTGGGCGATCATCGTCTGATGCACGCCATGTTTCGAAGCCAGTTCCGCCAGCGTCAGTTCCCCACGGATCGCCTCCAGCGCAACCCGTGACTTGAACTCTGCCGCATACCGTTTCCGCGTAACCTTACCCATAAAACCCGTCCTCGTTCAGGCCAGATGATAGCTTATCGCCCTGTCCGAAAAATGGGGACCACCTCTGTTTTTGTGTTGCCCGCTTACGACGAAGCGAAAGAGCTACACTTTTGAGGTGGGGGTCGGCAACGCTCGTCAGAGCGCCGTGCTCGCGGACCAGGTGGAATCGCTCGATTGGCGAGCCCGAGGCGCTAAGCGGAAGGGGGGTGTCTCTGAAATGGAACTTGCCGAAGTCCGCGCGAAGGCTCAAGCCCTGATCGGAAAATAAAGAACCTGAGATGACTGACACCAAGACCACGGATTAAAAATGAAACATTTCCCGAACAGCATTCAACCAGACAATGGGTCTGTCGGCCTCTCAGTTATACGCTTCGTTGCAGCATTCTGCCTGATTGCGTTCGGCCTCTACATGCTTGGCGTTCACATTGGTTCACTGTCATCATACGCCGGAATCACCGCCTTAGCTTGTGCTGTTGCGATCTGACACCCAAACCCCAACAAATTTGACCCGCTCACGGATGCGTCGCTGAATCTCTGTCGGGAAACAGATGTTTTCCGACAAAAACGGGACGTTTCGGCTTCTCACTTAGACATAACTAGTTTTTTTGAAAGAAACACACAGTCGTAATGACTTCTATGTCGGAAACTGCGCAGCAAGGGTTTCACGACAAGCTAAGCGTATAGCTGCTCCTGTCTATGTATCAGTTCCCCCAAGGGCTTGCCCCTTTTCCGATATCTCGAAAAAAGTTCTCTCCTAAGGTCATCGGTGAAGTAATTTTCCTAGCTCTGAAGAGGTTAGGCTTTCAATGGTACCGGTGGAGGAGAAGGTTTTAGGGTGATGCCTCGTTCAGAAATATCGACGCGTGAATTAGGATAAGCAGCATGAGCGATTGAGAAGGGCTCTAGAAACTCCCGTTTGAATGTTCTCAACAACTTGTATTGATGACCAAAACTTTTCCAAAGTGATGGCCAACTGACGAAGGTATCAGATTGCAAAACATGAAGCCTGAAGGCCAACCAAAGGTACGCATCAATTGCTTGTGGTGATGTCTGAATATCTTTGATGGCCTCTCTGTCGATTCTTACAGGATGCTTCTTGAGCTCATTAAAGTAGGCTTCAGACAGAACAATACGCTCAATCCATCTCGTCTTGCTTTTTGATCTAGGATCTACCTTTCCCGAATACTTATACGCTTCTACAATCCGTTCATTGACTATAACGCCCGCATCATCTTTACCAAAACGGAAGGTGATAGTGCAGTTCACAAGGCGCTCTAATTGTTCCCTAAGCCGGTTATTTGTTGGGCCTCCGCGGCCTAAGCCCATTCGGTTCGCGAGCTCAGCGGGGGATTTCCCGATATAAATTTCTCTAGAATTTGTTTCTATCGAACGGCTTTGCCAGTCGATAAGCAGTAGTCTTGCTATAGTCCCGAAGGGAACGCCGAGCTGCTCCTCGCCTTCTTCTTCAATGCGAATTCCCGGACGAATGACTAGATCAGCAAAATCACCGCGGATACGCCAGTCGGTACCCAAAGGAATGTCGCGATGGGGCAAACCTGTTAACGACCAAGCTGAATACGAATGTCCTGGCGCTACCCTTCCTTCAGCTTCACGGACAACGGCAGATAGAGCTGTATCGGCTATTCTACGACCAGACCTGCCTGCTAAGGCGTCCAATAGGGAAAGTTGAGGGTCAAGGCTTTCCTCTCGGGCAAGAACTGCGCTCTCAGCCGATCTGACAGTTTCTTCTGGCCCATGGTCAAGAACAAGGTCGTGGAGCTTTTTTGTCTTCAATGCCTCGTCCTGCAACTGCGCGTATGAGTTCGATGCGAAGGACTGAAACATGCAAATCTAGAACGCGCAATGTGAACCTTGCCTCATCCACAGGTTTTGCTTTGAAGTCAGGGAGATGTGAACCTTGCCTACGGAGCAATATATAAGATTCTTATTGAGGATATAGATTGGTTGGCAAGGTTCACATTAACAACTTTTGCAACCTGCTGTTTTAAAAGCATTTTCCTAAAGATGATTTTCTCCCCCTGAGGCAACATTCACATCTTTAGAAAGTTGTTTAAGCCCGTGGCAAGGTTCACATCTTTTCTTATCCCCAAGCTGCGGCAAGGTTCACATCTCGTAAGGATGGGTAGGAATCGGGCGCAGGCAAGGTTCACATCCTGGGCATATTGCGTGGCAAGGTTCACATCTCCTTGCTCTTCTTGAATTTCATTTGAAATACATTTGCATATACGATATGTGTTGATCGAAAGTATGAGGAAGGATCCAGACATGTCGACAATCGATGCTGCCGTAAGTTTTCGTTGCGACAAACAGCTGAAGGCGGACACGCAAGAAGCACTCGATGGACTGCACGTTAAGCTGTCCGACGTATTGCGCGACACCATGCAGTACATCGCAGAGAACAAACGCCTTCCTGTTTCGCGGCGGGTCATCAGCGATGAAGACGCGGACCTTCTGGATATTGTCCGGCGAAGGGCTGCCAAGCCTCGCAAGGCAAGTGGCGCAATGACGCTCGCTGAACTTGCTGCTCGTCACGATGACTGATCTCAACGCTGAGCTTGGAAAGAAGATTTATAAGATTAAGTTTGACGACGAAGCACTGGAAGAGTGGGATTCGCTCGACGGAAGTATTCGTAAGAAGTTTCTAAATAAGTTGAGGAATCTGGAGAAGAACCCATATTCTCCATCTAACGCACTTCATGGCCCCTTAACCGGATATTATAAAATAAAACTAAGGTCTGATGGTTACCGGCTCGTCTACTCTATTGAAGAGGATAAAATCATAATCTTTGTAATTTCGGTAGGAAAACGCGAAGATAACGAAGTATATATTTCCGCGAGCAACAGGGTATAGTCATCGCTAATACTGGATAGGTCATACAGAATCGGTGTCGAATTTCGACCGAATAGTCTTTCTCTTTAGCGCAGTTTTACATGTTATCGTTTTTAAGTCCTCCGGGACAGGGACCCGGATTATAAATTCTATTTGTAGATCCCGATTTGACCCATATCGTGCTCAACAACGGTTTATGCTGGGCTTCGCGTTGACGACCTTAAGTTTTTCGCCGCAAGTTAGCTGCTGAAGCACCAGCTCTCCGTTCCTTGCCAACTCCAAAACTGCCGCAAGATGAACAGCCCACGCGGCCTTGCGGTGTGTTAAGCTTTGAGGGGTTTCCGTGGGAGAGAGACTCATCACGCCCTCGATGAGGTCCCACGCGCTCTCCGAATGTTCGCAAAGCTTCTGCTGCCACCACGCGACGGCGTCTTGAACGGATAGACGGGGCAGAGCTGAGGGAAGAAAAATGCTTTCTTCAGGCATCAGCTGCGCCCGCCGACGGGAAACAGACAAAAGCGCGTCAAGCAGATCCCGGGTGAGGATGAGAGATGCTGTCTCAGCGACAGAAAGCGAGGGGACCACACTCCCGCGTCCGAAAACGTCGTCTCCCAGGACGGGGCGGCGTTCAAGAATCTCAACAGCCCTCTGAAGCGTGTCTTTCCGAAGCAGAACCCGCTGGATGTGCTCGGCGGCTGAGCGCGCTGCGCTGTGGTCAGCCGCGTCGCTCCGGAGCAGCAGAGCGGAGCGCATCTGCACCAGGGTCGCGGCCAGCACCAGCTCGTCTGCGGTCTGTTCGAGAGGACGGTCTCTCAAGCCGTCCTCCACACAGGCTAAAAACCGGTCGATCAGCTCGGTTAGCGGAAGCGTCCGAAGATCTACGGCGTGACGGCGGACAGCCTGCAGCAGCGCTTCCAGCGGGCCCTGCCATGCTCCAGCCTCCAGAAGTGCTCCCTCAGACATCGTAAAGCGGGCGGACGGAAAAAATGAGGTCGGGCCAATGGGTCGCAATTTCCTGAAGAGCCGCCCAGGGCGTCCAGTCCGCCGACCAGAAAGAAACACTCCAGCGGTTGGTGCCCTTTTTCGGATGCCCGTCCATGACTTCGACCTGCTGCAGTGGCCGAGAGGTTCCCCAGTGTTCCCAGAGCCAGCTCTGTGTCGTGGGGGAAGCGGGGCCGAGGGCAAGAAGATCCAGAGGCATGGGGCAGAGGGCGTTGAGGTCAAACGGGACGGAGCTCGATCCGGCTTCCTGAGCGAGAAGACCCCTCTGGCTCTGGACAATTTGGTCGATTAATGCGGTCGTTCGGGCATCCTGGGTAAGAAAGTTCCGGCCCAGATCTTCGGGATCGCTGACATCTGGCCCCCACGGTAGGTGGCCGGTACCAGCCGCTTCCGCCCGGAACCGGCCTAGCACAGCTTCTGGGCCAGTGACGGTCAGGACATGCGCTAACCAGTCCGGCTGGGGATTGAAAAGGGGCGGAGCGGGATAGGGCTCCGGCTCTGCAAGCTCTGACCCCGAGATTGGAAACACCGTGCCGCTCGCCGGTGGCCTGGGGGCATGACGGGGAAGAGTCGGACGGGTGAGAAGACGAAACCCGGCATCTTGTTCCTCATACTCCGTCAGGGTCTGCTCACTGTAGCTGTGGGTAATCGGCCGCGCTTCGAGCTCAAGCCGATAAGCTTCCAGGCGTGCGACCGTGGCATCAACATCTGCGATGATTTCAGCAGTAGTTTGGGGCACGGCTTACAAATCCAGAAGATGCGCAGGAGAGTCCAGGTCCAGGCGGGCCCGACGGACATAGCGGCGCATGCTGCGCAGGTCGCGATGACGGGTGTGGGCCATGATCTGCTCGTCCCGCGCATTGGCCCGGAAGGCCTCGGTAACGAAGCCGGCGCGCAGCCCATGCGGGCTGAGGCGTTCTCCGGAGGCAATCTTGAGCCCGGCCACCCTGGCACGACGTAGCAGGATCTGCCGAACGGCATCCGGATGCAGGGCATCGCGTCCGACCTGCTCCCAGCGGTTGATCGACCGGAAGAGGGGACCGTCCGTAATCTCGGCTTTCTTCAGCCAGCGTTCCAGAGCCAGAACCGGGCAGGTTTCGCGATGCTTGCCACGGGGGAGAAATACCTCTTCGCCCCGCTGTTCTGGGTCGGTTTTGCTGCGGGTGATATGGAGCTTCAGGCCGGTGCCGATGATCCGGACGGTCTCTGTTGTGAGGGCGACCAGCTCTGAACGCCGCAGCGCACCGGAAAAGCCAATGAGCAGAAGAGCCCGGTCGCGCAGATCCGGCAGCGTTTCGACGGTTTTGCCCTGTTCGGGAGCAACGAGTTTGCGAAGTTCCTGCGAGGTCAGGGCGGCGGCCTGTTTCTGAGGTGTGCCATACAGACGTCCTGCCGCACGCAGGGTGGTGCGAATGGCAGCGTGGCCAGAACTCCACTCCAGTCCCCGCATGCGATGCTGATAGCCAATGGCCGCCAGTCGGCGGTTGAGGGCCGAGCGGCTGAAATGGGGCGCCAGACTGTGCAGCCAGGCCGCAACGACGGGAGGGGCGGCCGGAAGCGGGGACGTGTCGTGTTCGTCGCACCAGTGACAGAAGGCCTGCCAGTCATGGGCATAGGCTCGGAGGGTTTCAGGGGCATAGGCCGCGGTCCGGGCACTGTCTTTTGCTGCGTCGAGAGCACTCTGCAGAGCAGGGGAGGGTGCTTCGGCAAGACGCACTGCGGGATCTGTCGGGACTGTCATGCCGGTGATCTTCCCTCTGAAATATCCAATGAGTCTGCTGTGAGACAGCAATTAAGGCAACCCTGATCTAACACGCGGTAAGAGAACATTACCACGTGTTAGAACGACCGAAAACAGTCCTAGAAACCCGTAGAACGAGCCCAAAAGGGTTTAGAGTGGGCCTCTCAGGCCTTCGAGCAGCGGATCTAGTTCCGCCAAGGATCGCAGGCCATAGGTCACGAGGAAGGCTTCGGTCGTGGCCCAGAGCTGAGGCTGGCCGGGCACCGGCTTGCGGCCGACACTACGAATGAGGCCTTTCTCCTGCAGTAGGGCCAGGGTCTTCTGGGGCAGGGCGGCATCCCGGAAGCTTTCGATCTCGGGCCGGGTGACCGGCTGACGCGCAGCAATCAGCAGCAACACCTCGAGCACGGCGCGGGGCAGGCGTTCGGGGGGCCTCTCCAGTACACTTCTCAGGGCCTCTGCGAGATCGGGAGCGGTGCGGAACATCCACCCGTCTCCGACCGCGACGAGTTCAAACCCCAGCCCCTTGGTACGCCTCGCCACCTCGCTCAGGATCTGGGCGATCTCCACGTCCTCTCCCAAGACACGTACCAGTGTCGTCCGGGACACAGGACCGCTGCTCTGGAAGAAAAGGGCTTCGGTCAGACGGACGGGATCGGGGGAGGGAGACGTCATGGTCAAGAGCATAAGGCCGCTTCGGTGTCGTCGGCCAGAGTTCGGAACGCACTGTCAGTGGAGTTGATCCGCGACCTCGGGGATCAGGACCTGCAGGAGGTCTCTATCGAACTATGATTGTGTGATAGGACACGGGAATGCCGATCCGACCGGAACTAAAAGCGCTTTACCCTCCCAACTGGCCTGAACTGAGCCGGCAGGTGCGGTTCGAGCGGGCAGGGGGTGTCTGTCAGCGCTGCGGCCGGCCGCATGGATATCATCTTCAGGTCCTGCCGGGTGGTCGATGGAAGCATCCGGAAACAGGACACTGGTTCAATGGCCGGGGCAGGCGGGTGTCCCCTCCCGACCTGATTGAGCATCTGCAGATGCGACAGACGAAAGTGGTACTGGCAGCGGCTCATCTGAATCACGACCCCACCAGCAACCGGTGGCGCAATCTGCGTGCGCTCTGTCAGCGCTGCCATCTGCTGCACGACCGGATGTATCACCTGGCGCAACGCCGTCTGACGTTGCGACGGCGTCTGGCCCTCGGGGATCTGTTCGAAGGGCCCTATCGGATTGGAATGAATCTTAAGGAGTATAAAACATACTATGGCTAATCTTCTTCGGGAGAAGAGGGGCAGGTCTGATCTCGGCGGAAAAAGATAAAAAGCCGTCGTATATTTTGATGTTCGTTATGGACGTTGGTTTCAGGGGTAGGGACGGAAAATAGTCGAATTTAAAGCTGAACGAATTTTGTTGGTATCAGATCAATTTATGGATATACGTTCAGTATATCCCATATGGAGGATGCCATGCTTGCCCGCACAACTCTCTTTCTTTCCAACCGTTCTCAGGCTGTACGGCTTCCCAAGGCTGTTGCCTTTGACCTTAGTCTGAAGGACGTCGTGATCATTCCCGATGGCGTACGACGCATTATTGCGCCCGCGCATGCCGCATGGGATGATTTTTTTTCGTCCTCCGGCACTGAGTTACCTGAACGCAATCAACCCGCAATGCAGGAACGCGAAAGCTTTTGATGCTACGTTATCTGCTCGATACAAATTTTTGTATCCGCGTCTTGCGTGACCGTCCAAAGGGCTTACGCGAGCGTTTCAACGATAACGCCGAGGCCCTCTGTATTTCAGATGTTGTGCTTTACGAACTCCTCTATGGGGCGGAAAAATCTCAAAATCCGGCAAAAATCCGACGTGAGGTAGAGCATTTTGCTGCGCGTTTGTCTGTTTTGCCATTTGACGATGATGCGGCAGCACATACAGCAGAAATTAGGGCTGATCTGGAAGCTCATGGATGTGTTATCGGACCATACGACTTAATGATTGCGGGGCATGCCCGGAGCAAAGGACTGGTCGTTATAACCGGAAATATACGGGAATTTACTCGGGTAAATGGATTACGTTCTGAAGATTGGACGCCGGATTGACGGGAGAAAGTCGCCGCCATGGCCTCGATGGCCTGGCGCTTCCACTAGGCAATCATCGTCTGATGCACACCATACTTCGACGTCAATTCGGAAATCGTCTGCTCGCCTCCAGTGCAACACGCGCCTTGAACTCGGCCGAATACCTCTTCCGCGTAACCTTACCCATAAATCCGTCCTCTCTCAGGCCGGTCTATAGACCCAATGACCGTCATTCGCCTCGTTTTCCGAGGTCAGGGGGAGCGTAAGCTCACTTTGTCAGGAGAGGAGAATGACAATGTCGACTGCGAAATTTATTGGCCTGGACGTTCACAAGGAGACAATTGCCGTGGCGGTCGCCAATGACGGGCGATCGGGAGAGATCCGGTTCCACGGGACTATTCCCAACACGCCCGATGCCATACGGCGCCTGGTGGCACGCCTGGCAGCGCCCGATGTCACGCTCCACTTCTGCTATGAAGCAGGCGGCTGTGGATATGGTAT
>CALFLO010000156.1 GCA_937880175.1 uncultured Gluconobacter sp.
GGAGATGTGTATAAGAGACAGGGTTGTTTGCAGAAGGATGTTCAGCATGCCATACGAAGCGCCGCTATTCAGATTCAAATAGTCTGCCCGTGTCCTGCTCCGAGCCCCATTTTCGAACTTAAACAGCTGATCATTCAGGAACGTACAAATCTGCTCTCGCACCCACAGGGCACCTTCGTCCGAACCGTACGTCAGCGGATGCCTGTTAAAGGGGTCGTTATCGTACTCCCTGGTCTCGGGGCCCAATATAGCCGCAGTCGCTTGAATTACTGCTTCTCGAGGCAGCAACCTCGAGCTTGGATGGCCCTTGAAGAAATTGATTTCCTTGTATTTCATTACCGCTTGCTAACACGCGTTGCTCCTTGTTGCAGCGATGCTTCACCCAGCTTTATGTGTTGATTTCAAATCCTCTTCTCTTTATCACCAGTTCGGCATCCAGCAGCGGCAGCCCGCGATAACTTTGACGGAACTCCGCCAGCACACGTCGCGCCTGCGCTGGGCCGGGAACATGCCAAAGGACACCAGCCAGTAGTAGCGGTAGTGACCATTCGTTCTTTATCACTAGGGGCTGTCGTCCAAACAACGCCAGGGCGGCTGCTTGCTCATCTTGCTGCGCCAATGCTATGCCCATAGCCTTGGTCATTTGCGGGAAGTCGCGCAGCCTTAATGGCGGCTGCCCTGGTAGTGTATCCATCTCCTGCAAGAATACCTTCCACTTTTCCCTGAGCGCCGTGGAGTGCATTGTGCCACGCGCAAACGCTTCGACTTTAATCCGTCTAAGCTCATACTCAATCAGTTCATCTTCTGGGCTAGTGCGGCGATCGCGATTCATCGCCTGGTAGTGCTGGAGGAATTGCGCGGGTAAGAAGAGCCTGTCCTGGTACAATGCTACGCCAGCCATTTCACATAGCAGGCGACCCTCTACTGGCAACCGGCGTGGCATCACATGCTGATACCACATGTATGCTATAGTGTCGGCATGGGCAAGCGCAGGGGCGCGCGCTAGCATCGTGTGCAGCCGCTCCACATCCACGCTGGGCTGCTGCTGCTGACGCAGCAGCGCCAGTGCGTCGGACATTTTCCCGTTTAAACTGCTTAACAGTGTTCGCGACCGCACATCGGTGGTCACCAATCTTTTCGTGATAGTCAACATGACGTGTTCCGTTCTTATGTTCGAGCTAATGCCTCGTCTGCTCTTCCACGTTCAGATGTTCCCTTGATTGCTCAAAACACTCTCAGCAGGCCGAGATTTCGATTTTAGCCAGCAGTACGGAAGTAATCCGAGCCATGAAAAATTTAACCAGTGGCTCGCCCTCTATACGTATCTGTTCACGTACAAGCGGAGCCACAGAATAACCTCCCCGACGATGTTCAAACTCACCTCTCGACTCGTCACGTCAAGATTTGCTGCCTCTTCCAGACTGGCCACCGCTCGCACCATAGTATTGCCCCGGCCCCATCCGTCATGGATCGTTTTTCAGGCCAAAAGATTTAATTCGACGGGCCCAAATGCCAACGATGTCTCGGAAATCCAAACCCAGTTGCCTTCCATCGATGAATTAACCTCTTCAGCTCCTTCTCTTTCCGCTTCTACTTCGGACCTTATCGCTAACACGACCCAAACAGTGGGCGAGTTGTCCTCCCATATAGGGTACCTAAATAGCATTGGCCTGGCCCAAACCTGGTACTGGCCCTCGGACATTATCCAACACGTCTTGGAGGCCGTTCATGTTTACTCTGGGTTGCCTTGGTGGGGAACTATCGCGGCCACCACCATCCTCATTCGATGCCTGATGTTTCCCCTCTATGTCAAGTCCTCTGATACTGTTGCTAGAAATTCCCACATCAAGCCCGAGCTGGACGCCTTGAATAATAAACTAATGTCCACTACAGATTTGCAACAAGGTCAGCTAGTCGCCATGCAAAGGAAGAAACTGCTCTCCTCGCACGGCATTAAGAACAGATGGCTGGCCGCACCCATGCTACAAATTCCAATTGCCCTTGGGTTTTTCAACGCATTGAGACACATGGCTAACTACCCAGTAGATGGGTTCGCTAATCAAGGTGTCGCTTGGTTTACAGATTTGACTCAAGCAGACCCTTACTTAGGTTTGCAAGTAATCACTGCCGCTGTGTTCATCTCATTTACAAGGCTGGGGGGTGAGACTGGTGCTCAACAATTCAGTTCTCCCATGAAGCGTCTTTTCACTATTCTACCGATCATTTCTATACCGGCCACAATGAACTTATCGTCCGCTGTGGTCCTCTACTTTGCCTTTAATGGTGCCTTCTCCGTCCTACAGACAATGATTTTGAGAAACAAATGGGTTCGTTCGAAACTGAAGATAACAGAAGTAGCTAAACCAAGGACTCCTATCGCTGGCGCTTCCCCCACAGAGAACATGGGCATCTTCCAATCATTAAAACATAACATTCAAAAGGCAAGAGATCAGGCGGAAAGAAGGCAATTGATGCAAGATAATGAGAAGAAGTTACAAGAAAGCTTCAAGGAGAAGAGGCAGAATTCCAAAATCAAAATTGTTCACAAATCAAACTTCATTAATAACAAAAAATGAATAAAGGCTCTATATCTC
>CALFLO010000157.1 GCA_937880175.1 uncultured Gluconobacter sp.
GCCAGCTATCGACCCGCAGACCCTTGGCGTCCGTAACTGGGACACTGACTTCCGTCTGAAGACCGGGAGATGGCTGAAAATTCTTTCCCGGATCTTCAGCGTAAATCCGCGCCTCGATCGCATGGCCCGAAGGTATGAGCGCTTCGACAAGCGAATAAAGAGGAGCAAGGGTTCCGGCCGCCAGTTCAATCATCCAGCGGACGAGATCCACACCCCAGACTTCTTCCGTAACGCCGTGCTCGACCTGGAGACGGGTATTGACCTCCAGAAAATAGAAATCTCTCGACGCAGCGTCATAGACAAACTCCACCGTACCGGCACTTCGGTAGTTGACCGCCTTGCTGAGCCGGACCGCTGCTTCGCAAAGAGCATCGCCCATTCCCTCCGGCAGTCCCGGAGCAGGTGTCTCCTCAATAACCTTCTGGTTACGCCGCTGAACTGAACAATCCCTGACACCGAGGGAAATTACCTCTCCCCGACCGTCCCCGAAAACCTGAACTTCGAGATGACGCGCATGCTCGATATATTTTTCGATAAAAACGCCGGAATCGCTGAAGTTATTTTCCCCCAGTTGACGCACAGTATCGAATATTCCGACGAGTTCCGCTTCGCTCTTGCAGACCCGCATGCCAATACCGCCGCCCCCGGCCGTGCTTTTGAGCATGACCGGATAGCCAACTTTTTCCGCGGCAGCCTGCGCATCTGGCAGATTTTGTAGCAGCACCGACCCTTCGAGGAGCGGCACGCCTTTGGCCGCAGCCAGCGCCCTGGCCTCGTGTTTCAGGCCGAACGCCCGAAGCTGGGCCGGTTCAGGGCCGATAAAACTGATCCCTGCGGCGTGACATGCCTCGGCGAACCCAACATTTTCTGACAGGAAGCCGTATCCTGGATGGATCGCCTGAGCTCCCGTTTCCTTTGCGATCTCGATAATTCGTTTCGCATTCAGATAAGTCTGCGAAGGCCCCCCTTCACCGAGCGACACAGCGATATCCGCATCACGAACGTGCAGACTTGCTGCATCCGCCTCGGCATAAACCGCGACCGGACTGATCCCCATGGTTCTTAATGTTCTGATGATTCTGCACGCAATTGCACCGCGGTTGGCAATAAGAACGCGATCAAACATAGCGCGGAAATCCAGACTGCAGAGGGATGGTGGAAAAAGTATTCATCATGGTCCTGCACTCCGATTACACATAAGCCGGGCGGCCTTCCGGGCCACTGCAGCGTTATCTCCCGGGCTTTTATCCCGCCGTGTAACCTCGAAGCCGAGGTCGCGTGCTCTCGGACCAGTCTCCCAACGTCAGTTGGGGCGGAACCCTAGCGCGCCATTCATTTCAATCTCCTTCCGATACAAAAACGGGTCAAGGAAAATTTCAGGCATCACATCGCCGGGAAGGACTGGAATCAGTTCCGGGTACGAAATTTTATTGTTGTAAACCCATATCGGGTCCGATATAAAAATTGGAAAGCCGCTAGGGTTCCGATTCAGTTCTCTGAATGTCTGGTCCGAGAGCGCGCGGCCTCGGTTGCGAGGTTACACGGCGGGACAAAAGCCCGGGAGATATTGAGATGCCGGAAATGGCGTCGCATATCTTTCGTGATGTGTGCGCCATCTCCGTCTGATTAGGCCGGAGAAGAATGACGATGACACACCATACATGTCTTCTCGCAAAGACGAGCCACCGACGAGGCCGGAGCGCCTGTCCGCTTACGATGTGTGTAACACCGTGAGCCCCGACGGCACGGTCTACGGGGAAACGCCTCCTCTGTCGCTCCGCCCGAAACCGGATAACGAACGTCTCGCACTCCTCGGTTATCAGCAGGAGCTGCGGCGGGATCTCGGGCCTTTTGCATCCTTTGCCGCCGGCTTTTCGTTCGTCTCGGTTCTGACGACAGTGTTTGAGCTGTTTCCGCTCGGCTATTCTTTTGGTGGCCCCGCATTCTTCTGGACATGGCCACTCGTTTTCCTCGGACAGTTTTGCGTAGCGCTCTGTTTTGCAGAAATCGCTGCGCATATCCCGGTTGCAGGGGCCATTTACCAGTGGTCGTCGCGACTGGCGGTCCGGAACGTAGGATGGCTCGCCGGATGGCTGACGCTGATCGGTTACATCATCAGCGTGTCCGCCATTGCCATTGCCATGCAATCCATTCTTCCCAGCCTGTGGGATGGATTTCAGGTCATTGGCGGAGACCCGAACGTGACAACGCTGACGGGCGCTGAAAACGCGGTCATTCTAGGTACGGCGACCATTCTGGCCAGCACGGTTATCTCATGCGCAGGCGTGCGTATTTCAGCATTCGTCACGGTGACCGGAGTTTATGCGGAAATCGCCGGATTATGCGTGCTGATCGTAGCACTTTTCTGCAATACCCGGCGCGGCCTGGCTGTTACCGTCGACACGACCCATATGTCGCCGGGAATGTCATCCTCCGGCGCCTTTCTGGCTTCGATGCTTATGGCCGTCTACGTCATGTATGGCTTTGACAGCGCCGCCGAACTTTCAGAAGAAACGCGCGATCCGGCACGGACGGCGCCCCGCGCGATTATCCGCTGCCTTCTGCTGTCATTCGTCGCAGGTGGGCTCGTCATTCTGGGCGCCCTGATGGCAGCGCCATCGCTGTCTTCCGGCGAACTTGCGACAGTGGGCGTACCCTACGTCATCAATGCCATCACATCCGGAACCATTGGGCATATCCTGTTGGCCACGGTCGCCATTTCAGTATTTTCAGCAATCATCGCGATCCAGACCTCGGCTTCCCGTGTTCTCTTCTCAATGGCGCGGGACGGTGTCCTCCCCGGAGCCGGGCATCTCGCACAGGTCTCGCCCCGCACAGGAACGCCGGTTGCCGCCACCGTCTTCGTCGGCGTGTTCAGCGCCGCCTTCCTCGGCGTCAATTACGGCGATTCATCCCTTTTCAGTGCCATTACGTCCTCGGCCGTGGGGGTGACGTATTTCGCCTATCTTCTGGTGACCGTGCCGCTTCTGGTCCGGCGCGTGCAGTGGATGACGTCTCACGCACCTTCCCCATTTGGTTTCGAGGAAAAGGGGCGCATCCGTCGCGCACTGATCAATCTGTGTGCGGTGGTGTGCGGAGCGCTGTTTCTTCTGAATACGCTCTGGCCCCGCAGTGAAGTGTTCGATCCGGGCGGAACACGACCTTACATGGTGGCGTTCCCCGCAGCCTTTCTGATCATCGCCCTCGGGACAGGGCTCATCCTTCAGAAATTCCAAAGTACCAGATCCGTACTCTAGGCCATCAGCAGGCGACGGCATGACGTTCGTCAGCACTAAGGAGTCATTCCATGAACCATTCGGCTGAATTTCCGACCCTCAATCCGACCCTGTACCGGGAAACCATTCCCGGCGGCAGCCATCGCTCCCTGATCCTGCGTGCAGGCCAGAAACTGCGTCTGACGGATATTGAGGGAGGTGGAAACCTCTCCTTCATGGCCCTGAACGCGAAGCAGTTGACCGAGCGACTGAATCTTCCTGACACACTCAAGGCGCAGCACACGGCCTTCGTGACCGAAGGCCACTGCCTGTACTCGGATATGGGGCGCGTCCTGCTCGCGATTACTGCGGATACCTGCGGCTGGCACGACTGTTTTGGCGGCGTGCTGAATGCCGAGGAAGCACGCGAGAAATATGGCGCAGGCCGCTTCGGGGATTTGCGCAACGGGTTCCACCGCAACGGGTTCGAAAATCTGCTCGTGGAGATGGGGAAATGGGATCTGGATTCACAGGACATCCAGATGATCGTTAATTTCTTCAGCAAGGTCGCGGTCGCCGATGGCGGCTATCTGAACTACGTCCCAGACAACTCCAGTGCCGGGAGCTATGTGGACCTTTATGCGCCGATGGACACACTCATCGTCATGACGGCACTTCAGCACCCGATGGATCCGTCCCCCCACTACGCGCCCAAACCGATCGAATTTGCTGTGGAAGACGTCCGTGATGCCGGGATTACTGCCGCGTGCCGCCAGTCATGCGCCGAGAACGGGCGTGCCTTCTACAACACGGAACTCTTCTGCCTGTAAGGAATTCTGAGCGATGTCCATCATTTCCAGCACGTTCGATCCCGCCAACGCCGTTTCCCGCCATATCATCGGAGCAGGCGAGCCCTATGTCTTTGACGTCAAGAAAGGCCAGACTCTCCGTCTGCTCGATCTCGAAGGCAATCAGGCAGTCGATACGCTCTTCTACAATGCCAATAACACGCGCGAGCGCTATGACGTGCAGCGCACCATCCGCAGGCAGAAGGCTCTCTTTCTGACCACCGGAACAGTTCTGTATTCCAATCTCGGTGGTCCTCTGGCGACGATCACCGCCGACACATGCGGACAGCACGACACACTTGGCGGAGCCTGCTCGCAGGAGAGCAATACGGTCCGTTATGCAACTGACCGTTTTTACATGCACAGTTGCCGTAACAATTTTCTTTGCGGCTGTCTTCAGGATGGCCGCCTGAGCAAGCGCGATCTGGCACCCAACATCAATTTCTTCATGAATGTTCCCGTCACGCCGGACGGTACGCTGGTCTTCGCGGATGGCGTCTCCGCTCCCAAAAAATATGTGGAACTGAAAGCTGAAGTCGATCTGATCGTCGTGATCTCGAATTGCCCCCAGCTCAATAACCCCTGCAACGCGTGGAATCCGACCCCGGCAGAAGTGCTCATCTGGGACTGATCCATAAACAGACGAAGGACTGGACGATGTTGACCACTCTGCCCGACCTCGCCCCGCAGACACTGCTGGCCCTGTATCGCGATAACACGCTCACGCCCCGGGCGCTGATGGATGCGTTGCGCATGAAAGCGCTGGCGATCAATGAAGATTATCGCGCCTTCATCCATATCCTCGATGAATCCGAAACCGAGCCTTTTCTGCGCCATCTGGAAGCGAAGGAAAACCGAAACCTCCCGCTCTATGGCCTTCCATTCGTCATCAAGGACAATATCGATCTCGCTGGCATCCCCACAACCGCAGCCTGCCCGGCTTTTGCCTACGTTCCCGATGAAACCGCGACAGTGGTCCGGCGCCTTATCGAGCTTGGCGCCATCCCGGTCGCCAAGGCCAATCTCGACCAGTTCGCAACGGGCCTGAACGGCACCCGGTCCCCTTATGGCGCCTGTCGCAACAGTGTGCTGCCCGATTTCCCGTCCGGGGGTTCCAGTTCGGGCTCGGCGCTGGCAGTCGCACTCGGGATCGCAAGCTTCGCCCTTGGAACCGACACTGCTGGAAGCGGCCGTATCCCTGCCGCTTACAACAATCTCGTCGGGCTCAAAGCCACCCGTGGGCTTGTCTCAACGCATGGTGTCGTTCCCGCCTGCAGAACACTGGACTGCACGACACTTCTGACCGCATCCGCAAGTCAGGCCAGCGCATTGTTTTCCCTGATCGCCCAGTCCGACCCAGCGGATGACTACAGTCGAAAAAATCCCCAGTGGAATGGGTCCACAGCATTCGGGGCGGTCCGACCGGGCTTTCGGTTCGGCGTTCCGCAGAGCCTCGATTTCGCGGGATGTCCTGAAGGAGACGCTCTTTTCGCTCAGGCTGTTGCTCGTCTGGAAGCGATGGGGGGCATCCCGGTGCCCATTGACCTCTCCCCTTTTCTGGAAGCGGCCAGACTTCTTTACGAGGGCCCCTGGGTTGCGGAGCGGTATTTCGTCGTCCGCGACCTGCTGGCGCGCGATCCCAAAGCCCTCCTGCCCGTCATCCGTGACGTTCTTGAGGCAGCCCCAGGTTACAGCGCCGTAGAGGTCTATGCAGCAACGTACAGGCTTCAGCATCTCAAGACCACCTGTGACGCCATCATGGGCGACCTGGATTGCGTGCTGACCCCCACGATGCCCCGGCCCGTCACACTTGCAGAACTGCATGAACAGCCGGTCGCTGCGAATTCTCTTCTCGGCGTCTATACGAATTTCATGAACCTGCTGGACTACGCTGCTGTTGCCGTCCCGTCAGCCTTCATGACCAACGGTTTGCCATGGGGAATCAGCCTCTTTGGACGCGCATTTACGGACCAGTATCTGCTGAGCGTCGCGGATGCGTTCCAGCGGATGTCAGACCTGCCTCTCGTAGGGGAGCAGACACTGGAGGCGCCTGTGACTGGGCGTATTGCTGCAAACGACAAGGCGCGCGTCGTGGTCTGCGGCGCACATCTCGACGGTCTGCCGCTCAACTGGCAATTGCAGGACCGCGGTGGCCGGCTCATCAAAGCCACCACGACAGCACCATGCTACCGCTTTTATGTTCTGCCCGGAGGGCCGCCCATGCGTCCCGGACTTGAGCGATGTGACAAGGGCGGGAGTGCCATTGAAGTCGAGGTCTGGGAGCTGCCTTCCGCCGAACTTGGATCTTTCTTGACGCAAATTCCCGCGCCTCTGGGGTTGGGCAAGGTTGAACTCAGCGATGGAAGTTTTGAAACCGGCTTTATCTGTGAAGGTGCTGCCCTGTCCTCTGCCAGAGACATCACCTCCACCGGCGGTTGGCGCGCATGGCTTTCTTCCGGAGAGGACCGCAAAACACCGGCCTGAAAAATCAGGCCTCTCACGTTTCACCCCTTTCCCGGATCTGTTTTTCCCCTCACAGGGCAGATCTTTTTTCGTGTCGGTTCCGCAACAGACTCACGGGTTCATAATCCGTGTGCGCTCGAGCAGGGAGATTACAATGTATCAGGGTTCAACCGACAGGCCTGCGAAAGG
>CALFLO010000158.1 GCA_937880175.1 uncultured Gluconobacter sp.
CCGGCGCCCATCTGTACCGGGCGCTGGGCGGGGGCTGGACGCAGAAATCCTGACGTCCAGCCATCTCGGAGCCGTTCTCAGCCGCCGTTCAGGGCGGTGTTGAGGACGGCCGCCAGACGCACGCCCGCCTGCTCCAGACGCAGCTCCATGATCGGCCATGTCAGTTCGGTATAGGCCTTGCCGACATCCGCGCCCTTGTTGGCCGGAAGCGCGCCATAAGCCACGCTGCGGGCGAGTGAATGGCTTTCATCGGCCCAGTCGACGGTCGCGTTGTAAACATCGCCGCCGTCCAGATCCTGCACCCAGTATTTGGTCTCATCCGGCGTGATCAGGGCGCCCAGACGGTCGGCTTCCTGCTTCGCGCGGGCCGCATCAATGCTGTAAAACGGGCCGACATGCAGGTCCGCCTCATGGTCGATCACGCCTTCATCCCACAGGGAATGCAGGTTCATGTGACCATTGGCGTTGTTGCCGAAATAGGTCAGGCGGATCGCATTGCCCCCCATGTCCTTGTTCCGCTCGGCGGCGTGCAGCGGCTGGTGAATGTCGCCCATCAGATGGACGACCCATTTCAGGGCCACCAGACGCTCCTGCGAGGAGGCATGCGTGTCGGCGAGGATCTTGATTTCCTCGGGCAGTTTTTCAACGACGCAGGCATGGTCGGGGCAGTCGCGGGCCTGATCGTAAGCCGGATGAGACACGTCGATATCAACGTAATGCCATTTCAACGTCTCGGGCGCCCCGCCCTTCTTCTTGGGCACATGGCCGATCGTGTCAGGCCAGGACGCGACCTGATCGAGAGTCTGATGGTTCTCAAGCGCCAGCAGAGCTGTGGCAGCCTTCTGGGCCTGCGGCGTCAGGCGCTCCTGTGCGATATCTGCCACAATCGCATGACCATAAGGGCCCCAGGCAAAAGCACTGGACGAAAAAACAAGAGAGCCGGCCCCGATCAGGGACGCACAAAGAAGACGAAAATGCATGGAAACCTGACAGTTCAACTCTGAAATTGATGCTGCCCGAGTTTCTCACCGTTCCGGGAGCACGACAAGGCATTCCGCTCCGGTGCGCGCAATGCTCTGTCCGCCTGTATTTCCGGGTTCCGGAAACAGTCCTCTCGCATACCTCTGTCCCGAGAAGCGGAAATAACCCGCGCAGTCTGCGGCCAGTCCGCCCCCTCTCCGGAAAAAGCGGATTTACCGGCGTGGGTTCATTGCGGACAAAACTCTTACAAAACAACTCGCACAAAAACCAACTAATTCAAACAGTATGTCATAAAATTTACCGTCACGGATACTCTATTCTTATTGCCGTTGTTGTTTTCAAAAAATACGATCCCCAGAAGAAAATAATAAAAAGAGATCCATTTCTAATTATCACTTAATTTTTATTTTGGAGCCTTCCTGGATGTCATCCTGGGCACAAGTCTACGATCCCGTAGGGAATATCTGGATTTCCGGTGCGGTCGCTCTGCTCCCGATCCTGTTTTTCTTCTTTGCGCTGCTCTGCCTGCATATGAAGGGACATATCGCCTGTACGATTACGGTTGGAATTACCTTTGCGCTGGCCGTCGCGTTTTATGGCATGCCAGTCGTCATGGCCGTGGCAGCCGGTCTTTACGGATTTGCCTACGGCTTATGGCCCATTTCATGGATCATCATCGGGGCGGTCTTTCTCTACAAGGTATCCGTCCGGACTGGTCAGTTCGATATCATCCGTCACTCTATTTCGACAGTTTCGGAAGACCAGCGCATCCAGCTTCTTCTCGTCGCCTTCGCGTTCGGGGCGTTTCTGGAAGGCGCTGCGGGCTTTGGAGCGCCCGTAGCCATCACAACAGCCCTGCTCGTGGGCCTCGGCTTTCCGCCGATCTATGCGGCCGGGTTGTGTCTGATCGCCAATGCGGCGCCGGGTGCATTCGGCGCGATGGGTATTCCTGTCATCGTGGGCGCACAGGTGATCGGGGCGGAACCTTATGGTGTCGGCCGGCTGGTCGTGATGCAGCTGATCGCAATCGGCGTTATCATTCCGTTCTGGCTGGTTGGCGTGGTGGACGGATTAAGGGGCATCCGTGAGACATGGCCCGTCATTCTGGTCACGGGGGCGACTTTTGCCATCACGCAGACCTTGACGGCACTGCTGATCGGGCCGGAACTTCCTGACATCATCGCGCCTCTGGCCACGATGGTGGCGATCCCGGTCTTCCTGCGGATCTGGAAGCCAAGCCGGATTTTCCGCTTCGACACAGGTGACACACCCGCCGACGCCATCGTTGAAACAGCGTCCTATACGGGGCCGCAGATCCTGCGCGCCTGGTCTCCTTTCATCATCCTGACGGCTTTCGTCGCTGTCTGGAGCATCAAACCTTTCAAGGCGCTTTTTGCCTCTGGTGGACCACTGGACTGGACGGTGCTCGTCATCCGCTTCCCCGGACTGCACAACCTCGTCCTGAAAACGGCACCGATTGTTCCGAGCCCCACACCTTATGCCGCGATCCTCAAGGTAGATTTTATCTCTTCAGTCGGCACGGCCATCCTTTTGGCAGGGGTAATGTCAGTCCTGTTCCTGAAAATGCGCCCCAAGGATGCCCTCACGACATTCGGCGACACCTTGCGCGAACTGAAAACACCAATCTACGCCATTGGAATGGTGCTGGCCTTTGCGTTTCTGGCCAATTATTCCGGGCTGTCCACGACGCTGGCCCTCGTTCTGGCCATGACCAAGGGGGCGTTCACGTTCTTTGCACCACTCCTCGGTTGGCTCGGGGTTTTCCTGACGGGCTCCGATACGTCTTCCAATGCGCTATTCGGGGGACTTCAGGCCGCCACCGGGCGTCAGATCGGGGTCAGTGGAGAGCTTCTGGTCGCCGCCAACACCGTTGGCGGGGCGGTCGGAAAGATGATCTCGCCCCAATCGATCGCCGTAGCGTCTGCAGCCGTTGGGCTGGTGGGACAGGAAGGGGCCCTGCTCAGCTTCACGCTGAAATGCAGCATCGTTCTGGCAGTTCTGGTCGGACTGATAACGACAGCGCTGGTCTTCATGGGAGTGGGCACATAGCCCTTTGACTTCTGGCAGTACGATCATGGGGCGCAGGGTCGTATCTGCGCCCCTTTTCTTTTTCAGGACCTTAAAAGTCCTCTATTTGTCCTTTGAAACCCAAAGTTGCGAAACATTCGCAATACCGAAAAGAATTGAAATCGGGACGATCTGACGATTCTGTCCAATTCACGACAAAGAAACGCAGTAAAGTGCGTCCGGTATCTTTGGAAATCCTCGGAAACCATAATAAGACAACCGGCGTTTCCGTATGTTGTCCTTCCAGCCAACACTCTGCCGACTTGCCATTTTGTAGGATTATTTCCGGATAATTGGCCGTTCACGGTTGCATGATCACGCCGTCTCTGTAGGCTGCGGACCTCTGAAGGTGGCGTGGATCACGGTCCTGTCATCAGTCTCGAGTGTATGCGAAGAGTGATCCTACATGACGAAAGATCGTCACTGCCCTCTTGTTGACCTCCATGTTTCCTCCCCCAATGCCATGCGCCTGAACCGGCTGATGCGGATGTCGCGTCGCGATACGCTGATGACGGGCATGGCTGGCATGGGCGTTATGGCGGCTGGAAGTGTCGTGGCCGCGGAGCCTTCAAGCGGCGGCGACCCTGAACTTGAACGCTTCATGAAGCTCTCCTCGCGCCTCACGGACCGCCCTTCCCTCGACCCGCGGATCGGCAAGGCGCTGTATGAGCGCATTCTTCAGTCTGGCCCCGAGCGCAAGGCCCAGCTTTCAAAGCTGGCTGACCTTCTGGATGGCGGGACTTACGAAAATGCGTCCGCGTTCGCCAAAGCGGTCGAACAGGCCGACCCGGCACTCAAGGACGTTATCCATGACCTCATGACCGGCTGGTATCGCGGCGTCGCGGACGGCAAGGTCGTGGTCTATCGCTCCGCGCTGATGTTCGACGTCACCAAGGACGCCATCTACCCCAAGACCTATGCCGCAGGCGGCCCGTTCTACTGGACGACACAGCCCCCTGAAGTCGACAAGCCGACCGGCGCCCCTGCGCTGTCGCCATCGAAGTTCGACGTGGAACCTACCTGAGAGCGGGAACAGCATCTCCTATGTCTTCTGATCAGAATCTCTCCGCCGATGTCGTGATCGTCGGATCCGGCGTGGCTGGCAGTTCCATTGCGAACGAACTGGCGCGCGCTGGCATTTCCGTCATCGTGCTGGAAGCCGGACCGCGTGTGGACCGGCAGCATTTCGTCGATAATTTCCGCAATCTGGAAAACAAGCCCTCCTATCAGGGCCCCTTCCCGTCCACGCCCTGGGCCGAGCATCCGCCCAACCAGATTACGCCGAACAAATACCTGCATACGAGTGGCCCGAACGCGGAAGCCTATCAGCAGGTTTATCTGCGGATGATGGGTGGCACGACCTGGCACTGGGCCGGCTGTGCGTGGCGTTATCTTCCGTCCGATTTCGAGCTCAAAACCCGCTATGGGCAGGGTCGTGACTGGGCGCTGAAATACGACGACCTTGAGCCGTTCTATTATCAGGCCGAAGTCATGATGGGAGTGTGCGGTCCGGACCCGAAGGTCGAAGATCTGGGCTCACCGCGCCAGCAGCCCTATCCGATGGAAGCCCTGCCGATTTCCTACGCGGCGCAGCAGTTCCGCAAGCTCATCAGCGAAAAGACGCCATACCGCGTCGTGCATGAGCCGCAGGCCCGGAACACGAGGCCCTATGATGGCCGTCCGACCTGCGAAGGGCACAACAACTGCATGCCGATCTGCCCGATCGGGGCGATGTATAACGGTGGATATTCCGTCTATCACGCCGAGGCGGCTGGCGCGAAGTTCATCCCGAACGCAGTCGTCTACAAGATCGAGCGGGACAGCGCGAACAAGAAGGTGACGGCCGTTCACTACTACGATCCGGACAAGGGATCGCACCGTGTGACGGGCAAGTACTTTGTGGTTGCCGCCCACTGCATCGAGACAGCCAAACTCCTGCTGCTTTCGGCAGACGAGCAGAGCCCCGACGGTGTTGCCAACAGTTCGGGTCATGTCGGCCGGAACATGATGGACCATACGGGCGTGCAGGTGACGTTCATCAGCGGCGACAAGGCCCTGTGGCCCGGACGTGGCCCGCTTGAGACCAACGTGATCGACAATTTCCGCGATGGTGACTGGCGGGGCGATCGTGGCGCGTATCTCGTGCACATGGTCGATGACAACCAGGTCGATTTTGCAACGCAGCTTGCGATTTCAAAGGGTTATGTCGGAAAGGATCTGGAAGATCAGATCCGCTATCTGGCGTCCCACACGGTCCGTCTGTTCAGCCATAACGAGGCATTGCCCGATCCGGACAACCGCCTGACACTGAGCACCACGCACAAGGACGCGCTCGGAATTCCGCATCCGGATGTCTATTACAAGCTGCCGGAATATACCGTCCGCAGTTGCGAGCATACGCGCGGTCTGTTCAAGAACCTCATCGGCCTGATGCATGGCACGGACGAGCAGTGGACGCCGGGTTACTTCCCGCAGGATCATCCCTCGGGCAGCACCATCATGGGTGTGGACCCCAAGGATTCCGTGGTGGACGGCCATTGCCGGACGCATGACCACGAGAACCTGTTCATCGCGAGTTCGTCCGTGTTCTCCACGGTCGGAACCGGGAACATCACCCTTACCGTCGCAGCCCTTGCGCTTCGTGTTGCCGATACGCTGAAAAAAGAACTGCTCCATGCCTGATTTCAAAACCGTTTTCTGGTCTTTCCTTGTTGGTGGAACGGTTCTGAGCGGACTGTCTGCCCCTGCTGCGCGGGCTGCGGATGTGGATCAGGATGTCATGAACCGTGGCGCCTATCTCGCAACGGCTGCGGACTGCATCGCCTGTCACACCAAGCCGGGTGGCACGCCGTTCGCCGGTGGACTGAAGATCGCAACGCCCATGGGCGACATCATTTCCACGAACATCACGCCGGACGCGGATCATGGCATCGGGAAATATTCCGAGCATGACTTCGAGCAGGCGCTCCGCAAGGGTAAGCGCCGTGATGGGGAAAATCTGTATCCCGTCATGCCATATATCTCCTACGCGGGCATGACGGATCAGGACATTCACGCGCTGTATGTCTGGTTCATGAACGGGGTCAAACCCGTTGCGCAAACGCCGCCCGCAACCCAGCTCAGCTTTCCCAGCAACATCCGCCTGACACTGTCGGGATGGAACATGCTGGCAGGCAGCGAAAAGCAGGAAACCGGGGATTCCGCGACCTATGACAAGCTGCGGCGCGGCAAATATCTTGCCACGGCGCTTGAGCATTGCGGGACATGTCATACACCCCGCAACGTGATGCTCATGGAAAAATCCGATGAGTTTCTGGCTGGAAGTCCGCTTTCAGGCTGGTATGCGCCCAACATCACACCGAGCAAGACCGGTGGGATCGGAGACTGGAGCGAAGATGATGTCGTCCAGTACCTGCACACGGGTCGGGTGAAAGGCAAAAGCCAGGCGGCCGGTCCAATGGGGGAGGCTGTCGAGCACAGCACGAGCCATCTGACGGATCCGGACCTGCATGCGCTGGCGGCGTTCCTGCTTCAGGTCAAACCGATGGACGACACGGCCGATCATCAGCCGCGTGACGGTTTCGGCAAGGCCAACGACATTCCCGATCTGCGCTCGGGTGAGCTGACGCGGATCGACAACCTGTCCCACAAGGCCCCGGAAAACCTGTTCGATGCGAACTGTGCTGCCTGTCACGGGCAGAACGGTGCGGGAACCGTCGATCAGTATGCGCCGTCCCTGTATAAAAACTCCGTTGTCGGCGCGGGGCGTCCGGACAATCTGATCATGACGATCCTGCTGGGTGTGAACCGCAAGACGGCGGATGGTCATGCCAGCATGCCTGCTTTCGGAAGCACGTCGGATGTGCAGCGTCTGGACGACGAGGAAGTCGCGAGCCTTGTGAACTATGTCAGCAAGACATTCGGCAGCGGCACCTACACCGTGACCGCCGATCAGGTCGCGCAGGTTCGCAAGGACCACACGCCGCACTGACGTCTGGCAGTCACGAAGGAGCACATAAAAAAGGGGAGATGGGCCTGATCCATCTCCCCTTTTTTATGTTTGCGCCAAAGCTCAGCCTTCGCTGGAACGCTGCTTCGTCAGCAGAAGGATGAAATACGGCACGAAGAAATACAGCGCGATCATGACCATGAGCGGCCCGAGAATCCATGCCATGTTTTCATGAAACAGGGACTGGCTGAAAAGATTACCCAGCCCCATCATGCAGCTCACGCAGAAAAAACCGCCCAGATTGGCCAGAAATCCACGCTCTCCGTTGATCTGACGCAGCTGATTGAAAAAACTCTTGGACTGCTGCGGGACGGTCATTGCGGACATACTTCCTGTTTGCCGACAGAAGACTGAAAACAGCACGCCATTCGTGCCTCCCCATCTTCCGGACTGCCGCAAGGATACTGCCAGCACCGGCAAGATCAAAGCCACAACTCCATAAAAAGCATCTGAACGTGCTCTGGTGACCTCTTTTTGAGAACACATTACCGCATAATTTGATATATCCGCGAACAGACGGATCATGAATGATGCTCTCTCACGCTCAGGAGCCTCCCATGACCGCACAGCCTGCCACTGCTCCCCTGCCCCGCAACTGCACGTTCGAGCCTGCTGACTGGGATCTTCTGTCTCGTTGCTGGCACCCGGTGGCGCTGGTTCGCGAACTGCAAGACAAACCTCTGGGCGTCACGCTGCTGGACGCGCCGCTTGTCCTATATCGCGCAGGAGAGACGATCGTGATTGCGGATGATCTATGCCCGCATCGTGGTGTTCCGCTCAGCATGGGCACGGGCAATGGCGAGACGATCTCCTGCGCCTATCATGGCTTCCGCTTTGGCAATGGCGGAAAATGCGTTCGCGTTCCGGCACATCCTGACAGCGCCATTCCCTCCAAACTGAACCTGCGCACCTACCCGGCCGTCGAGCGCTACGGGCTGATCTGGACGTGCCTGAATTCCGACGGGACCGTGACGATCCCGCCGATGCCGCACTGGGATGAACCGGATTACCAGCAGATCAACTGCCCCTGGATCGATATCGCGGGTTTCGCAGGACGTCAGGTCGAAGGTTTCATCGACGTGGCGCATTTTGCCTTCGTCCATACCGAGACATTCGCCGATCCCGATAATCCTGTCGTCCCGTCCTATATGCCCAGAATGACGCAGGACGGATTTGAAGCGGAATATCGCAGTTCGGTCAGCAATTTTCCGGTCGGGCATGAGGACTGGGAGAAGCCCGGATTTGAATGGCTGCGGCATTTCCGCGTCCATGTGCCCTTTGTCGCCACGCTGGAAATCCATTTCCCGGATGAAGGCCGGCTGGTCATCATGAATGCCGCCTCGCCGGTTTCTGCCCGCAAGACACGGATGTTCTCGCCGATCTGTCGGAACTTCGACAGGCATATCCCGCTTCAGGCGGTTTCTGATTTCAACCGGAAGGTCTTTGAAGAAGATCGCGCACTCGTCGAGGCGCAGAAGCCCGAAAACCTGCCGCTTGATCCCACGCTGGAAGCGCATGTCATGGCGGATCGCAGCTCGATCGCCTATCGCCGTGCCCTTCGTGGGATGGGCTTCAGCCAGTTCTTCAGCGCCTGAAGGATGAAAACCGCATCCCGCTCCGCAAGAGCGGGATGTGCGAGGGTTTTCAGTTCATCTGCAACTCCCGTACCGCCGGATCAGGTGGAACGGGAGCATTTTCAGCAAGAAGTTGCTGATTTTTCAGTGTTGCCCAGAACCCGGGCGGGATCGGGTGGTCGAACCAGCCAAGGTTCTGGTCGAGTTGCTGCATCGTTCGGGTCCCGGCGCAGAACGCCCGGATGGCCGGATGCGCGACGACGAATTGCAGGGCGGCCGCAGGGAGAGGAACATCATATTGTTGGCACACGTCCTGAATCCGCGCGACTCTCGCAAGGATTTCCGCAGGCGCGGGTGAATAATTGTATTTCGCGCCGGGGACCGCTCCGGTTGCAAGAATTCCGGAATTGAACCCTCCTCCGACCATGAGCGTGACGCCCCGCTCCTCACATAGCGGGAGGAAGCTCTCCAGCGCATCCTGCTCCAGAAGCGTATAGCGCCCGGCCAGAAGAAAGCAGTCGAAGTCGCGCTGCTGAAGGGCTTCGTGGCAGACTTCCCATTCGTTAACGCCTACCCCTATGCCCTTGACGACACCCTCGGAACGCAGCTTTTCCAGTGCATGCCAGCTCCCGTTCATGGCCTGTTTGAAATAGTCGGGCTGCGCGTTTCCGTGCGTAAAACGGTCAATATCGTGGATGAACACGAAGTCGATCCGCTCAAGCGCCAGCCGCTGAAGAGAATCTTCAAAAGCGCGCATCGTACCGTCGTAACTGTAATCAAATGCCATGGTATTGGCGGCCGCGTTATTCCAGGGCGCAAAATCGATGCTGGCGCGGGGTGCGGGATGAAGGACACGCCCGACTTTTGATGTGAGGGCATAATCGTCCCGGTTCTTCCAGCGCAGGGCCTGCCCAAGCCGGAGTTCTGCCAGTCCGTGCCCATACATCGGCGCCGTATCGAACAGCCGCACGCCCCTGTCCCATGCCATGTCGATCATGGTCCGGGCATCTTCTTCGCCAACTTCGTGGAGGAAATTGCCCAGAGGGGCGGTTCCGAAAGCAAAAGCCGTGACTTCCGTTGCGCCCCGGCCAAAGGAGCGTCTTTCCGTTGGTTTCATGCCATTTTTCCTCTCGAGTGCGGTCTTTCGTGAGCGGCAACGCAGAACAAGGCTCACGATCCCGGTCAGGTTGTTCCCTGACGCGCCGGAAGGAAGATGGATTTACTTACACGGAAACTTCATTGCGTCTGTATTTAGTAAATATAACGGAATATATGTTTCTATATTCCAGATTTATTATTTACAGAAACAAAAAAACCGGCGCCTGACGAGGGCGCCGGTTCTAGGGAACAGGACCTGACCAATCAGGCCGCGCGGATCGAGGTCACCCCCGCCGTGGGCTGCGCAACCGGAGCAGGCGGCGTCAGCGTCCGGCGGACGGCATCGTGCCAGCCGTCGATCATGATGCGGCGCTGTGCCGGGTCCATCTTCGGAGCAAAAACGCGCTCCTGCTTCCAGGTGGCCGCAACCTCGTCGAGGCTCTTCCACAGCCCGACCTGCAATCCGGCAAGGAATGCTGCGCCAAGGGCCGTGGTCTCGATATTGACCGGACGCTCGACCTCCGCCTTGAGCATGGAGGACAGGAACTGGGCGAACCAGTCATTGACCGCCATGCCACCATCGATGCGCAGGATGCTTGTCCGCATCGCGCCGTCCTCGCGCATGGCGCGGATCAGGTCGTAGGTCTGGAAGGCCACGGATTCCAGCATGGCACGCGCGATATGCGCCTGCGTGGAGCCGAGCGTCAGACCGCAGATCAGGCCGCGTGCGTCCGGATCCCAGTGCGGCGCACCGAGGCCCACGAAGGCCGGAACCATGTACACGCCATGGCTGTCGGGGATGCGGGTCGCCATATCGTCGGTCTGCGAGGCATGGGTGATCAGCTTCAGCCCGTCACGCAGCCATTTGATGCCGGCGCCGGCCACGAAGATGGAGCCTTCCAGCGCGTAGAAGGTCTTCCCGCCGATACGATAGGCAATCGTCGTCAGTAGACGATTGTTGGACATGATCGGCTTCTCGCCGGTGTTGAGCAGCATGAAGCAGCCCGTGCCGTAAGTTGCCTTGGCCATGCCTTCCTGGAAGCAGGCCTGCCCGATGACGGCGGCATGCTGATCGCCCGCCATGCCGCCGATTGCGATTTTTTCGCCGAACAGCTTGGCCTCCGTCTCACCGAAATCGCTGCTGTTGTCGCGGACTTCCGGCAGGAGCGAGCGCGGCACGTTGAAGAGCTTCAGGAGGTCTTCATCCCACTGCTGCGTGTGGATGTTGAACAGCGACGTGCGGCAGGCATTGGTGATGTCGGTTGCATGCCGCTTGCCCCCGGTCAGGCGCCAAAGCAGGAAGCAGTCAATCGTGCCTGCCGCCAGTTCGCCCGCTTCAGCACGACGCCGGGCGTCAGGCACATGATCGAGCAGCCATGCAATCTTGCTTGCGGAGAAATACGGATCCAGCAGAAGGCCGGTCTTTTCACGGACCATTGCTTCCTTGCCCTGCTGGCGCAGGAGGTTGCATTCCTGCGCCGTCCGGCGATCCTGCCAGACGAGCGCATGATGAATGGCACGCCCCGTCTCACGGTCCCAGATCACGATGGTTTCGCGCTGGTTGGTGATCCCGATCGCCGCAATGCGCTCTGGGCCGCCAACCTCATCGATCGTCTCACGCGCGGTGGAGAGCACATCGCGCCAGATATCCTCGACATCATGCTCGACCCAGCCCGGCTCAGGATAGTACTGGGGGAACTCGCGACGGGAAATGGCCAGAGCCTGCGCGTCTTTTCCGAAGATGATGCTGCGGGTCGAGGTCGTGCCCTGATCGATGGCGAGGATGCAGTCTTTCTTGTTCATGATGTACTCTCCAGCATAAAATCGTGAAAATTCAAGAGGTTTCAGGCTGTTTTCAGGAGACCCGGTTGATGACCGGAAAGGCGGGATCTTCGGGATTGGAGACGACCAGAACCGGCTCGGCGGGATTAATCCCGTCCGGTGCCACGGTGACGGTCTGCTCCAGATAACGCGGCATGAAGGGACGCAGGCCGAACTGGTACAGGGCTGCTCCTATCGGGCCACCGATCAGCGGGGCCACGACCGGAACCCAGAAGTAGTTGCCCGGTGCCGGCAGTGCGCTCTGTCCCCAGCCTGCGAAGAAACAGAACAGACGCGGGCCGAAATCACGGGCCGGGTTGATGGCCCAGGCATCGAGATAGCCACAGGACGCACCGATGAT
>CALFLO010000159.1 GCA_937880175.1 uncultured Gluconobacter sp.
TCCTCGAGATCAACCCGAAGCATCCGCTCATCAAGGCCCTGGCCGAGCGCGTCGTAAAGGGCGAGAGCGTCAAGGACTATGCGAGCGTCCTGCTGGATCTGGCCCGCGTGCAGGAAGGCGAGCCCCTTCCCGATCCGACCGGTTTCGGCCGTTCGCTCGCAACGCTGCTGGCCGGTCCTGCCGCAGAGTGAGCAAAGACCCGGAGCAATCCATGTCTCCGGTCCGGTTCGTAAAAGGCGAGGGTGTCATCCCTCGCCTTTTCTTTTTGCGCGCTCCGGTGAAATATGAACCGCCGCGCATGACTGAAGGAGAAGCAGGCCTGTGATCGACGATTTCCGCTTTGGCCGCATTACGGTAATCGGTGACCTGCTGCTGGATCAGTATATTTCAGGCGGCGTCAGCCGGATTTCCCCTGAAGCCCCCGTTCCCGTCGTCCTGCATGACGGTCTGCGCTGTGTGCCGGGCGGTGCGGCGAATGTGGCGGTCAACGCCGCTGCCCTGGGCGCCCAGGTCCATCTTGTCGGTCTCGTAGGCGAGGATGATTCGGCCGCGCGCCTGAAGGAAACCCTGAAACTCTGGCCCACCATCGAGACGGACGGCATCGTCTCCTCCCCCGACTGGACCACCATCACCAAGACCCGCGTCGTCAGCGGCCGCCAGCAGATCGTGCGCATCGACGTCGAAAAGCTCACCCCCCTTTCCGAAACACTCCAGCAGCGCCTCGTGGAAGAAGTCTGTCGTGCGATCGCCGTTTCGGACGTGCTCGTCTGCTCGGATTACGCCAAGGGCGTCCTGACGGATGAGGTCCTGCGCGCCATCATCGCCGCCGGCCGCGAAAAGGGCATCCCCGTCATCGTCGACCCCAAGCGCCACACCTTCGAAGCCTATGCCGGCGCCACGCTCGTCACACCCAACCGCATCGAGGCGCAACAGGCCAGCGGCCTGCCGGCGCGCACGGATGGCGAGGTCCTGAAAGTCGCGGAAACCCTGTCCGGCCAGTTCGGCGGCAACGTCCTCGTCACGCGTTCGGAAGACGGCATGACGCTCTGGCAACGTGCCGCCAAACCGCTGCATGTTGCCAGCCGCAAATCCGAAGTCTTTGACGTCTCGGGCGCCGGAGACACGGGCGTCGCCACGGTCGCCGCTGTGCTTTCCGCCGGTCAGACGCTGGAAACAGCCGTCGTCATCGCAACCGCCGCCGCCGCCCTGTCCGTCAGCAAGTTCGGAACTGCCACGGTCTCGCGGGAAGAACTCTCCCGCGAACTGCTGCAGGAAATGCCAGAAACAGGCGCCCTTGTGCCCGTCGAACAGGCAGCCCGCATCGTGGAAAGCTGGCACCGACACGGCGCGAAGGTTGTGTTCACCAACGGGTGTTTCGATCTGGTCCATCCCGGCCATGTCAGCCTGCTTCAGGCGGCGGCCCGTGAAGGAGACCGGCTGGTCGTGGCCCTCAACACGGACCGCTCCGTCAGCCGGCTGAAGGGACCGACCCGCCCGGTCCAGAAGGAAGAGGCCCGCGCCCGGGTCATCGGCGCCCTGCGCTCGGTCGATCTCGTGGTGCTGTTCGACGAAGACACCCCCCTGGAGGTCATCCGCACCCTGAAGCCGGATATTCTCGTCAAGGGCGCGGACTACACCGAAGATCAGGTGGTCGGTGCCGATGTGGTCAAGAGTTATGGCGGCAAGGTCGTGCTGGTGGACCTTGTCGAAGGCCAGTCCACTACCCGCCTCGTCCGGGGCATGCAGTCAGCCCCGTCCTGATCGGCCCCGTTCTGGTTAGCGTCGCCCTGACGATCCCGTCTGTTCAGCCGCCCCAGCCGCAAGGCGGAACGCTGCCGGATTTCCCGCGGGGACGCCCCGAATTTCTGCCGGAAACGTCGGGAGAAATGCGCGGCATTGCGAAAGCCATGGTTCAGCGCGATCTGCGCGATCGGCAGTGCATCATGGGCCGGGTTCGTCCGATCCGCATGGATCCTCTCAAGCCGCCGGTTGAGGATCCACCCCGCGACCGCCCCCTCCTCGCCATCGAAAAGCTGATAGAGCGCCCGGGTGGAAATGCCCGACGCTTCCGCAATGCTCTGCGGCGTCAGATCATGCTCGTGCAGGCGTGTCTCGATATAGTGTCGGATATGCTTCTGCCGATGCCGGCGCCGCCCCGCGACACTGACTTCCAGTTCCAGACAGTCCAGAATCGTCGTGATCAGCAGATCCGTGACATGCTGCATGAGGCGCTGGCGCGTCTGCGGGATCGTACCTTCCAGCACACCGGCCTCGAGCATGGACCCGGCGGAAAGCAGGAACGCCCCTGGCCCTTTCTCCATATTGAAAGACAGGGGCGGCAGCCCCGCAAGCATCGGAAGATACCGCAGCAGCGCACTGCGCGTGACGCTCAGCAGAAAGACATCCGCCGTGGGTTCAACACGCGGTGGCGTGGCCAGCGTCGAGAACTGGTGCTGATCCAGATAAAGCCTGCCCGTGGACTGCCGTGACAGCACCAGAACCGCCCGTTCCTGCTCCAGAATCTCCGCAACGCCCGCAGACAGGGCCGTGCTGAGACGAACGACGATCGGGTCCATTCCACGGGGAGGTGCCGCAAGGGTCGCGAGCGGGATGATGCGCTGTGCATTCAGGCTACCGCGGGGGCTTTCAGTCACGACTGTGCTCCGTGAAGGAAAGTGGGAATGCCGTTAAACACCATTTTTAATAGTAAAACCAGTCAAAACACCCATGTCAGGATGGCTATATGGAAAATCAGCTCAAAGGAAAATAGCCAGACTGTATTTCATACTATTTCGTCACTCGGTGTCATTCACGAAACTGCGAAGCATTGGAATGTTATAAAGTAAACATTTTTTTAGAAACGGAATTATAGTTCCGTCAGACAGCCAATTTCTTTCGATTGATTTAAGATATACCCATGGTGGGTAAAAAACAGAACCTGCGTTTTTTCCGAAATCTCCGCCAGAATCTTCAGACCCGCCTCCGTGCGCTCTTCATCAAACGTCACGAACAGATCATCCGCAAGGAAAGGCAGACGGATTCCACGCTCCAGCGCCTGCTCGACCGACGCCATACGCAGCGCCAGATAAAGCTGGTCGCGCGTGCCCTCGCTCATGGCATGAACGGGAACAAGCGCCGTGTTTCCCGGCCGGCATCCCGCCAGAACCAGGCCGTCCGACCCGTCCTCTTCCGTCGCAAGCCCCACATAACGCCCAAGCGTGAGCCGCGAAAAC
>CALFLO010000160.1 GCA_937880175.1 uncultured Gluconobacter sp.
CAGATGTCGTCGAGTCTCGTGGGCTCGGAGATTTGTATAAGAGACAGCCTGTATTTTTGGATTGAATGCCGGCGGCATGAACGTCTTCACGAAGGTCCGCGCATTGGAACTGGAGGAATTCCTGACCGTCTGCCAGGGCATGGAGGAAGACAGGCTCCGAAGGGTTTTCAGTGTCGGTGGCCCATCCCCGTATGCCATTAACGGAAAATTCATCAATTTGGCATATTATCATCAAAACTCTCCTGCTGAACTACCAACGCTTTAATTCAATTATAGTATTTGAAACATAGGGTAAAAAATCGGTTTCTTCAAAGGCTCTCTTCTGAAGATTCCAGGATACGGAAACACCATAAACGGCACAGGTAAAGTTTCGATTTTATGGCATCCATAAAATGGAGACGGAGGCCAAGTCCTATCTTGGTGCGAAAAGCCCAAGATCAAGATGGTGACCGTTTGAATAATTCAGCCCCTGCAGGCGACCGTATTCCACGACATCCAGACCATATCCAAGAAGTGCCCGTGTAAAAGTGGCTTCGTCCCGACGATCAACCAGAGCCAGGCTGCATTGGGGATGATCATGCAGATATCCGGCAGCCGCAGCAGGACCCAGAAGCTGCGTGTTAGGACCGGCAAGGAAGACGAGGCTCGGCTCGGAATAGGATGAGGAGATCAAAATACTGTCATTACAGGGACGGACGTCGTCGAAGAGGTCTGCGATCCGGGGGCTGAGACGGATGGTCTGGAGATTGGGAATCACGCTCAGGAACAGGCCTGCGTGAGCGATAACCGCTGCGCCCATGGCACAGAAGGCTGCCTGTCGCCGCTGCTGTTTCAGGAGCATCAGGACGGCACCCAGCATCAGGGGGAGAGAACCTCCCAGTGCGATCAGGGCCGAGAGCGAGAATGTATGCTCAAGCTGGTAGAGTGCGACGCTGCCAGCAAGACAGAACGCGATTCCGATGAGTGTCCACAGGACGCCATAGACACCGAGCAGGATCTTTGCCCATCGTGAGACTGTGGGCGCGCGCCATGCCATGAGGCTTGCTGCGGTGAGGATGGCGATCGCCGGATAGGTTGGCAGGACGTAATGCGGGAGTTTGGTGGCGATCAGTTCGAACACCAGCCAGTGCGGAACGATCCAGCTCAGCAGAAAGCGGACCTGTGGGAGTTTTCGGTTTGCCCAGACCGCCGGAATGGCCAGTGCGGCGAACAGTGAACCGGGCCAGAAGGCCAGTCCGAAAACCAGCAGGTGAAAGCCGGGGGGAAGACCATGCGCTTCCTGACCATGGGCCACCTTGCCGAGGAAATTGCGTCCGACTGCTCGCGCGAAAAAATCACCGCCGCTGATCACTTCGATGTCGACACACCAGGGCACGACAACCGCAATCATGAGGAGCCAGCCCCAGCGCGGGCGCAGGCGGGACCACCATGAGCGGTCCCGCTCCAGAAGCCACAGGGCCAGTGGTGTGCCAAATCCCGGAATGAGAACGACTGGCCCCTTGAGCATGAGACCAATCCCGAGGGCGAGCCAGTAGGCGACTGCGACCCGCAGATGCGTCGGGCGGTTCTTCTGCCGGTCGGTAAAGGCGCAGAGAAGGGCGGCTTCAATACACAGGATGTCGAGCAGCAGGACGGTGTCGATGGTCGCCATGTGGCTTTCGGCGACGAACAGGGTCGAGACCATCAACAGCCCCGCAGCCATCAGACCCGTAGCGCCCCCGAAGAGGGTTGCGCCGATCCAGGCCGTGAGGGGCACGATGATCGTTGCGGCGAGCAGGCTCGGGATCCGGTAAGGCCAGGTCTTGCGCAGGACCGAGGGTCCAAAGATCTTTTCAGCAGCGGCCGTGGATGCCGCTTCCAGCCAGTAGATTCCAGCCGGCTGGAGATAGCGCGGCTTGTCCTGAAAGCGGACGTCAATGAAGTTGTGGGAGAGAAGCATCTGTTCGGATGCTTCCATATAGCGTGGTTCATCCCGATCAAGCGGGGGAAGCGTCATACGGCCTGGAAGCGCGAGCAGGAAGGCGAGCAGGCCCAGCAGGGCGTAATGCCGGAGGTTCAGGGTCATGGGGACTCTCCGCGCCGTTCTGTCAGGCCGGGCATGCGGCAGGATCCCGGAAGATCCGGATCCGGTGACGGCTTCAGTGTTCGGTCAGATGATCGGGCAGGTGGGTGCGGTTCTGGAGCCACATGACGCCCAGAAGATCACGGATCCCCACGAGGGCCCGGTTGAAATTCGTATATTTCGAACTGCCATGAAGCCGGGCGCGGTGCTGGACTTCGATGCAGATCAGCGGCGCGCCGTAGTGCCCCAGCAGAGCGGGCAGGAAGCGGTGGACGCCTTCGAACTGCGGAATCTTCAGGAAGAGATCGCGTGGGAACAGCTTGAGCGGTGCGCCTGTATCGGGGCAGCCGTCGTTCAGAAGGCGACGGCGCAGGCCGTTGGCGAGGCGCGTGGCGATGCGGCGGGACAGGCGGTCGTTGCGCTTGCGCCGGACGCCGACGACGAGGGGCGCTGCGCCCGGAGCGGATATGGCGCGGTCCAGCATTTTCAGGATGGCGGACGGGTCGTCCTGTCCATCACCGTCAATGGTCGCGATCCACTGGCCCTTTGCGGCGGTAATGCCCGTTCGCAGAGCCGCGGATTTTCCCAGACGCTTCGGATAGCTGATGATGCGCAGGCGGGGCAGGAGCATCTGGCGGGCCTGCAGAAGCTTTTTGACCGTGGCGTCGGTGCTGCCGTCGTCAATTGCCAGGATTTCTACGGAAGGATCGGCGCCAAAGGTTTCAGCGAGTTCCTGACAGACGGGGAGGATATTTTCCGCCTCGTTTAGAACGGCCATGACGACGGAGAGCCTTGTGGGCTTTCCGTCGTCATGAAAGGAACCTTGCACCGTGGAGGTGGGCATCGGATCAGGCAGCGGAGCGCCGAAGGGCTTCCGGCAGGCTGTCGATACCCTTGTCGATCAGCGTTGCGGCGATGTCGGGGCTCTCCGTCAGACGGGTCGACACGACGTCGCGGGCTGCGGCAACGGCGATCTGGGCAGCGCGATCCTGAATTTCACGGATGGCCGAACGTTCGGCTGCGTTAATCCGATCCTGCGCCATTTTTTCGTAACGGGCTGCGGCGGCTTCTGCGTCCTTGCGGGCGCGTTCCGCCAGACCTGCGGCCTCGGCTTCGGAGCGTGCAAGCATGGCCTGTGTCTCGGCCAGGGTCTTTTCACGCTCGCGGGTGGCATCTTCCAGCATCTGCTCGGCTTCGCGACGCAGGCGGGCTGCTTCGTCGAGGTCGTGGCGGACGCTGTCAGCGCGCGCATCCAGGTGGCCGGTGATGGCGACCCAGAGCTTGCGCCCGAAGATGACAAAGAACAGGACGAAGGCGAGGGCGGTCCAGAACCGGGGATCGTGGAACATCATCGTCTCCTTCAGGCGCTGACGCGTGTGACGGCGTTGGCGACAGTCTGTTCATCCTGCGTGCCGATCAGACGCGAAACCAGATCCTGGGTGGTGCTGGTTGCGATCTCGGACAGGCTGGACAGGGCCTGTTCACGGGACTGGGTGATACGGGTCTCGGCGTTTGCGATCTCGGTTTCGAGGCGCTTGGCCGTTTCGGCAGCGTGAGCATCCGCGCTGGCGCGGGCTTCGCTCTGGATCCGCTCCACATGGGCGCGGGCCTGCTCGGCTGCTTCATGACGGGCGCTGAGGAGTTCCGCGCTGGCACGGTCGGCTTCAGCTTTTGCCTTGCGGGCAACATCCAGATCGCTCTGGATGCGGGCGCGACGGTTGGTCAGCACCCGTTCGACACGCGGCAGTGCGAAGCGGCTCAGGGCGAGATAGAAGCCGCCGAAGATGACGGCTCCCCAGACGACCTGTCCGATCAGCAGCGGATCGTGGAAGTTCAGCTGTGGCATGCCCGCAGCCACGGCACGGCCCGGCACGGCCGCAAGCGGAGCGGCGAACAGGAAGAGGCGTGGCGTACGGTACATGTTCGACCTCAGGCGAACAGGATCAGGAAGGCGATCAGCAGGGCGAACAGCGCGACGGCTTCCGTCAGCGCGAAGCCCAGCATGCCGATGCCGAAGACATGCGGACGCGAAGCCGGGTTGCGGGCAACCGAGCTGATCAGCGTCGAGAAGATGTTGCCAAGACCCATGCCGACACCGGCGAGGGCGAAAACGGCAATACCGGCACCGAGGTCACGGGCGGCCTGGGCGATGCTGATGCCGAATTCGTGAGCGGCTTGAACGTCCATTGTCAGGTTCCTTGTTGGGTCGATTAAAGGGTTAGTGCGAAGCGGTGTGGCTCAGTGAGCGACGGCCTCACGCAGATAGATGCAGGTGAGGATGGCGAACACATAGGCCTGCAGCACACCCACCAGCAGTTCGAGGGCCGTCAGCGCGATGTTGATCGCGATCGGGGCGATGGCCAGCACATGGCCGAATGCGCCCAGACCGGCGAGCATGATCGTGAAGCCGGCAAACACTTCCAGAAGCACGTGACCCGCCACCATGTTGGCGAAAAGTCGGATCGACAGGCTGACCGGACGCGAAAGGAAAGAAATGAGCTCGATCGGCACCAGCAGCGGAGCAAGCCAGACAGGCGTTCCAGCAGGCAGGAAGTGCTTGAGGAAGCCGACACCCTGAAAACGGATGGAAGCAAGGATCGAGATAACGAACACCATGATGGCCAGACCGAAGGTCACGGCGATGTGGCTGGTGTACGTGAAGGAGAAAGGAAGCAGGCCGAGATAGTTGCCAGCCAGGATGAAGAAGAACAGCGCGAAAACGAACGGGAAGAACGTTGCGCCGTTCTCACCAATCGTGCTGACGGCAAGATCGTGGACGAAATCGTAGCTGATCTCGGCGGCGGCCTGAAGGCGGCCCGGTACGACTGCGGCGGGGCGCATTCCGATATACAGGAAAGCGAGAACGATGGCGGCGGCGATCAGCATGAACAGTGGTGACTGCGAGAACCGCAGGGCTTCTCCCAGATGTCCAAGAACCGGATGGAGCTCGAACTGTCCGAGCGCGTCAATCGTCGATCCGGCTGCCACGCTGGCTTCTCCCGTCATCATTGGGCCCGGACACCATGTCCGAATCCTTTAAAATCCGCCAGACATTCAACATGCCGGCACCACATCCCGCCAGGGCGAAAACGGACAGGAACAAAGCCCTGTATCCGAACCAGTGACCCAGAGCGTAGCCTATGGCTACACCGACCGCGAGCCCGGCCACAAGGTCCGTTCCCACGCGGATCGCCAGTCCAAGGGATGACATGGAACTGTCACCATTGCCCGCGTCGGTTACGGCGAATTCCCCAGCATGGGGATCGAGCTTCTGACGGGCACGCCGGAGGCGTTCGTCGAAGTTTCCGTCGTTACCGGCAGGGGCGTGTCCCATGAGATCTGATCCCTTACCCTGTACGCATCCTTCTTACCCGGTCATTCAGTCCGGATTCCTTCTCAGCGCAGGCGCTAGCTACCGGCGAGTCCGGTGACTGTCAATGTATTCTGCGCGCCGGAGCCGCTGAAACCCGATTTCGGCCTAGCTGACGAGTTTCAGACGGCGCCCGCGGTCCTTCCATTCCGGGCTTTCGCCGGAGCCGCGTCCGAAGGGCAGCATGGGGGTCGGGTCTTCCGAGCTGGGCTCGATGCGCGGTGCGTCCGGCATGTGTTCGCCCAGATAGGCTTCCGACAGTGTGCGGAAGGCATAATCGAGCATGGAGGTCGCATAGGCCGTGGACGGATCGCCTTCCACAGTGCCCGCGGGGCCGAAGCGCGTATAGGCGAATCGCTCCACGAAAGCCTCCAGCGGGGCACCGTATTGCAGGCCAATGCTGACGGCATGTCCGAGGCAGTCCATCAGGCCGCGCGCCATGGGGCTTTCACGGGGCGGGGTGAGGCTGATCTCGCCCAGCGTTCCGTCCTCGAATTCGCTGGTGCGCATAAAGAGACTGTGACCACCGACTGCCGCGCGCTGGGTGAAGCCGGTCTGGCGCATAGGAAGCGGGCGCCGCACACCCCGGGCCAGTCTGGCCTGAAGGTCGGCCAGATCGGGTTCCGGCACGGCGGGCAGGAAGTCCACGACGGCTTTGAGGGCCGCATGCATGGCGGCCTGCGCTTCCGGACGGACCGGCGGGAGCGGGGTTTCGCCAGCCAGCGCGAGTGCGAGTGCGGATTCGGGTGTCAGGCCACGGCAGGCCAGACGGGCCAGCGTGGAGGCGCGCAGATGTCCGTCCTCGCGCAGGGGTGAGAAAGCAGGAGCGAGGCCGCAGGTTTCGACGCCCAGCAGACCCTCGCTCGGGGCCGGGGAGGAAAATCCGGTTTCGATCGGGCAGAAATGACGGCCTTCTTCCGCCGCATGGGCCGAGGCCGCCGCGATCCGCAGTTCCGCGAGAGGGGATTCCGGAATGGCAGGCGGGGACAGTTTCGTTCCGGCGCGGGCGACCGTGGTGGTGAGGGCGGCCAGCGCGCGGGCAGCGTTGCGGCCATCGTCACTGTCATAGTCGAGACCGAGGCCCGCTAGGCAGGCGTCGAGATCGGTCA
Organism: uncultured Gluconobacter sp.; assembly: GCA_937880175.1. Classification (GTDB taxonomy): domain Bacteria; phylum Pseudomonadota; class Alphaproteobacteria; order Acetobacterales; family Acetobacteraceae; genus Gluconobacter. The sequence goes on from CALFLO010000160.1 coordinate 6,542, forward strand.
GGAGAATGAGTCCGGCGGCTTCGTCTTCAGGCTGTGCGGGCAGATCGAACAGGGGCAGCTCACCTGTGCGTTCGATCCGGGTCGCGGCGTGAAGGCGGCGCAGGGCGTCGCAGGCCAGACGCAGGCAGGCCACGAAATGCTCGGCGGCGAATCCGGTTTCCTGCACGAAGCTGGACAGGCGGACCGTGAATCCGGGCGTGCCGTCAGGCTGGCACTGCCACAGGGCCGTGTTGGGGGCCACCTGCTGCATCAGCAGAAGATAGGACAGACTTCGTCCCGGAGACGGCGCGTTGGCGGGCGTGCCGGGCAAAGGCGGGCACGCATCGATCGTGTCCACCCAGCGGGCGGCTTCCGCGGCAAGTCTGACCGGGCCGCCGTTCAGGGTGATCTGGGCGAGCGCCTGCGCGGCCTCGTCATCCCACGCGGCGGGAAGGGTGACGGAGCGCAGGGCGCTGTCGTCGGGATCGGTCATGACCTGTAGCGTCCTCATGCGAACGCCGGTCCAGTGAAGGCGAGCTGTCATGGGATGAATCTACGCCCTGCGACCATGGGCCCGTAAGCCGGAAAAGCGCCTGCGAAAGGCCGCTAATGGGTGGGAACATGGGGATATGGGGGATAACATTTCCCCCGGGCCTTTTGCGGGACGTTTTCTGCGGGAGGATTGGACGCGGGAAGCGGAGTCGGGTAGTGCAGGAAGCATGATTTTCACGAGGGTATCGTCATGACCGCTGTCACGGTTCGCCATGACCGGCTGGAGCTTCTGGCCGGGTTCGCAGTCCTTGCCTGCCTGGCCGGTCTTCTGGTCGCGGCGATGGTCGGGCATCACCAGAGCAATGACGGGGGCTATCCTGTTCATGCGTCTTTCAGCCAGATTGACGGACTGACCGTCGGGTCCGATGTGCGTCTGGCGGGGATTACCGTGGGGCACGTGACCGGGGCCGTGGTCGATCCCAAGAGCTTTCAGGCGCAGGTGACCTTTACTCTGGCGCCGGACGTGAAACTGCCGACGGATTCTGCGGCGATCGTGACGTCTGACAGTCTGCTGGGCGGGAAGTATATTGCCCTGTCTCCGGGCGGCGCGGATTCGGTGGTGAAGCCCGGTGGTGTCATGACCGAGACACAGGGCTCCATCAGTCTGGAACAGCTCCTGAGCAAGTTCATCTTCTCGGTGACGGATTCCCTGCAGAAGAGCCAGAAGGCCGCGGCTGCAAAGCCGGCTGCGGGCAGTCTGGCGGACGAGCCCTGAGCGATGACGACTGCGGATACGGGGGCGTTTGCGTGGGTCGACCATGAAGGCAACCCTGTCTCTTGTGTGGAGAAGGTCCAGATCCTGCGCGAAAACGATGCCGAGCTGCGTCAGGCCCTTCAGGATGCATTCGAGGATGGGGTTCTGATGGGGGTTACGCCTCAGGCCATGTTGCAGACGTTTCAGGCCATGCTGTCCGATCTGAAGAGCCCGTTTCAGGGCGGTGTTCCGGAGAAAGAATCATGATGAAACGCTGTTCGGGACGGGTTCTGCTGTGTGGGGCTTTCGGACTGACTCTGCTGGCCGGAATTTCCGGCGCGCAGGCCGCAACGGGTGTGGCGCCCCCCGCGATGTATCCGGCCGCCACCTGGCAGGGACAGTCGCAGGCCGTGGTGCGGGTGCTGGACCGGCTGGATGCCCATCTGGAGCTTCTGACGATTCCGGTGGGCGGAAATGCAACCTATCACAGCCTCTCCATCGGTGTTGAAGCCTGTGTCAGCCGGCCGCAGACGCTGGCGACGGACGCCGGAGCGCTGCTGCATCTGAAGGACGCAAGCGACCCGCAGCTTCCGTCTTTCGATGGCTGGATGCTGGCGCAGGAACCTTCTGTCGCAACTTATGGCAGCCCTTTGTACGATGTGCGCGTTGTCTCCTGTGCGGGAGCGCCAACGGCACCGCAGGCGGGACCTCTGCCTGCGGTGAAGGCACCCGTGCTCGCCAGTGCGGAGGTTCCGGTGGAAGAGGGAGGCGATGCTCCGGCATCCCCGCCCGGTTCTGCCTCAGGTGGTCCTGTACCGCTTGCTCCGGACAGTCATAATCCCATTCCGCTCGCGCCTCCCAGCGGTGCGGCGCCGTCCCTTGCTCCGGCTGTGCCCACGCAGTCTTCGGGGCAGCCCCTTCCCGCTCCAGAGGCCGATCCCGGCCTCGAATAAGGCGGGATGGGGCGGAATGACCCAGAAACAGGAAGAAATGACAGCTTCATGATTCAGGTTCCCTTTTCCCCGTCCCGGGCAGCCCTGCTGCTGGATTTCGACGGCACGCTTGTCGATATCGCGCCCACTCCCGAAGAGGTCCGGGTTCCGGACGGTCTGACGGCAGACCTGCTGCGCCTTCGGGACATGCTCGGTGGCGCGTTTGCGATCATCACCGGGCGCCCCATTGCCCAGGTCGATCATTTCCTGCCGGGTATTCCCTTTGCCGTCGCAGGCGAGCACGGCGTGGTGGTGCGTCACGCGCCCGATCAGGCCCTGCGCGAGCGCAAGCTTCCCGTGGTTCCCCGCGACTGGGCGGCGGCCGTGGAAAAAGCGGCGGCAGATCATCCGGGCGCCAGTGTTGAACACAAAAAAGCTGGAATGGTGCTGCATTACCGTCGGGCTCCCGAAGCGGAATCGGCGTTCCGGGAGCTGACGTCGGCCTGGCCGGTGGAACGTCAGGGGTTTCACCTTCAGGACGCGCAGATGGCCATCGAGCTCCGGCCCGTGGGGATCGACAAGGGCAAGGCGCTGCACGAACTGATGGCCGAACCTCCCTTCAAGGGACGACTTCCACTGTTTGCCGGTGACGACGTTACGGACCGCGACGGGGTGAGGGCTGCGCGCCAGATGGGTGGCGAGGGCTGGCTCATTCCCGATGATTTTCCAGATGCGGCCGCGTTCCGACGCTGGCTGCACGATCTGTCGGAGGGACACGGATGGGGCGCCTGATCATTGTTTCCAACCGGACGCCTGCCCCAGGGGAGCGTACGCAGCCCGCAGGAGGGCTGACGGTTGGTCTGTATGATGCGGTACAGACGCAGGAGACCGTCTGGTTCGGATGGTCGGGACACCAGCATGCGGATGCGGCTGACCGGCCCGTCCAGAGCGAGCAGGTGGGCAACGTCAATTACGTGACGTTCGATCTGACGCAGAAGCAGTATGACCGCTTCTATCTGAATTTTTCCAACGGTGTCCTGTGGCCGCTATGCCATTACCGGACCAACCTGATCCGCTACACCCGTGAGGACTGTGACGCCTATTACGAGGCGAACGAGGTCTTCGCGGACCGGCTGGTCGGGCTTCTGAAGCCGGATGATACGGTCTGGATCCACGACTATCACCTGTTCCCACTGGGCAAGATGCTGCGGGACCGTGGGGTCAAGGGGCGGATCGGGTTCTTCCTGCATATTCCATTCCCGCCCTGGAGCGTGGCGCGTCTGCTGCCAAAGCTCGACATGCTGCTGACGGGGCTGGCCGCGTGTGATCTGATCGGGGTGCAGACGCCCGAGGACGAAACCAATCTCAAGGGCTGTTTTGAAGTCTATGGGCTGAAAGCGGCTGTCGAGGCCGTGCCGATCGGGATTGATCCCGTCAGCTTCCGCCAGCAGGCAATCGAAAGCGCGGCCTCGGACGAGGTGGTGAAGATCATGGATACGCTGGAGGGAACGCGCCTGATCATGGGTGTGGACCGTCTGGATTATTCCAAGGGTCTGCCAGAGCGGATGAAGGGCTTTGAGGCACTTCTGAAGAACTATCCCGAACATCGGGGGCAGGTGACGTTCCTGCAGGTCACGCCGGTGTCGCGTGGGGGCGTGGAAAGTTACCGCCTGCTCAAGGAAGAGCTGGACGGGCTGGTCGGCACCATCAACGGTGCCTATGGCACGCCGGACTGGGTGCCGATCCGGTATACGACCTGGCCGATCGGGCGGCATATCCTCGCCGGGCTGTACCGGATGGCGGATGTGGGGTTCGTCACGCCGCTGCGCGATGGCATGAACCTTGTGGCCAAGGAGTTCATCGCAGCGCAGGACGAGGACGATCCCGGCGTACTGGTACTCTCGCGTTTTGCGGGCGCGGCTCCTGAAATGCCTGAGGCGCTTCTGATCAATCCGCTGGATGCGGAAGGGATGGCCGATGCGCTTCATATCGGCCTGACCATGGACGTGCAGGCCCGTCATGCGGCATGGTCCGCGATGTATGACGAGGTTTCCCGCAATACCGCAGGGAGCTGGTCCAAGCAGTTTCTTGATAGCCTGGAGGCGATCCATCCGTGCCACTGAACAGAACGACACACCGCCCCGTTTCAACGAATGCCCTGGGCGGTCTGTATGTTCTGGCGGCGCTGCTGGCGCTCGGCGTGGTGTGGTTCGCCGAGCACTGGCTGAAGCTTGCGCCGTGCGAGCTGTGCCTGTGGGAGCGCCGCCCGTGGTGGGTGCTGATCGGGATCGGAATTGTCACGATCGTCTTGCCGAAGCGCTATGCCCGGTTCGGGGTTTTTCTTGGGCTTTTGTGTCTGATGACCAGCATCGGGCTGGCGGTGCTGCATGCGGGGGTGGAGCACAAGTTCTGGCCCAGCCCGGCGCCGGAATGCAGGGCCCCGGCTTTTCATGGTGGCAGCTTCAAGGACTGGATGTCCGCGATGCCGACACGGCCAAACAAGCCGTGTGATTCGCCAGATTACCTGTTCGGTCTTCCAGTCTCCATGACGGAGCTGGGGGGGCTGTATGCGGTGGCGGTGTTCGTGGTCGCTCTGGTCGGGAGCTTCCGCATGGGACGCTCCCGACGCTGAGACGCCGGATCAGAGGCGTGTGCCGCGTCCGCGTCCGAAGACGAGGCTGATGACCAGAAGCACCAGGAAGATGAAGAAAAGGATCTTGCCGATATAGGCAAAATCTGCCGAAATTCCGCCAAAGCCCAGCACCGCAGCACACAGGGCGAGGATAAGGAAGGCAATGGTCCAGCGCAGCAGGTCCGTGGGACTGTCTCCTTTGTCAGTAACGCCCTCCGACGGAGAGGCGGGGTTTGAAAAGGCTGAACGGCGGCGGGATGAACTGGTTCATTTTCGCAACATCCGTTTTCTGCGGGGGCTGTGCGTGCAGGCCCCGTTTTTGATATTTCCATGGGTCGGATGTCCGTATTCGGACATCCTGCCTGCCGGAGGACCGTCATGACCCTGTTCCGCTCCCTGTATCATCAGGGATTTGCCCGGATCGCCGCCTGTACGCTGCCGGTGACGCTTGCTGATCCGCTGAAGAATGCAGAACGGACGCTCGGCGTTCTGCGTGACTGTGACCGGCAGGGTGTGGCGGCGGTTGTTTTTCCGGAACTGGGGCTGACGGGCTACACGCTGGAGGATCTGCGGTTTCAGGACGTGGTGCTTGACGGGGCGCTTGAGGCGCTCCGGCAGGTTGTCGCAGGAACGCAGGATCTTCTTTCTGTCGCGGTCGTAGGGTTGCCGCTGGTGCGGGGGGATCTGCTCTACAACTGTGCGGCGGTCGTGCATCGCGGGCGCGTGCTGGGTGTGGTGCCGAAGTCCCATCTGCCCCGCTACCGGGAGTTCTACGAGCCCCGGCATTTCACGTCCGGGCTTCAGACATCCGGGACGATCCGGCTGTTTGATGAAGATGTGCCATTCGGGGCGGATCTGCTCTTTGCGGCCGATGATGTGCGTGGACTGACGCTGGGCGTGGAGATCTGTGAGGATCTGTGGGTGGCATCCCCGCCGAGCGGAAAGCTGGCGGAAGCGGGGGCGACGGTTATTCTTAATCCGTCGGCATCCCCGGTGACGATCGGGCGGACGGATGACCGGTCGCTTCTGTGTCAGGCGCAGTCCATGCGGACGCTGACGGCCTATGCCTATGCGGCGGCGGGCGAGGGGGAGTCCACGACCGATCTGGCCTGGGACGGACAGGTTTCGGTCCATGAGGCCGGGCGTCTTCTGGCGCAGTCGGACCGGTTCCCGCAGGGCGAACGAGTGGCTGTGGCGGATGTGGATCTGGACCTGCTGCGCCAAGAACGGATGCGGACGGGACAGTTCGGGCAACCGGGACAGGCGTTCCGGAGTGTCGGGTTTACGCTTGCGCCGCCGATGACGGATCTGGGGCTGGAGCGGGAGGTCGTGCGGTTTCCGTTCGTGCCGTCCGATGCGCGCACGCTTGCGCGGGACTGCTATGAAGGCTGGACCATTCAGGTGAGCGCGCTGCGTCGCCGGTTGCAGGCGAGCGGGGCGCAGCGGGCCGTGATCGGGGTTTCAGGCGGGCTGGACAGTACGCTGGCGCTACTGGTGGCGGTGCGGGCGGCGGACGAGCTTGGCTGGCCGCGAACGCATGTTCTGGCCTACACGATGCCCGGTTTTGCGACAGGAAGCGAAAGCCGCTCTCTGGCCCATGCGCTCATGGAGGCGCTGGGTGTTGAAGTGAACGAACTGGATATCCGGCCGACGGCACAGACGATGCTGGCGGGAATCGGCCATCCCTTCGCGGAGGGGCAGCCCGTTCATGACATCACGTTCGAGAATGTGCAGGCGGGTCTGCGGACGGATTTCCTGTTCCGGATCGCCAATTACCGCAATGGCATCGTGATCGGGACGGGGGATCTGTCGGAGCTGGCGTTGGGCTGGTGCACCTATGGCGTGGGGGACCAGATGTCCCATTATAACGTCAATGCCGGAATGCCGAAGACGCTGATCCAGCATGTTATTCGCTGGCTGGCCCGCGAAGGAAAGCTGGGCGACGGTGTAGGGCCGGTGCTGGAGCGGATCGTCAGCGCGGAAATCACGCCGGAGCTTGTGCCCGATACGGGACAGGGCGTTCAGAGCACGGAACAGACGATCGGGCCTTATCCGCTTCAGGACTTCACACTTTATCACATCCTGCGTCATGGCTTCCGACCCTCGCGGGTGGCGTTTCTGGCGGAGAAGGCGTGGGCGGATGTATCGCGTGGCGACTGGCCCGCGCATTATCCCGAGGACCGGAAAGTTTCATATGATCTGCCGGAAATCCGGCACTGGCTGGAGGTGTTTCTGCGGCGGTTTTTCGGGACAAGCCAGTTCAAGCGCTCGGCCATGCCCAATGGTCCGAAGCTGGTTTCGGGCGGTTCGCTCTCCCCGCGCGGGGACTGGCGCGCGCCATCTGATGGCACGGCAACAGCATGGCTTGAGGAGCTATGGGATAATCTGCCTCAAACGAACACAGATCTGTGAACTTTTGGTGTGTTGCAGTGTTGGGGGTTTTGTCTTTCGGCATTCGTGCCAATATGTTGGAAACCCGTCATCATACAGGAACATGACCCGTCATGGCTTATGCTACGATCAATCCCTATACCGGTGAGACGCTCAAGACTTTCCCGGACGCAACCGACCAGGAAGTCCAGACCGCGCTGACCGAAGCCTATGATGCGTTCAAGAGCTGGCGTCACACGCCGTTCGCCGAGCGTGCGAAGATCATGACGGCAGCCGCCAACATCCTTCGCCGCGACATCGACAAGTATTCCAAGCTTCTGACGCTCGAAATGGGCAAGATCTATGCCGAAGCCAAGGCAGAGACGATCCTGTCCGCCGAGATCTTCGAATATTACGCCAAGCACGCTGAAGAGCTGCTGAAGGCCGAGAAGCTGCCGGTTGCCGATCCGAAGTCCGGCGACGCCGTCCTGATCCACCAGCCGCAGGGCATCGTGTTCGCGATCGAGCCGTGGAACTTCCCGTTCTACCAGATTGCCCGCATCATCGCGCCGCAGCTTTCCGCCGGTAACACCGTCATCCTCAAGCACGCATCCAACGTGCCGCAGTGTGCGGCTGCGTTCGACGAGCTGATGAAGGAAGCCGGACTGCCGAAGGGTGGCTTCCGCAACCTGTACGCGGCCCGTCATCACACCGAGACGATCCTCAAGGACCCGCGCGTCTGTGGCGTGGCCCTGACGGGTTCCGAAGGCGCAGGCGCCGTTGTGGCCGGAATTGCGGCACAGGCCCTGAAGAAGTCTACGATGGAGCTCGGCGGTTCTGACGCGTTCCTGGTTCTGGACGATGCGGATCTGGAAAAGACCGCCAAGTGGGCTGCTTTCGGCCGTCACTGGAATGCCGGTCAGGTCTGTGTTTCCGCCAAGCGTCTGATTGTGGCGGATGCCGTCTATGACCGCTTCCTGGAGCTGTACAAGGCGGAAGTTCTCAAGCTGAAGGCTGGCGATCCGATGGATCCGTCCACCACGCTGGCACCGCTGTCCTCGCAGAAGGCTGCGGACGATCTGAAGGCTCAGGTCGAGGAAGCCAAGAAGCATGGTGCGGTTGTCGAGGCCATTGGCCCGTCAGTGCCGGAGAAGGGTGCGTTCTTCCAGCCGCTGCTGATGACCAACCTGCACGAGAACAATGAAGCCCGCCTGTGGGAGTTCTTCGGTCCGGTGACGCAGCTCTATCGCGCCAAGGACGATGCGGACGCCATCCGTATCGCCAATGACTCGCCGTTCGGTCTGGGTGGTTCGGTCTTCACGAAGGACATCAAGCGCGGCGTAAAGGTTGCCGAGCAGATCTATACGGGCATGGTCTATATCAACCATCCGACGATGGTGAAGGCTGATCTGCCGTTCGGTGGCGTGGCCCGTTCGGGCTATGGCCGCGAGCTAATTGGTCTGGGCATCAAGGAATTCGTCAATCACAAGCTGATCGACGTTGTTGATATCGACGCACCGTTCTGATTGAGGCGTATCGGGCTTCCCTGTGAAGCCCGGTTCGATCTTTCAGGTCATGAAAAACCCGCTTCCGGATCAGTCCGGGAGCGGGTTTTTTTATGGCTGGTCTGGAAAGGGCTCAGTTTTTCCGGGGTCTGGCCCGTTCGGCGCTGAGACGGATCCAGGGGTGTCTGGCCTGAACGAATGCCACGACGCGGGCCTTGTGCGCGTCCTTTTCAGTGGAGGCGTTCGTCATGGAGGTCTCGTGCTGGCGGTAATCGGCAAGGACCTGCGGGACGTGATGGCCGGGAAGGCCGCGCTCCGCCAGCGAGCACCACAGGTCGAAGTCCTCCCAGCCCATTGCTTCACGTGAAACATAATAGCCGCCCACCGCAGCCCAGGCCCATTTGGTGACCATGGCCATGGCGTCGATCCTGTTCCCGGAGACGAGAGAGAGCGGATTGAAAGGCAGGTCTCCCAGAAGTTCGGGCGTGCCTGGCAGATGATGGGTGTCGGCGCTCATATCCATCAACACAGGCCCATGTTCGTTGAAGCATGCGATGAGCGGATAGGCATAGGCCGTGCCGTCACTCATGGAGTCCAGAAGCGTTTCGCAGGCTTCGGGACGCAGGGTGTTGTCGGCGTCCAGCTGCATGACATGGACAGTTTCGGCTGCATCCATGCCAATGTTCCGCGCACCGCCCAGTCCGGCGTTGGCAATGGACTGGCGCAGGATCAGGCGGTTGAAGCGGTCGCAATGCCGCTCCATCCAGGTACGGGCCAGAGAGACCGAGCCATCGGATGATCCGTCATCCACAACAATCAGATCCAGTACGGGCAGGGTCTGCGCCGCGACGGATTCCAGCGCGTCGAGGAGATGCGCCTCGTAATTATAGGACGTGATGACAACGGTGACCGGGGCGTCGCCCAGCGCGTCGTGAAGAAAAAGGGTGTGGCTGGTCGGAATGACAGGCAGGGCTGGCGGCGCAAGGCGGTCTCTGGCCAAGCGTGTTTCCCCGGCGAGGGCCGCGGCCTCATCGCCGGACATGGAGTTCAGGGCGAGCTTCATGCGCCGGGCCTGCGCCTGCGGGCCGAACGGCCACAGCACAGCGTGATAGGCATCCCGCGCCATGCGGACGCGTCGTTCCGGATTGTCGATCAGTTCGATCAGCGCATCGTGCCAGTCCGTCGGGCTGTCGGCCAGAAAGCCGGTTTCGCCGTGGCGGATCACGCGCTGGAACGGGCCGGTTGGTGAAGCGATCGTTGCCGCGCCCGACAGCGCCGCCTCGAAGAACTTGATCTCGCTCTTGGCTTCACAGAAGACGTTTCCCGTCTCCAGCGGGGCGATGGAGATGTCGAACCGTGCGAACTCGTCCTGCAGGTCCTCAAGGGGAACCATGTCCCGCCACTCGATCTGGTCCTGTACGGGGATCAGACTGGGAAACTCTTCCATAAGCAGAATGGGGCGGTGCGTGGCAGGTTCGCGGAACAGCACAAGACGTGCCTGCGGGCGCTGGCGCAGGATTTCCGCGATGGTGGGGCAAATGGGGGCGAAGTCCCGCTGATGGGTGCGCGACCCCGTGGCGTATCCGATGCGCACCAGACCATCGCCGATGTTGATGCGACCGGGTTCGCCCCGCATGCGCAGCGCCATGCGGGCCTGTTGCAGGTTGTGCATGTCATAGATGTTCGGCAGCAGGTGAACGACAGGCCGCAGGCTGTGCATGGCAAAGACCAGCTCCGCCGTGGTGGTTGAACCCTGATCGCAGCGCAGAAAAGTACGGCGCATTTCCGAAAAGCACCGCTCGATCCGGTCTTCCGTGGCGCCGATCGAGCGGATGCCGTCAATCATGTCGACGCGGGCATAATGGGGCACGAAGACAATATCGTCCGCATCGAAGACGGTCACGACGTTCTCTGCTTCGGCAAGATCGAAGATCGTACTGACATGGCCACTATATTCGACACGCCAGAAGACCATGACGTCTGCCCAGCGAATATCGTCATAGCCGACCGAGGCGCAGGGCTGGACCCGGGCTTCAAAGCCGGCATCCCGGGCCGCAGCGGCATTGCGATGGCAGCGGTACAGCACACCGGGCGTATCGGGTTCGCCTGCAACAAAAAGGACGCGGCGGACGGCAAAGGGCGCCGGGGCCGGTGGTGCGCTCTCTATGGGGGCGTTTTCTTCCCGAGCTGGAATGCTGGTCTGAGGAGGAGTTGGACGGATGGCGCGCTTCAGGCGTCGGTAAGCGCGGAACCAGACGGGAGGAATCGGCGCAGGCTCGACATCTGGGGGAGGCATGATCTGCTGCTGGGCTGGCTGATCTGCCTGTTCAGGTGTGGATGATTGGGATGGCATCTGTGTGGCTCTGCTGGAGAGCGTGCGGAGGGATACTCGCAGATCCTGAATGGTCTGGGTTTTTTCGAGTGATTCCCGCCGGAGATCCTCTTCCCGGCTCCTCAGAAGGCGTGTTTTCCGATTTTCATCGAGAAGCAGTCTGATCTGCCCGCAGAGCCTGAGGCTCTTTGGTGCCCCGGACATCAGTAGATTCAGGAATGGCGAACCGCCTGCCTGAGTCAGGGCACTGTCCTGCGTCAGTGCGACTGCACCTGCGAGGCAGTGGGGCCCGAACTGGATCACCGGAACCGAAGACGGACTTGCTGGCGCGTCTTCGGTAATACGACACAGCAGGGGCAGGTGTGTGTCATCGTCCCGCGACGTCTGGGAGACGAACCGGATATCCGTGTCCGGAAAATGCTTCTCCAGCATCGCGCGAAGGGGGTGGCGTGTCTGGGTATAGAGCCCGGGCGAGCATTCGATTCTGGCGGTGGTAAGAGCTTTCTCTTCGGTCAACACCATTGCCAGCCAGGAAATCAACAGAATGTGATCCGTGAGGAACTGGGAGTTGTCGGTGTCTGATGCGTCCGAGGCCAGCAGGAGCGCCAGGGATGCAAGATGATGGTCAGCCGTCAGCGGGGGGGGCAGCGAAGCGGAGGTAGGGAAATTCACGAATGAGCCTGTCGGGATCGGTGTGTCTGTTGAAGGTGGCTTGTTTCAGGGAAACTGAAGTCCAGTCTGGTATGCCATCACGCAATAGTGGTAATATTTATTTCTTGTGAAATTAACATTAACGGAACTTTTTTGATATAAAAGGATTTGACTGAAGAGCCGGATCATCCGCTCTTTCCCGTTTTCATATATTGAACACGGGGAACTCTTTGCCGGCATGGTCTTTCGAATCCTCAAGTGACGGATCATGATTCCCTGTATCGTGCGTAAAGTGGATTGCTTTTGATAATCTGGCTCTGATATATGCAAGACTCGTCGCTCGATCATTTGGGTGGTCCGAGGGCCGCCGGTGCGAGGCAACCTTTTTTTAGGAGTGCATGGTAATGGCTAACATTACTACAGTAGTTGGCGCCTCCGGCCAGACCTTCGTGGTCACGGTCAATGGTGGGCAGACCCAGCTTCTGGCTCAGCAGTATCAGACTGCTGTTTCCACCCTCCACACGAGTGGTGGGCTTGATTCTTACGATCTGGTTCCGGGCGGTAACGCTGCTACGGGTTCCACCACGGGTCATGGCCTGATCAGTCAGGGCGGTGATTACACCGTTTCGGGCGCTACGACGCAGTATATCTCCGTTGGTAGCTATTCCACGACGGGTGAAGACACGCTGAATTCGGCTGTTACCCTGGATGTGTCCGGCAGCACGGCCAAGAACGTCAGCGTTCTCGCAGGCGACTGGGCTGGCGTGACCCTGAATGCAGGCAACCAGGATGGTCTGTTCATTGGTGGCGTTGGCAACAACACCTTCAAGGGCGGCAATTCCACGGGGAACTGGACCGTTGCCACGGGTGACGGCGACGACACCATCACGGGCACCAATGGTAACGACACCATCAGCGCTGGCCTGGGCAAGAACCAGATCACGCTGGGCAGCGGCACGAACGTTGTTCGTTCCGAGGGTCAGGACACCATCGACGGCAAGACCGGTACTGATACGGTCACGCTGCTCGGCGGTAGCTCGATGGTCACGCTGGGCGACAACGCAACGGTTTACGACACGACGTCGAACAACACCGTTTCGGGTGGCAACAACAGCTTCATCACGGGTGGCAGCTCCAGCACCTACTTCTCGACCGGTGCCATCAGCACTGTCTCGGGTGGTCTGAACGACACCATTTCGGCTTCCACCGATATCTGGCAGATCCGTGGTACGGCCAACTCGATCACCGCTTCGGGAGCTCTTACGTTCCTGAACGGTACAGGTGCAACGACCGTTTCCGCTGGTACGTCCACGCTGTTCGGCGCTTCGGGTCTTGACCTGATGCTGGTCGGTGGGTCTTCGAGCTCCACCAACCTGTTCGTTGGTAATGAAGGCGACGAGACTGTTTCGGCTGCGTCTTCCAACGGTACGCTGCATGCCTTCGCAGGCAAGGGCAACGAAACCATCATCGGCGGTTCCTCTTCCGATACGCTGGTTGGCGGTTCGGGCGCAGCAACCCTCACGGGTGGTTCGGGCGCTGCAAACCTGTTCGCTCTGAACAAGGGCTCTGCTGGCGGTGACTACACGATCACCGATTTCGGTAGTGCAGCTGGCAACCTGATGGCTCTGTATCAGTACGGCCTTCAGAACAACAATGGTCTGGCAAGTGTCCTGTCGAGCGCAACGGTTGCTGGTGGTAACACCACGATCGAACTGTCCGACAACTCCAAGATCACGTTCGTTGGT